>NZ_QWDE01000001.1:1010791-1347722 GCF_003432065.1 Mucilaginibacter terrenus | reverse complement strand
TTTTTAAAACTGCTGGAACCAGAACAGGTAAACCACCTCATCCGTGAATTTACTTGCGCCTGCGCGACAAACTCGAAATTCGAGGTAAGGGTTAAAGTGAATACGCCGGGGGGAAAAGTAAAATGGCTCCGCCTATCCGGAGTGCAATTCTACCGGGGGTGGGATATTGCGGAGCAGATGGCAGGTGTCGTTGAAGATACCACGCAGCTGATGAACGAAGAGTGTTTAAGCCTTGCCGTAGTCAACCATGAATTGCGCAGTCCTTTAACGGTCGTCAAACTAAATATTCAGCTTTTAATAAGGATGCTTTCCGGCGGCCGGGACCAACACACGGTAAGGGTACTCCAAACAGTGGATCTCCATATCAACTGTATGACCAGCGTCATCGAGGAATACCTGACATCGCCTGTAAGCGAACTTCACCAGTCTGCGTCAAACAGGACAGTTTTTTGTATGGAAGATCTGATCAGCGTCATGATTAGTGAAATGAAACTGCTCCATCCCGGCTACCGCTTCGTCAGGCAAAATGAAGCTAAAGTTCAGGTCCGGGCAGATAAATACAAGATCATACAGGTTTTAGTCAATTACCTCAACAACGCGGTTAATTTTTCTTCGCCGGCTTCCCGGATCACGATCAGTAGCAACACAACCAACACCTGTGTAGAAGTGGCGGTACAGGATCAGGGCATTGGTATTCCTGCTGGACAGGAAATGCAGCTTTTTCAAAAATTCTATCAGGTTGAGTCGAGATCGGTCCGCAAAAAAAACAGCAAAGGTTTGGGCTTGTACCTGGTAAAAAAAATCATCACCGACCATGATGGCACCGTTCGGGCGGAAAAAGGCCGCAGTGGCGGATCTGTATTTTATTTCAGTTTACCCATTTACCGGGCGGACGCCCAGGGAGATTCAGGCAAGGTTACAACCAGGACGATATGATCAATCAGCAAATGATAATAATTAATTCGTTTTTTATGAAAACTAAACCGATCTGTTTTTTTAGCGCACTTAGCGGATTGCTGCTGCTCTGCACAAATGCCCGGGCTGATGAACTACAGCCGCTCAAAATTGACCATATTGGAGTAGACCTCGCTGTAGCTTTTCTTCTTTTTTTATTGCTGATCATTGCCGTGTGGCTTTACCGTCTTTCCCGCAGGCTGAGGGAAGAAGCCGACGCAATCGAGAGACCGGATGGCCAGGTCCGGGAGCAGTTGACCAGCTTAAACCGCGTACAGATCGATCAGTTGATCAACCATAGCGACGTTGAAAAGAAACCAATAAAGCGCAATGGAAGGGACAAAGCTATCAAAGCATTAACCATAGCAATAACCCTGGTTCTTTCGGGCCATGCAGCTAAGGCGCAGGATGCTTCGGTAGCAGCAACAATAAATAGCCCTGGAATCTACATTATGCTTGTGCTGGTTATGCTTCCCCTGATCGGGTTAGTCTATATTGCTTGCGTCAAATTAAGCCGGATCGTAAACAGCGCCCGTGAGTTCCGCCTTAAAAAGCAGGCTGTCAGATTAACGCAGCAAATGGAAGATGATGAAGAATTCTTTGCCGGAGTGCTGCGCCGTAAAAGGGCACTCGATTATACCTTAAATGACAGCGAACTGGCAGGCAATGTCCCGCCGGATGATAAAAAAGGCCTGCTGACCAATGTCGCCGAGGTAAACGGCGTGCGTTTCATTTCACCGAAAAGGAGGGCGGCCAAAAAGCATAATGTCGATCCTAAACTGGTAAAATTGATCCTTTGGTTCTTGTGTACCGGGACATTCTGGTTGGTCGCGGGTACCTCAATTGGGGAGTACATCGGTATTAAATTCGTTTCGCCGGACGCGGATCATGTCAGTTGGTTAAGCTTTGGCCGGTTACGTCCTACCCACACGAACATGGTTTTCTGGGGATGGTCTTCCCTGGCCATGATCGGACTGGGACATTACGTAGTAACCACGGTAAGTAACACTGTATTATACAGCACCAAATGGGGCTACTACACGCTGATTCTGATCAATTCAGCGGTGTTGTGCGGAACTATTTCGCTCATGGCTGGAATAAATAATGGCGGCGGAGAATACCGGGAATATACCTGGCCGGTAATGGGCCTGTTTGCCCTGGGAATTGTCATCACCCTGATCAATTTCCTAAAAACGATTGCCCGGCGCAAAACTCCGGAAATCTATATTTCTAACTGGTATATTGTTTCTTCAGTCATGTTCCTGACCGTGATCGTCATTGTAGGTTATGTGCCCTGGTGGCAGAATGGATTAGGCGAAACAATCGTGCAAGGATTTTATATGCACCAGGCAGTGGGTATGTGGTTTATGCTTTTTAACCTGGGCCTGGTCTACTATTTTCTGCCTCAACATTTAAATACCCCAATTTATTCTTACAGTTTAGGTATCCTGGCTTTTTGGTCCCAGATACTCTTTTACACGCTGATCGGCACACATCATTTTTTGTTCAGTTCCATACCCTGGTGGTTGCAAACAGTCGCCATTGTCGGCAGCGTGGGTATGCTGATACCTGTTTTTGCTGGCACGACCAATTTCCTGATGACCATACGCGGGAACTATCATAAGATCTCGCGCAGCTACACGCTGCCATTTTACGTCACCGGGATCATCTTCTATTTTACGGGTTCAACGCAGGGGACAGCAGAGGCCTTTCGTTCCACTAACCTGGTTTGGCATTTTACCGATTTCACTGTAGCACACTCGCATATCACCATGTACGGTATCATCGCCTTTATGCTTTGGGCCTGTATTTATACGCTCGTACCCAGGTTGACCGGGAAGGAAGCTAAACAAAGTTTGGTAGGCGCCCACTTCTGGATGGCGCTGGTCGGTATCCTGTTCTATTCGATTCCTTTAATGGTCGGCGGAACATTGAAGGGCATGGGCTGGGTAGCCGGTAAACCGTTTATTGATGGCGTAAGCCTGATGGCTCCCTATTGGCTTTGGCGTGCCATCGGCGGATCGTTAATGTGGGGCTCTCACCTCCTGTTCGCCTGGAACATGTATGCCATGACCGTCATCAGTACAGAAGCTGAAGTGCAGGCGGCGGTTTTTGAAAAATTGGATTACTTACCGGCAAATGCCACAATTTAAAGGGAACAAATGGATATTTATACCAATCATAAAAGGCTTTATCTGGCGGCGCTCTGCTTATTCGTCTTCCTGACGATTTTCGTAGCGATTATCCCGGCCCTAAACAACCAGGTTAATAACGCGCCTCTGCCCGGGAGCAAACCGCTTACGGCGCTGGAAGCGGCGGGTAAAGGGATATTTATTGCTGAAGGATGTGTGGCCTGTCACACCCAGCAGGTCCGCAACCTGGAAATGGATAGAAGTTGGGGGACCCGGCCGGGTGTTGCCGCTGATTATGCCCGGAATACGCGCACAGATATTTGGCGGAACACAGCGACCTTAATGGGCTCCGAACGGACCGGCCCGGACCTGACCAATATCGGCAACCGGCAATCAAGCGCTGACTGGCATTTCCTGCATTTGTACAATCCGAGATCGGTAATGCCGGCATCAGTCATGCCTTCCTATAGCTGGTTGTTCACCGTTAGTGATTACGCTTATACGGAGGATGTAGTGGTGACTGTTCCGGAGGAATTCAGAAAAGGGGTCACCGGAAAAATCGTTGCTTCACCGCAAGCGCTGGCGCTCGTAGCTTATTTAAAGTCTTTGAAACAAACACCGCTGCCCACCGGCAAACCTGTCCCTGTTTTTTTATATGGTAAGGCGACAGGATCTGGAAGCCCCGCGGGTTTGCCAAGTCCGGCCAAAACAGGCCCGGATGGCAACGCTTTATATGCGGCTAATTGCCAGGGCTGCCACCAGGAAAACGGGCTGGGACTGGCCGGCGCTTTTCCACCGCTGAAAGGCAGCAAAGTAGTGTTGGACAATAGCCCGGACGTGCAAGTGACAATTATCATGAAAGGGTATAACGGCCGCGTAAGCGAAGGTTATGGCATCATGCCACCGGTGGGAACCAACAACAACCTGAAACCGGAAGAAGTAACCGCCATTATCAACCATGAGCGGGGAAGCTGGGGGAATAATTCCAAAAAGGTAACGGTTGAAGAAGTGAAAAAGATCATTGCGTCATTAAAATAACAAGAACCTTGAAACTAGAACAGATGCATAATTACACTACGGTAAGCGAGGCGATTAATGGATTAACAGGCCGGGGTTACACACACGATTTTAACGCCAGGGCGGGCAAGGCGTGTAAGCCATGCCACCCTTCAGGTACCGCGTTGTCGCCGGAGGAGTTTGAAATAGACGAAGTGCATCGTTTTGAAGGCTTGACAGATCCCGGCGACGAGATGATCCTTTATGCCATATCTTCTGCCGGATTGCAGATCAAAGGCATACTCCTGAGCGCTTACGGGATGTATGAAGAGCAGCTCACTTCATGCATTGTTCAAAACTTATCATTCAGATCATCTTCAATATAAATAAAATGAAAAAGTACCTGTTCCTATTCGTCGTACTGGCTTATAGCCAGGCTGCATTTGCCTGTGATGCCTGTAAAAAGCAGCAGCCTAAATTTTTGCAGGGCATCACGCATGGACCCGGACCTGACAGCAATTGGGATTACCTGATTGTAGCGCTTATGGTCTTCATTACGCTTTACGTGATGGCCGCTACCCTTAAATGCTTAATCAAACCCGCCGAGATTGGCCGGGAGCATATCAAGAGGATGATCTTAAACGACTGATGAGATGAAAAATCAAAGTTTTGTTACTCTTTTTATCGATGACGAACCGCAACCGGTTGGCGAGTTCCCGGCTCCGGTGGCATTCGACCTGGATACGAGGAAGTTGGTCGACGGCGGTCATATATTGAAAGTGGTGAGTAAGGACCAAAAGGGAAAGGAAGGTATAAAACTGATCCCTTTCAGTGTCCGGAACGGCCCCGCCATTGCTGTCGAGGGAATCAGAAAGGATGAAGTGGTCGAAGGTGTCCTGCCATTAATGATCAATGCTTACAGCAAGGGCGATCAGCGGACTTTTGTCATACACGGAAGTGAAACGCCCCAGAGCATTCCCTGGTGGCTGGTCGCCGGAATTATCCTTTTTGTTGCCTGGAGCGGATATTTTATCATCACCTCGCTGGCTACAAAACTCTGAATAACAATACCGTCATTAAAACCAGATATGGAAGATATTCAAGATTTAGCGTCGATCAGAATTATGGTGGATGATTTTTATACCCGGGTGCGGAAGGACGAATTATTGGGTCCGGTATTTTCATCAGTGATTACGGGAGACTGGCAACCGCATCTCAACCAGATGTACGATTTCTGGAACGCAGCACTATTTGGCGTGCCGGGTTTCAGGGGAAGCCCGTTTATCAAACACGCGCCGCTGCCGATAGGTACAGAACATTTCATTCGGTGGATTAAACTGTTCAATCAAACCATCGACGGGCATTTTCAGGGGCAGGTCGCTGCGACGGCTAAAAATAAAGCCGAACTGATGTCAGTATTATTCCAGAATAAGCTCCAGTATGCCAAAGGGCAAAAAAAGATCATTTTTTAAATGTAATTTAAGTGGTTTATGGAAAATTTAACGGAAGATAAAAATGTAAAAGTAGTGCAGGTAGCCTATGCGGCGAGTACCAATATGCGCCGGCATGTCGCCACATGCGATGCATACCTTATAGCCGAAGAAGGTAGCGCTTTGCTGATCTACGCAGATGAACAGCTGGAGGTCAATGCAGGGAGCTTTGCAATGATACCTGCCAATGTGGAGCACCTGCTCAAGGTCATCCAGGATTTTAAAGGATTTATTGTTTTAAAGCGGGACGGATTAATCAATTTCACAGATGAAAAATAAACCCCTTAAAAGAAGCGGCTATCTCGTGCCTTTTTCCCGGGATCATCATGCAGGCCTGCTATTCTGCTGGAAAATCAAAGAAGGACTCAAGAAAGGGGCATCTTTTGACAGGATTGCAAACTACGTCCGCTTTTTCTGGGAGGAACACCTCAGGGAGCATTTTCAGGAAGAAGAGATCCTTTTATTCAATCAACAGGATACTGAATTGGCACGCCGGGGAAAGGCAGAGCACGTAGCGCTGGAATCGTTGTTCCTGGCAGCCATTGAGGGGCGGTTAGCCCGGCCGGACTGTTTACCTTTCGCCGAACAATTGACCGCGCATATCAGGTTCGAAGAACGTGAATTTTTTCCTTTTATGGAAAACAACCTGCCACCGCAGGTATTGTCCGCCATCAGTGATATATTGATCAGGCTGCATACACGACCGTTCGAGGATAATTATCCCGACGAATTTTGGATTAAATAAAACGAAGATCATGATCATAAAAAAAATTCTGGCGGAACTCGGAACCACCGACCGCCCCCTATCGAAAATTATCAAAACAGGTGATTCCTTTAAAACGATGGCCATAGGACTGAAAAAAGGGGTGACCTGGCGGGACCACAAAGCCATCATGCCGACAAAATTGATGGTAATGGAAGGCAGGGTTACTTACGTGCAGGGAGAAAAAAAGGTCGAACTGGATAAGTTCGATGATTTGGATATTCCGGTCAACATCGTTCATTCCCTGCAAGCCGCAGAAAATAGCATCTGCATCTTAATTCAGGGTTGAGTTTATATACTACCTGAGGTAACTAAAAATCATTATGATAGAAACGGATATCTGTATTATTGGAGCCGGCCCGGTCGGACTATTTGCGGTTTTTGAAGCGGGCTTATTAAAAATGCGCTGCCACGTGATCGATGCACTGCCGCAGGTTGGCGGACAGTTATCGGAGGTTTATCCTCATAAACCGATTTATGATATCCCGGGATACCCTGAGATCAAAGGCCTGGAACTTGTGGATAAGCTAATCCAGCAGATCAAACCGTTCCTGCCGGGTTTTACCCTGGGCGAGCGGGTGGATACAATCCGCCAGCTTCCGGATCAAACCTATGAGCTTGCCTCCAGCGAAGGGACGATCATTCATTGTAAAGTCATCGCCATAGCAGGTGGCCTGGGTTGTTTCGAACCACGAAAGCCGGTATTGGCCGGTCTGGAAAAGTTTGAAGGAAGAGGAATCAGCTACATGATCAGAAACCCCTCACTGTATGAAGGAAAAAAGGTGATCATTGCCGGTGGTGGAGACGCTGCTCTGGACTGGGCCATTTACCTAGCGGATATTGCCAAACGGGTTACCCTGGTACATCGGGGTGATACATTTCGGGGACTACCCGATTCAGCCTCGCGGATATTCGAACTGGCACGCGAGGATAAAATCACTTTGCTGCTTAAATCCCATCTGACCAAATTGACAGGTGAAGATCACCTGACGCACGTGGGAATAACAGACCATCAGCAAAATGAGCAGCACTTAGCCACAGATCAGCTGATACCTTTATTTGGCCTGAGCCCCAAACTGGGGCCGATAGCGGACTGGGGGCTTGGCATTAATCAAAACGCGATCCTGGTGGATACCCTAGACTACAGTACAAACCGGGAACGAATATATGCCATCGGCGATATCAATACCTATCCCGGCAAACTGAAATTGATATTGAGCGGGTTTCACGAAGCAGCGCTGATGATGCAAAGCGCCTTTCATTTCGTTTACCCCCGGGAAAAGCTGAACTTTAAATACACCACCGTTTACGGCGTAAATACTTTTTAATATGATTGTTTTGACTGTAGAAAACCGAAACGGGGGGCGTTTGCCGGTAGAAGTTCCTGAAGATATCAGTCTGAGCCTAATGGAGCTGTTAAAGGCCATGGGGTATCCGATCGCTGCAACATGCGGGGGGCTGGCGCTTTGTGCCACCTGCCATGTGGAAGTTCTGCAAGGTGCTGAACAACTTCCGCAACCGAATGACGCGGAATTGCAAATGCTGGATACGCTCCCGGCGCTAACGGCTGGCAGCCGGTTATCCTGTCAGGTTAAAATTGCCCCTATCATTAACGGTATGGTGTTCCGGATCATGCCGGAGCAATAAACGGCTAAAAAGAACAGCAATAAAAAAGAAAAACTAAATTAAGCGAAGTTTATCCAGTCTTATGGAAGATATCAGTTTGTATTCGATCTCCCGGCTCCAAAAAGTTTTTGCACTGACCACTAAAAGAAATGATTATTTCTTTGTGGATTTCGGTAAGGAACCGGTATTTACAAACGAGCCGTTCCGTACCGAAACTTACACCATTTTGTTTTTAAAGGAAGGCAGCATCAATCTTCAGGCCGGTTTAACCTCTCAGGAAGTATTCGGGCCTGCTATCATCACCATAGGCCCCTCAGTAACCCGTACCTTCCGGCGCAGCACGGAGACGCCTGTAATGGAGTTGTTATTTTTCACCGACGCTTTTTTGCTGGAAACCAGGTCAAATATTTTTTACCTGAATAAGTATGTTTTTTTTGAGGACAATGACCACCACATATTAAAGCTCGATGAAACGGCCGTAAAACGGATCACCCCTATATTTGATCTGATCAGAACTACTTTCAATGTCGAACATACCAACGAATCCGTTTTGATGCGTAGTTACAGCTATTTGTTGATCCATGAAGTTGACGCGCTACATAAAAGCATTGGCAATCCTTCGCTGCCAGGCGATGAACAAAGTTCGATCTTCATCAAATTCCGAAACCTGTTAACCAGGGAGTTCTGGCGGCAGCGCTCGGTTAGTTTTTATGCCAATAACCTGAACGTTACACCAAAGTATCTTTCCGAATTAATTAAAAAACAAACCGGAAAAACCGCAGGTGAATGGATTGACCGCGCTGTTATTTTAGAGGCGAAAGTTTTGCTACAGAATAAAGAATTGGGTATTGCCCAGGTAAGCGACAAATTACATTTCTCAGATCAATCCGTATTTGGCAAATTCTTTAAAGCCCATGAAGGCATATCTCCTGTAGAATACCGGAAAAGCCTTAAATAATCTTGCACTCATCTTTCCGGGTAACAAAAGGTCGGCACATGCGCCATGAACACCCGCAACAAAGCTACCATCCGGTATTCCTCTTGAATCAACGGTAGAATCGACGAAAACTACAGCCAAACCAACCTTTTTAGTCCCTAATTACATCGGATCTTTGTACCAGATCATTAGCAGTTCGTTGATGATCAACTCATACAATTTAGAAAAATGAAATACGTAGCAGAACAAGACCGGAAATTTACAGACATGGGCGGGGTGAAGATTTACCATGCTATATTCCCGATACAGTTAAGCCCCACTGATGATACAACCTGGGGTCCCGTTATTCGGTTTGATAACAAAGTCTTGCTGCCCGGGAGACAGGAAGTGCAGCATTTCATAGGTAAGCCGATCCAGATACTCCGGATCGCTATCAATGGGTCCGTTGATTATTTCGATTCGTGGGGCTATCGCACCATATTAGGAGAGCAGGACGCGCTGTTGATCAACTCCGGCAAGGACATTCTTTCTGCGGTTATACAAAATAACGACGACCAGGCAGATACCGAGCTATTAGAAATATGGTTATTGTCCAATGCGGATGAAAAAACCTATCAATTTCATTCCGGGCCGGTAAGCCGGGAAAAAGGTAAATTTTATACGCTGATTTCCGCAGGCGATGATTCGGATAACCATCAGCTGCAGCAAAAAATAGCTATACGTATAGGGACCTTTAATACCGGCTTAACGGAAACCATCCGTGATATCGCCGAAGGACACCGGATCATCTTATTTGTATTCAATGGTGAAGTTATTGCCAACGGGCAGCAGTTAAAGTACCGGGACACCGCCATATTTTCTGGCGAGGCCAGCATTACAATGGAATTTAAAAAAGACACCAATTTGTTCCTGATGGACCTCCGAAAGCAGACCATCGAATAATGGGATTAAGTATGTCGAATAAACAATTATCTCCGCCAGAACAACAACCAGCAATACTTTAAATAGTATGAATTAAAGTACCTAATACAGACATAAATCATGGAAAATATTTACTTCAAGCCTTGTAAAAACAGGCTGATCAGGATCCTTTTGTGCCAAATTTTACTGATCCCGTCAATTGTTTATGCCCAGCAGGATGCCAGGCCATACCAAATTTCCTTACAGCAGGCCATCAGCCTGGGAAGATCAAATAATAACCTCGTCAAAGCAGCGCAAAGCGAGGAGAGCGCGGCTAAGGCGGATCTCAGTGATGCGAAGATCAATGCCCTTCCTTCCATTATCGCAAGCGGTGATTACCAGCGCTTCACGAGTTTAACCTTGTATGACGGCTTTTTAGGGCACGCCCATTCCGTTCCGAAGCGCCCCAGCTCCAACGGCGCTGACTTGAATGTTTCGGCTGCATTCAATTTATACTCCGGCGGCAAGCAGAAAGCATTTGAAGCAGAGCAAAACGGCAGAAAAGAACTGGCTACGGTTGGAACGCTTGAACAAACTGCAAGCGTCAGCTTGCAGGTAGTAGTCCAATACCTTGGTATGGTCAGACTGAATGACCAGAAACGCTTTATACAGGAGCAGGTACTCCGGGCCGAAACACGGGTGAAAAACATCAATGCGCTATACAGCAATCAAAAAGTTACCCGGAGCGATGTTCTCCGCGCCGAGCTGGTCCTTTCTTCTGTCAAATTAAATCTGGAACAAGCAGACAACGATATAACGATCGCCAGTCAGAAACTCAATGTGTTACTAAACCTACCCGACAGCATCAGGGTGTTACCGGCTGATTCTGCAAACATGCCCCGTCCACTGGCGGATACCTTGAATTCCTTAATCAGTGAAGCTACCAGAAGTGCGTATGTCATTCAAAAATCCGCCTTTAACCTAAAAATCCAGGAGGCCCGTATTAGCGGAATTAAAGCCAATTATTTGCCATCCCTCGCACTTATTTCCAGCTACGGGTTCAGTTATCCGAATACCATCTTTTATCCACCAGTCGACCAGGCATACAGCATTGGCTTTGTCGGATTGAAGGTCTCGTATAACATCTCATCAATTTATCAAAACAAAAACAAAATGTCTGCCGGTAAGAGCCGGCTGCGAGAACTGAGCTACGTTCAGCAAAATATAAAGGATAATGTGAAACAGGAAGCTAACAGCTTACTGATTAAATACCGGGAAGCGCTGAACCGGATTACGGTGACTGAAAAATCTATTGAGCAGGCCAGGGTAAACTACAAGATCGTCAGCGCCAAATATTTTAATCAACTGGCACTGTTAACCGACCTGCTGGACGCCGATAATCTTTACCAGGAAAGCCGCTTCAACCTGGTACAGGCGCAAACCGGCGCTCAACTTATTTATTACCAATTACTTTATGAATCAGGAAAGTTTTAACAGCTCACATAAATCATCATATACATAGAAATCATGGATACTATAGCAAAATCAAAGTTTCATCCAGGCAATATAATTTTAGGCATAACCGCCCTGCTGGTTGTCCTGGCGGCAATTTTTTATTTCACCGGTTATTTTCTGAGGGAAAAGCATTTTTTGGAAACAAATGATGCACAGGTTGAATCCTATATCAACCCGATATCCGCACGTACCGGCGGCTACATCAAAAAAGTACTGTTTGAAGAACATCAGGAGGTCAAAGCCGGTGACACGCTGGTCATCCTGGACAACAGGGAAAACCGTCAGCGACTTACCGAAGCTGAAGCCGCAGTGGAGGATTCCCGCGCACAACTGGCCGTTCTGGAGGCTGGTATCTCGTCTGCCCAAACCGCAACGCTGGTAAATAAGGACCAGATTAACGGAGCCAAGGCAAGGTTAGTGCTACAACAGGCGGATATTAAGCGGTATAAGAAGCTGGTAAAAGATGAAGCCGTTACAGGGTCAGACTTGGAATCAGTACAATCGCGTTATGATGTCTCGGTGAGTGACTACAGCGCTGCGGAAAATAATCTAAAAACCAGCTACGCCAGGATTGCGGAGCTTAAATCCCGTCGGGCATTGCTGGCAGCGGACCTGAAAAGAAAAATGGCGGAACTTGAACTGGCACGTCTTAATCTAGGCTATACCACCATTATAGCGCCATACACAGGAAGGATGGGCAAAAAAACGATACTGGAAGGTCAGCAAATCCAGCCCGGTCAACCGCTGGTCTCCATCGTCAACGAAAAAGACAAATGGGTTACCGCAAATTTTAAAGAAACCCAAGTTTACGGCATGTATATCGGGCAACCGGTCGAAATACGCGTAGATGCCATTGATGATAAAGTTTACCAGGGAACTATTGAGGCGATCGCTGCCTCGACAGGCGCTAAGTTTTCGCTGCTGCCGCCTGATAATGCTACCGGGAACTTTGTCAAGATCGTGCAAAGAATTCCGATAAAAATCAGATTCACTTCTTCTGACATCAGCCCGGTTAAGGCCGGCATGAACGTAATGGTTTCAGTTAAAAAGAAAGCGATATGAACACGCCAACCTATATCAGACCCTGGCTTTTGAAATGGAACTGGGGTATAAGGATCACATTCTTCCTGATCCTGTTGTCATCGATAATGGAGTTTGCCTCCATTGCGTTAAGCCAGAATTATGTATTGTCCTATTTAGGCGCCCAGCCGGAAGATATCACCTTGGGCGTGCAATTAACCTATGCGGCAATCATCACCACACTGCCGATACAATTCAGATTCCTTAAGTATTTTGAGACCAGGAATTACCTGTTGTTTGTCACGTTCATTTCCATATTGCTTAATGTGGCCTTCATGGTGAACACGAGTGTAATGGCATTCTTTTTCATCCGTTTTTTTCAAGGATGTGCTGTAGCTTGTCTGTCAGGAAGTATGCTGGTCATCATACCGGGCTTTTTACGCCCGGAACATGCCCGGCCAATCGGTTCTACGATCTTTTATGGCACTGTGCTAAGCAGCAGCGTATTGTTAGGACTCATTGCCTCAGCAGTTATCCAAAGTTCTGATTTCACCGAACTTTATGAGTACCTGATCCTGTTCCAGATAATCGTTTTTGTGGTGATTTTCTTAGCTTTCAACGCAAGGTCAAATATCCGAAAGTATCCTTTATATCAAATAGACTGGACCGGAACTGTTTTTTTTATGATGGGGGCAATTAGCCTGGCTTATACTCTTGTTTACGGCTCAAAATATTATTGGTTTTCCGACAGGCGCATACAATTTGCGGCCATGATCAGCATTACCAGTGGGGTTTTATACATAGTCCGGCAATACCTGATTAAAAGGCCGCTGATTAACCTCGAGGTTTTCAGATACAAAAAGTTTTGGATTGGCTTGCTGTTGCTGGGATTTTACTACGGATCAAAGGAAAGTATCAACATAGTTTACGGCTATACAGTAGCCGTTTTACAATGGAGCTCAACGCAGGAGATGATCCTTGGCCTGTGCAGCGTCAGCGGGTTGATCATTTTCATGATCATTACTTCCCAGATCCTGATCCGGAAAAAAGATGTCATCATGTACTTTTTTATAGTCGGCCTGAGCATGTCGCTCATTTACCATCTCTGGATGTATTTTATATTCGCACCCGACCTGGCGTTCGAAGATCTGCTCTTGCCCGTCTTTTTTCAGGGTGCAGCTTCCGGCATACTTTTCGTTCCCATTATGATTTTTACGCTGACATCGGTTCCCGTGACCACCGGTTACTCAGGGTTGATCATAGCCGCTTTTACCCGCTTTACTTCCTTACTAAATGCCGGTGCCGGGTTCTACAACCTGCAACTTTATTATGGACAAATTTTTAAAGAAAGCTTTCTTATTCATCTCACCAGCGTCGACGTTAATGCCGCAGAACGACTGAATGGTTTCAAACAACTTTTTGTATCCAAAGGCTTTTCAACCGATCAGGCCGCTAGCATGGCCAACGCCTCGTTGGCAAAATCGCTGGCTGTTCAGGCACAGTTGCTAAGCAGCAGGGCAACCTTCCTTTTTATTGCTGAATTAACGGGGGCTGCATTACTGATCGTCGTAACCGCTGTGTTATTTCAATTGCTATACACCAGTTCCAGTCTGAATCCGATTGTGGCTTCAAATGGACACTCAACTAAAAGATCATGAACGACAACACCAACTCGGCTAAAGATCTGGAAGTTAAGATAAAAGCCCGGGTTGATAAGGTTAATCCTCATCCTGATAATCATCAGCCAAAGGTCTCAGCTCAACAGCATTCGTCCGGCCCGGTTGAGTTCCCGGACGACCTGGCTAGATTTATGGCTTATGCCGGTTGATTAACGGTATATCGCCTGTTTGGCAAGGTTTAGCGAATTATCGGCAATACTTGTATCAAAGTAACTAGTAAGATGTTGCTTATCAGTTATTTACTATTGTTGGCATGTCCTTTACCGTGTTATTGCAGATCATTCCTGTTTTAAATAACGCTAAAGCTTAAACCAATGAACAGTTCAGCAAGGAACAGCCGTAAACTCAAGATAAATCTGACCAAGAGGTTGATCGAGCTGCAGGCTAAAGGCTATCATTTCGATTACCTGATACTTTGCAACGGGCAATTACTATGTATTCAGAATAACCGGGTAACCCCTGTAGGTGCAGCACAAATCGATATCGTTGACCAGGTCTTCGACCGGTTGAGCAGGCGCTTTAAATATGTCCACACAATTGACACCGGTAACGGTGACATGGGTGTAATGATCACCGAAGCTATCTGTACCGCCTGGGCCATCATTTAAACTGTTCATAAACGTCATGATGAACAAAATAATTATAAGCTGTTGGATCGTAATTTCTCTTTTAAGCCTGCCCATTTTCGCTATAGCGCAACAAATGCCGCTTTACAGGCCAAATCGTTTGGATACTACCGAAACGTCCATCATTAAAACCACAGCGGTAAAAAAGAACTTTGGCAAGGCCGCCAGCTCCTGGGCGTTGGCAGAAGTTTTGCCATGGTCATTTGACCGGTATGTCCGTAATGCGGATTATGCCAGAATATCCTTTAGCACCATCCGCCATAATTTAAATCCAGGTTCCTGGACCTGGGACAATGACCGGTTTCAAACCAACCAGTTGGGGCATCCTTTTCATGGCAGCCTATTTTACAACTCCTTCAGGGCTAACGGGTATAATTTTTGGCAATCCGCACTGGCCACCGCGGCCGGAAGCTACTTTTGGGAATCCACCGCCGAGAATCAGGCACCTGCACCTAACGACTTCATTAACACCACTTTTGGTGGCATAGTATTAGGTGAAATGACTCACCGGCTGGCTAATAAATTGATTAATTATCACCGGCGCGGTTTAAAGAGGCAGCTTAGCGAAACTGGAGCCACGTTAATCAATCCAATGAATGGCTTTAGCCGCATGATCGATAGTAAATGGGGTCGTGAAACAGAAAGTAACCAGGAAGCAGATTCATCAAAAATTAGCGTAGCTTTTGACCTGGGGGCGCGGAGTTTCAGGGTCACCGCAACAAATCAATTCCCCGGTCGAAATACATTTGGCTGGTATGGCCGGATCAAGTTATTATATGGAACTCCGGCCGAGAAGTTTACGGAACCATTCAGCAATATCTCGATCACGACGGAAGTAGGGCAGGACGACAGTTCTAAAGTGAATATCGTCAGTGTGTACGGATCCATAACGGGCTGGGAACTGGAAGGGTCAAACCGGACACGATACTTGCTGATCCTTTCCGCTAATTATGATTACATTCATAACGAAGCTTTCTTTTACGGTGGTCAAAGTGTAAAGCTCAATCTCTTTACAGAATATGACCTGCCCGGGAAGGTGAAGCTCAATACGTCTTTTGGCGCCGGCCCGGTCATCTTGGCAGCCATCCCTAACCGTCATCCCTATAATGGTAGAAGTTACGATTACGGCCCTGGGATTGCCATCAACGGCGCCGTAAAGCTGGACATTGATAAACTGGCCTTTAGCGCACTTTATAAAGGCGGTTGGATGCATTCTGTAAATGGAAATCAGTCAAATTACTATCTGCATACCGTGGCCGGCGAACTTAGTTTTATGTTAACAGAAGGTTTCGCGGTCACCTCAGAAGGGGGCTACTACGCTTTATTAGGCAGATACAAGGATGATAACAATACGAACAAGCGATATCCATATATTAAATTCGCAATCAGGTATACACTTACCCTTTAGTTAAAGGCATTTACTAGATTAACCTAAAAGATCAAAACACAAAGATGAATGCGTTATCCGTTGCATAGATCCTTCTCAGAGCAAATTAAATACACCATTGAAGGTATATCAAATTGGTTCATTAGCGATTAAACAATTTATAAATAACTTGTCACACTAATAAGTCGATTCACGCCGATGAGCAGTCATATTCATGTGGCCGTTCCTGCCAGACCTTCGGTATCTTTCATAGATTGGGCCGTTGCCATTTGTTAGGAAAACATATCCTTCAAGCATGGGCGATTTACGTTGTTTTAACCGCCAAGATATCCTTGCGATCCCCGGAACGTAAGTGAAACCAAAGCCCCAATTAAAATAGTGCGCTGATTATCTAATGACTACGCGTCTTTAGACTCCAAAACAAGCTTATTGCCGTCTTATTTTTAAACTGATAATCTGTACAACAGAATCGATAAAAAATACCTTTTTACCGAAGCTGGCTTGCTTACATTTATATGATGTTTTATATCGCTGTTCAAAAAAAAGACCTATCTTAAAAAATGACTTTTATGATTTGTCAAATTTCAATTCATAGTAGGGGGACAATCTTTAGGTTTTGTTGACCCTTTCCTGGAGATACTACAATACTTTTAGCCTTTTTTAAACAATTAGCTCATGAAAAAAATCTTGTTTCTCATCGTCTTTTTAACAATTCAGTCGAAAATCGGGGTAAGTCAAGATAAAGAAACTTTGTTATTAAAATTAAAAAGTGATACCCGGGATACGGCCAGAATAAACAATTTACTTAAGCTTTCAAAGCACATGTTGACTTTCTCCGGTGTTCAAAAATCTCAGATTGACAGTGCATTTATTTTTATAAATCAAGCAATACAATTAAACCGCAATTATAAGAACTGGCATATTCAAGGGCAGGCTGACCTTCAATTATCTCTTTATTACAACTTAAAAGGAGAAAAAGAAAAGGCGGCAGCAAAGTCAAACGCTGCGCTACTTTTGTTCACTCAAAAAAATGATTTGCGAAACCAGGCAGAGTCTTATATCGCGATAGGGCAATGTTATGAAAACGAAGGAGCAGAAGGTCTAAAAAAAATCGGTTATTACAGAAAAGCGTGTGATCTTTTCCAGAAAACAGGTCAGATCGAGCGCACTGCCTCAACCCTAATCGACATCGCCGATCTGCTTACCTTCCAGGGTGCCAATAACACACTCGAAGAAATCCAAAACCTCAAGCAGGCTATCGCACTATATTCCACTATAAATTATAAAAAACTTTATGGCGTTTATGACTTGCTGGGGTCGGCGCTCAGATTATACGGCGATTTGGTGAACGCTTTAAGGTATGAATTGCTAGCTATCAAATCTTACGAAATTAACGGTGACCATTCGCTGCAGTTATGTACGATCTACAACCGTACCGGGCAGTGCTATATAGGTCTAAATAACTATAAACAGGCCATCGACTATTTGCTCAAATCGCTGGAAATTGCCCATGAATTCAAATCAGAAGTATCAGTAATCACCGTATCTATAAATTTATCAACGGCATACCTTGGTAGCGGTCAATATGAGAAAGCTGTTAAGATTTTGAAAAGCATAGAAGCCTCACCACTCCTTAACGGGCAGACTACGCTTAATATAGCGATCTATGGGAAGATGATGCTCGGCTATCTGGGGCTAAAACGATTTGACGAGGCAAAACATTATTTTGCCAAAATACAACAGTTAAATCCTGCCGGCACAAAAGAAACCTATAAAAGGCCTGTAGATTATATCATTAGCTATTACATAGCAACACAACAGTATAAATTATGTTACCCCTTACTGGAGATGAACAAGCAAATTGGCTCATCTACAAAAATCTATGAGTTGAATGGCAAGAATGAGCTTAACTGGTTTAAAGTAGATTCGGCTCTCGGCAAATATAAATCCGCTATTTCCCATTTTCAACAGTATAAAACCTTTACAGATTCAGCCAATAGCGTGATAAAAAATCGTCAAATTGCATTGTACAACGCGGAGTTTGATAGTGAGCGCAAGGATCATAATATTCTAATGCAGCAAAAAGATATTGAGTTCTTGAAAAAAGAATCCGAACTTAAAGCTGATAAGGCTAAGGCGGATCAGAAGCTTCTATTAGGCGGGCTGGGAGTCACGATTTTGCTACTGGGCATAGGTTACAATCGGTTTCGCTTAAAACAACGCATTAATGATAAATTGCGAATTCAACAAGAAGAGATCGTTCGGCAAAAGTTTGGACTCGAACAATTGTTATTAGAGAAGGAAGATTTATTGGCCGATAAAGATGAGTTGCTCAAGGATAAGGATTGGCTGATAAAAGAGGTGCATCACCGGGTAAAAAACAACCTTCAGATCGTTATGAGTCTGCTAAGCTCACAATGTTCCTACCTGGAAAATACCGCTGCATTGGAGGCAATTCGGGAGAGTCAAAACAGGGTGCAGGCGATTTCCCTAATTCACCAAAAGCTGTACACCAGCAGCAATGTATCCAGCATTAACATGGCAGCATATGTTTCAGATCTTGTTGGTTACCTGGCAGATTGCTTTGATACTCGTCGCCACCGGATAAGAATCGAACAGCTCGTCGAGAATTTTAACATTGATCTGGCTCAGGCAGTACCGCTTGGGCTTATCCTTAACGAAGCAATTACTAACGCTATTAAATATGCTTTCAATCCGGACGGTGGAGAGATCATAATCGCTATTCACCAGGTAGGCAGAGATGGATTAATGTTGCATATCAGCGACAACGGGTGCGGGTTACCTGAAAATTTTGATCTAAAAAACGCCTCTTCACTTGGGATGGAAATGATGAAAGCATTGAGTAAGCAATTGGGCGGGGATTTCAAAATCCGTAATCAATCCGGTTTGCACATTAGCGTAGAATTTATGATTGAAAAGGTTTTAGGCACTGTTGCCAGCTAGGCGATTAACGTCATAAAAATATCGCTGTCAGGGTTTTTTTAACTGCTTGGCTATCCAGACAGCAATTAAGTAATATTTAATCTTTTTCCACATACTTGGTGTTTAATAATGCTCGGTTTCGAAGGTGTTGATAGCAGCCGGTCATTTTGTATAGGTCTTGATCAGTCCGGTTAAGAAATGGCTTGTACCAAATCTGATATTGATCAGCGCTGCTTTTGATGTTCTGCCGGATATATTCAACGATGCTATCGTCCGCTAATAATTCCTGGATAAATGCGCAACTGTCGTTTTTTCCGCCGGTCTTGGGTATGTTCCAGTAAAACTTTTAAAATTCTGATAGGATAATGGCCCAGGGTGCGGATCTTTTTTGCAACGCTGTCAAAGATTTCTTCCAATTGTTGGTACTGCGACTGAAAGAATACGGAGACGGTATGAAAAATAGGACCCCCGACATTCCAATGGGCATATCTGGTTTTGGTATAAAGCACGCATTCCTCGGCGAGCAGTTTTGTTAAAAGCTGCGCGACCTCAGGGGTCGCGACAGGCGTATTTCCAATATCATTGTTCATGAAATTATTCATTGATAATCTCCATGATGCAAAACCCGCGCCGTAACATATCCTATTGAAAATTAACCACTTATAAAATTATTGAACTTGTAAAATTCGAAGTTTCGTGAAACCCGCGAACAGGCTCGATATATCGTCACCCTTCAACGAATCGGAAACAGCCTATGGACTAAATCAATCAACCCAGGGGATCAATGTCAAAGTGACGACATTTCGGATTTCTCCCACCGCATTTACGAAATATCCGCTTTGCTTAAGGTAGTTATCAAATCAAATTACTGATTTATAGTTAGATGTGCGATATGGTACCCTATTGGCATTGGGATGCATAAAACAAATGATATGAACAACTACAACAAAAAAGCTGCTCTTTTAAAAAGATTCACGGCCTTGGTAATCATTGCCATGATGTCCCTCGGTGTTTTCGCGTCCTGTTCGAAGAACGACGATGACGTCAAAACGGTAAAAACATTCGTGCTAATCCACGGGGCCTGGCAGGGGGCATGGGTCTGGCAGAACGTCCAGGCAGGGTTGGTTGCTGCGGGCCATAAAGTGATCGTGGTTGAGTTACCGGGGCATGGTGAGGACAAAACTCCACCGGCCACATTGAACCTGAATGCTTATCGGGACAAAGTGGTCGCCGCTATTAACGGCGTTAGCGGAAAAGTTGTCCTTGTTGGCCACAGCATGGGCGGAATGGTCATTACATCTGTTGCAGAAGTTATTCCGAACAAAATTGAAAAGCTGGTGTATATCGGTGCATTTTTACCGGCGACCGGTCAGTCGCTTGGAGATTTGGCCGGTACCGATGCCCAATCGCTGCTCGGACCTAACATTATACCTTCAGCTGATCAGTTGACCCTGGACATCAAAAGGGATCAGGTGGTCAACATTTTTTGCCAGGACGGGCCAGCATCGGTGCAGGCCCAGGTGAACGCAATGTTCAGGGTGGAGCCGGCGATCCCATTCGGCGATAAGGTTACCATCACAGCAGCGAATTTCGGGGCGGTAGATAAATACTACATCCATACCTTACTGGATCACGCGGTCGGCATCGACCTGCAAAACCGGATGGCCAAGGCTGCGGGGATAACAAAGCAGTACAATCTGAATAGCGGGCATTGTCCCTTCCTTTCAATGCCCGAACAGGTGACCTTGACACTGTTAACAATTACTAAATAACCTTTAAAATCAAGTTCAATGGAAATTACAGTAGCTGTAACTAAAGAAAAAAACGCGCCGTTTACCTTCGAACAAGCGGAGCTTGACGGGCCCCGCGCCAATGAAGTAATGATTAAAATTACGGCCTGCGGTATTTGTCATACCGACCTTGCTGCGAGGGACCAAATATATCCCGCACCATTACCGATCGTGCTGGGTCACGAAGGATCCGGCGTTGTCGAAGCAGTAGGAAACGAAGTGACAAAAGTTAAACCGGGTGATCATGTGGTGATCAGCTACGGACATTGCGGCAAATGTCCGAACTGCCTCAAGGGCAGCCCCTCTTATTGCTACAACTTTGTAGGCCTGAATTTCGGCGGCGGCCGTGCAGATGGCAGTCATGCGCACCACCAAAAAAATGATGGGCTGAATGACTTCTTTTTCCAGCAGTCATCTTTCGGCACTTATACCATTGCCCCGGAGATCAATGTGGTTAAAGTAGACCCAACCGTCCCGCTGGAATTGCTCGGTCCGCTGGGCTGCGGCATCCAAACCGGTGCGGGCTCAGTTATTAATGCCCTGAAGCCCGGACCCGGCTCCAGCATCCTGATCTTTGGTACCGGTGCAGTGGGCCTGTCGGCTATTATGGCTGCAGCCGCCACGGGCTGCACAACTATCATCGCGGTCGATATTAATGCCGGCAGGCTGGAACTCGCGCTCAAGCTTGGTGCTACCCATACGCTCGACAGCAGACAAAGTGATTTTGCGGACGCCATCAAGGCCATTGATTCCGACGGCATTGACTACGCATTGGATACAACAGGCAGGAACGAGGTCATTAATTTAGCGCTTTACGCGCTGAAATCAAGAGGGGTTTGCGGCATCATAGGTGCTTCTCACACTGCGGTTTCTTTCGATGCCAATTATATGGTTGGAAAAGGCTTGACTATAAAAGGGATCGTGGAAGGCGAGAGCATACCGGAAATTTTTATACCGCAACTTGTAGCGCTTCATAAGGCCGGAAAATTTCCCTTTGACCAACTGATCAAATTTTACGATCCCGCGGAAATGAACCAGGCGGCGGAAGATTCTGAAAAAGGCGTTACCATCAAACCGGTGATCAGGTTTGATCAGCTGACTATTATTTAGTTTCTCAAATACCGGTCGCACTGCCGGCGGCCGGTTTAATTATTTACTTATGTGGTTTGACGTGTTCTCCCTTACCTTGCTTGTTTTTATAGCCTTAACGGCTATTATTATGGCTTACAACATCATTGCAGGTAGTGATGAGGAGGATGTGGACCTTTTTGCACGCTTCCGGATGCACACCGCAGGTATGGGCTATTTTGGCGGAAGTCTGTTTGTCGCTGCAGCATTTAGCTTATTTCCGGAGACATTTCTGATCGGATTGCTGATGCTCGCTTTACTGGTTGCCTGGATAGCTTATATGCGATTTTTTGCCAAAGCTATACCAGGTGCAGTTCGGATGATCAGTTACCTGCTCCTGATCATTTTAATGGCTTATTGCAAATTTCCGGTGTTCCTGTCCAGGATTTGTCTGGATAACTGCGCCCCAACTAACACCCCTGCCAAACCGGTCGCAGTATGCAGCGGAACAGCCAGGCCATGATGATCCAGGATGAACTCGCTTACCCAAAACAATAGCATGCCTTCAAGTGCTCATAGAAGGAAATTTAGCGGAACTGAACGGACCCGAACCCTTGGAGCTATCGACGCATTTGTCATAAACGCTCCACCAACTTCGTTTCTTGAATGCCCCTACCTATAGGATCTGATTGGTTTAGGTTTGTAGGTGAGTTTGGCATAGATGTACTGACATATTATCGCTGGTTGTATACTGATCCTTTTTGCGTGCTCCCAGGTAAGTCTTTTGCCAGTAAACCTCGGCATATTCATTCAATACCATAAGTTGGTAATTAAATATTGTGATTATGACTGTTTATTCCTTTTTTTTGGTTGCTTTTTGCGATTCTGTTCAAAATCAGGAGGCACATCAACACTGAGATCAAGAAGAGCTTGGGTGGGTACGTCCAAAGTGGCCGCAAGTTTCAGTATTGTGGAGAACAGAAAATCTTCTCTGTAGTTTTCAATTCGACTAATCTTTGCGCGCTCTACATTACTGAAAATTGCCAACTGTTCCTGAGTCCAGCCTTTAACGGTTCTAAGAGTATAAAGATTGAAAGCAACTTTGCGATAGTTTTCCTTTAGATTTTCTTCAATCATGCGATTGAGAAAAGTCTAAAAATTTAAAGTATTTTTTTGTGTCAGTATTGACACATTGAAATTAATATTCTACATTAGCTTTCTGATGAAGTAAAAAATTAATTTTATTATTGCAGTCTTCAAATTATTGAGGCATTGCACTTATAATCTCTTGTCGCTGGAACCTAGGAAATTCAAACGAGAACAGGAGGGTAAGTAAGGTGCTCACGCTATAGGCGTGGGCCCGGCTTATTCGTTCTCAAGGTCTCCTAGGACCTCAGCGGCGAATGGCTGGGTACCACGCCTTTGGCGTTTATACCGGCTTGTGTATTAACCGAACACTGTGTAATGGAAGCCGTCTTTAACAACCTTTATGATCAGATTCCTGATGCAGCCATAACGCCGCACGAGGTTATCCATGCCTTTATTAAGCGCTGGGACCCGGGCAGGGTAGGAGAGCTGCTTTGGGAGCTTTTTGCGCTGGCCGCTCTGGCCGGCCTGGGAGAAAGATCAGTTGTGTTTAAAAAGGCGGTCACAGCAGAAGAGCTTGCCTCGCTCTTAGATCAGTTAGTAGCTTTAGTGAGGGCAGCGAGTGCTTTGCACCAGGCGAGCGGGGCACCTTACCCGGTCATGCAGAATGGAGGACAAGCACATGCCTAGACCTATTATCTCTTCGTGGCTGCTTGTGATCTGCCCGCCCGAATGAGGCGCGCAGGTGATCCCACTTCCTGCTAGCTACTAAACTCATTCATCTTTAATGGTATTATATGAAGCACAAAATTTGCTTCCTGGCCCTTCTTAGCCTTTTTTTTCGGGCAGCAGCGCAGGAACTAAATATCAAAAACTATACTGAAAACATCACCGCAGGCGGTGTTTCCATCGGGCAGAAAGTCCCTGATGTACTGATCACCGGCATCAGCAATCTCCGAGTGGGAGGGAAGCTTGTCAAAACGGCCCGCCTGTCTGACTTTCGCGGCAAACTGCTGATCCTGGACTTTTGGGCAACCTGGTGCGCGCCCTGCCGGATGATGGTTCCGGTGATGGATTCTCTCCAGCGCTCATTCGGTGACCGCATGGTGTTTCTGCCGGTTACCTATGAAAAGCCAAGTGCCGTTGCACCGGTTCTTGCCGCATTGCAGCAAATCAGACCTTTTAACCTGCCGGAAGTGACCGGCGACGTTGCGCTGCACCGCCTGTTCCCGCACCGCTCCCTGCCACACTACGTCTGGATAGATGCCAATGGAATTGTCCGTGCCATCACTGAGTTCGGCGAAGTCAACCAGAGGAACATTACGGCAATGCTCAGCGGCAATGCCCCTCTTGCTGAAAAGAAGGACCTGCGCATACCATTCGATCCCGAAAAGCCGCTCTTTATAGCCGGTAACGGCGGCAGCGGCTCCGGCGTTATCTACCATTCCGTTCTTTCCGGTTACGTGCCCGGCCTCCCCGCGGCCCTGCGGATATCTGAATATGCCCCCGGCAAACCCCAGTCGTTTTCAGTCCGAAACGTGCCTTTTACGTGGCTTTGCCGGCTTGCCTATAGTGAGGGCGGACGCTGGTTTCCTGAAGCCCGGTTGAAATTACTATCTAAAGATTCTGCACAGATGACTTCCAAACTGGTTGGTCAAGCGTATAATGCCTGGCAGGCCGAAGGTCACGGGTACTGTTATGAGCTGGTCGTGCCTGCCGGCGTAGGAGATAAGGCTTTTGCGATGATACAGGCGGACCTTCGCCGCATGTTCCCGCAATGGCAGGTGGGTGTAGAAGCGGTGCGGACGCCCTGTTTGGCGCTGGTGCGGACGGATACTTCAGATCGTTTGAAGACAAAAGGAGGTCCGGTGGTCACCGACATCAATGCGTTCAGCTGCCACCTGCAAAACGCTCACCTTGAACAGTTGATGATGCGGCTACAGACACTCTATCTGCAGAAATCAACTTTGCCCGTGATTGACCAGACCGGCTATTCCGGCAGGGTCGACGTGCAATTCTCCGGCAAACTCACCGATATCACGTCGCTGAATCAGCAGCTTGCCGCCTATGGGCTTGCTTTTGTTCAGCGGGAAGCCGTGGTCGACATGCTTGTTATCCGTGATGCTGCAATTGCTAATCATTCACCCGCTAACCTTATCCCATGAAATATTATTTATACTTAATGCTGCTCACGTTTTGCTGCTACACTGGATCGCTTCGGGCGCAGAACGCAGCAATTAACGGGCGTGTCCTTGACCTTGCTGGCCATCCGGTATCCGGCGCAACAATTGCGCTCCTGCCCGGAACCCGCCTGATGATAACTGACGCATCCGGTCATTTTCGCCTGAGCGCTAATCATGGAAATTATCGGCTTCGTGTTACCTATACCGGCTTTGTCCCTTTTGAACGCAGCATTATACTTCCGTTGCGGGATACTATTAAGATCGTGCTTGAACCTGCTGTTAATACGATTGCAGAAGTAACGGTCTCAACAGGCTATCAGCAACTGCCCAAAGAGCGGGCGACCGGCTCCTTTGTAACGGTTGGCCGGGAACTGATAAACCGCAGCTTCTCTACCGACATCACTGACCGTCTGAAGGACGTGGTGCCCGGATTGAGCTTTAACCCGGTTGGAACACGGCTGTCTATCCGGGGACAGAGCACCCTGTTCTCCAATGCCGATCCGCTGATCGTTGTTGACGGGTTCCCGTACAACGAGCCCATAGAAAATCTCAACCCTAATGATGTGGAGAGCATCAGCGTACTGCGCGATGCGGCGGCGGCATCGATCTGGGGTACCCGTGCGGGCAACGGGGTAATCGTAATCACTACGAAAAAGGGCGGATTTAACCGTGCCCCGCAGGTTAGTTTCAGCGCTACCGTGGAGGGCGGCAGCCGCCCTGATCTTAAGCAGCTTAACCGGATGAGCCCTGAGGACTACCTCAGCATCGAGCGCAGGCTGTTCACGGAGGGCTATTTTGACGGCACTTTGTCGGCTGACGGACACCTGCCGCTCTCTCCCGCCGTAGAGCTCCTGCTCGCCGGCCGTGAGGGGCTGCGCTCTGCTGAAGAGGTGAACCGGCAACTTACGATGCTCGGCACACATGACCTGCGCGATGACCTCTCAAAATATTTTTACAGGCGATCTTTCAAGCAGCAATACGCATTGACTGTCGAGGGCGGATCTGCTGCGAACCGTTATTTCTTTTCCGGCGGTTATGACCGGAACCTGGACAGGGAAGCAGGCAATGGTTTTGACCGGCTTACCCTGAACGCCTCTGAAACTTTCCGGCTCAGCCCCCGACTGGAGCTAAGCGCTGCCCTTAACGTCGCCCGGACAACAACGGACCGGAACAATCCGTTTTCCTTGACCTGGAACAACGGGCAGCAGCTCTATCCCTATGCGCAGCTGGCAGATGCGAGCGGGCAGCCGTTAGCAGTGATCAAAGACCTGCGTGCCGACTTCGTATCGGCAGCACCCGGAGCCGGCCTGCTCGACTGGAACTATCGTCCGCTGGAAGAGCTGCAGCTTGCTGACAACCGCCGCAAGCTGTTGAATGCCCGGCTCAACACCGGGGTCAAGTACCAGCTTTTTAACGGGCTGGATGCGCGCTTCCTGTACCAGTATGACCAGGGGCAGAGCACAGGGCGTAATCTGCTGGCAGCTGGCAGTTATGCTGCACGTAACCTGGTTAACCGGTACACTCAGGATGACGGAACCGGTACCCTGTACCAGCCTGTTCCCCCAGGCGCTGTCCTGGACCTGGCCGAAGGTGGATCCGTACATCACGACGGCAGGGTTCAGGTGGATTACAACCGGCATTTTGGTTTGCGGCATGAACTAAGCGCCATCGGAGGGTACGAAGTGCAATCCCTGCATGTTACTTCAAACAGCAGCAGCCGTTACGGCTACGACCCGGAACACGCGACCTCCAGGCCGGTCGATTATGTAAGCACGTATACTTTTTATGATAACCCCAATATCGGTGCACCCATTCCTTCCGGGCTGTCTGAGGGTGACGCAACGGACCATTCCCGTTCCTACTACGCGAACGCAGCTTATACCTACGATGGCCGGCTTACCTTTTCAGCAAGCGGGCGGCTCGATCAGTCCAATCTTTTCGGCGTGCGGACCAACCAGAAAGGTGTGCCGCTCTACTCTGCCGGCTTCTCGTGGAATCTTTCGCGTGAAGCGTTTTATCACCTGGGCTGGCTTCCCGAACTAAAGTTCCGCGCAACTTTCGGATACAACGGTAACATTAACAAAAGCCTATCCGCCTTCACCACTGCAAGCTATCTGGATGGCAGCACCTCCCAAACCGGCTTACCCTATGCAAAGATCATTAACCCGCCCAATCCTTCACTGCGGTGGGAACGGGTCCGCAATATCAACCTTGGTGTGGATTTCGCACTGGCTGACCACCGCGTTGCGGGCAGCCTGGATTATTACCTGAAGAAAGGTATAGATCTGATCGGGCAGGCTGCTTATCCACCTTCGACAGGAATTACCCTCTTTACAGGTAATACCGCCGGGACCAGCGGGCACGGCCTTGACCTGAACATAGACACCCGAAACCTGACCCGGCGGCTGGGATGGGCCACCAGCTTTTTCCTGAGCTATGTAACGGACAAGGTAAGCCGTTACGACCGGCAGGCTTCCGCTGCTGCTTACCTGACCGACGGCCCGCTCGGCGCTTACCCGCTTACCGGCAGGCCGCTCTTTGCGGTTTACAGCTATGGCTGGGCAGGGCTGGACCCCTCAACGGGGGACCCGCAGGGTTACCTAGACGGCAGGGTGAGTAAGGACTATGCCGCAATACTTGCAGCAGCCACGCCGGACAACCTTGTTTTTCACGGCTCCTCGCGACCGCTGGTCTTCGGCGCGCTGCGGAACACCTTCAGCTATGGTGCCTGGAGCCTTTCTGCCAACATCAGCTACAAACTGGGCTATTACTTCCGCCGCACTTCCATTCGATACGGTGCTGACTACGGACTCTTCGGACAGAACGGAGACTATGCGGTACGCTGGCAGCAGCCCGGCGATGAGACCCAAACGGTGGTACCTTCTCTTCCTGCAGCGACGGACAACCGGCGGGACGAGTTCTACACGTATTCTTCCGCACTGGTAGAAAAAGGCGACCACGTCCGCCTCCAGGATGTACGACTTGGCTGGTCTCCGCAGAAGGGCAGCCTGCAGCTATATGTCTACGCCGCCAACCTCGGCATTATATGGCGGGCGAACAAGGCTCATCTCGACCCTGATTATTTCAATACTTATCCGCTTACCCGGACGATCGCCTGCGGCATCCGCTATAAATATTAATTCAATGATATGAAAAAAAGATTCTCCTTGATACTCCCTGTCCTTTTTGCATGGCTCCTCACTTTCGTGTCCTGCAAAAAAGATTTCCTTGATGAGCGCCCTGACAAAGCCCTACTGGTGCCGCAAACTGCTGCCGATATGCAATTCCTGCTGGACAACAACCAGGTGTTCAACCTCTCACCCGGACTGTTCAACAATGCGGACGGGGATACGTGGACTACCGAAACAGGATACAACGGCTACCTGCTGGAACAGGAACGGGCCAGTTATACCTGGTCGCCTGATATTTTCGGCAATGCCCAGGCAGGCGACTGGAACATTCCCTACCAGCAGATTTTCTACGCTAATGTGGTCCTGGAAGGGTTGGACAAGCTCGGTACAGCAACCGGCCCGGACAAGGATGCACTGCGCGGAACCGCTCTTTTTTACCGGTCTTATGCCTACTTCAATCTTCTACAGGAATTTGCCCGGCCTTATAACCCTTTAACGGCAGCAACCGACCCTGGTGTTCCGCTGCGCCTGAGCAGTGACGTGACATTTAAAGCGGACAGGAGTACTGTTGGGAATTGTTATGCGCAGCTGATCAGAGACCTGCTTGCCGCAAGGCGGCTGCTTCCTGCTGCAACCTCTTTTAAAACCCGGCCCGGAGTGGCGGCAGCCTTCGCTCTTTTATCCAGGGTTTATCTGAACATGGCCGACTATGAAGTCGCCGGCCGGTACGCGGATTCCTGCCTTCAGCAAAATGCAGCGCTGATCGACTACAATACCGTGAATGCCGCAGCAACCCGGCCGTTCCCGCGTGCGCTGCCGAACAGCAATGAGGAGATCATCTTTTATTCCGTGGCCCTGTCTTATACCTTCACCTCCTCCGCTTCGCCAACCCTGGCTGATCCCGCACTTTACAGCAGCTACGCCGTTAATGACCTCCGCAGCACAGTGTTCTTCCGTTCGCTTCCGCCGGGATTTAAATTCAAAGGGAACTACGCGGGCATATTGTCCGCCTTTTCCGGTATAGCTACGGATGAGCTATATCTCACACGCGCGGAGTGCAGCGCGAGGGGCGGCCGTACCACTGTTGCCCTGGCAGACCTGAATACCCTTCTATCGAAAAGGTGGAAGGCGGGAACGTTTGTGCCGCTCACGGCAGGCAGCAGCGAAGAGGCGCTTGCACTGGTATTGAGGGAGCGCAGGAAGGAACTGACCGGACGCGGCACCCGCTGGACCGACCTGCGCCGGCTGAACCCGGATCCCCGGTTTGCCATTGCGCTCAGCCGGACCATCCTGGGTAAAACATACACCCTTGAACCGAACAGCAAATGGTATACCTACCCAATCCCTGCGGAAGAGGTACGTCTGAACAACCTGGTCCAGAATGAACGCTAAAAACAATATAGAACAAATAAGGCAGCCGCCTTGCGGCAACTGCCTTTCTCCTAACGGGAGCAGCACCTTACTGGGCGAAAATGCCCGGTTCGATGTTCGTTCCGGCTACCGTGCCCGGGTGGCTGTCACCGGCCTGATTGTTCGGGTTCACGTCGGACGGGAACTCTGCTGTACAGGTCTCCGAGGTGCCGGTGCACTCGTAGCCAATGCCTACCATTTTGCCGGTGACATCGACATACTGGCCGCTGCTCCGGTCCAGCCCCCATCTTTTGTTCAGGACAGGTTTGTGGTTTACGGAAGCGAAAGCGGCTCCGCTGCCGATCAACAGGGCCAGTGCGGCCATTTTCAACTTCAGATTTTTCATCATGCAGAACGCTTTTAAATTCAAAAACGAACGAAAACTTTTGGTGAATAAAATGCGCCTACTCTGTTCGAAGGTTTTCGGCTCTCCCTTGTTCTTTGGTGGCAGCGTGTTTAACGCCGCTGTATGTGGCGATCAGGTTGAGGATCAAAAAAGAAAGATTGAAGGCAAAGTGCGCGCCCCAGCCCATATGGCTGAGAATACCGCCGCAGGAGCAGGGTACCCGGGACCAGTAGCCCGCCAGCACCAGGCCGGTATAGCCGGTGAAAACAGCGAGCAGCGCCAGCGAGGCGAACAGGCCGGCACGTTCAGTCCTGGTAAAGAGCAGCAGACCTGCAGTCAGCAGCTCCGCTGCCGGGATCAGATAGACCAGGACCTCCGCCAGGGCATGCGGAAAAGACTGGTTATACAGCTGACCTCTGAATTCCTCAAATTGCAGCAGCTTGCTGAACGCCGCATAACTATAGAGCAGGATGAGCAGCGATGCGGTAAGCGGTTTGAGCAGGTTTTTCATGATCGTTTTTGTTTGCTGACACAAAGTACAGCAGTCAAACTGCGCAATAACAGTGGGAAAAGGGTAGTATACCCTTTGATGGAGGGCTAAGGGATGGATTGCGGCTATAAACTTCTGGATGATCTTTTTCTAAGGACGCCTTATTACAGCTATACACAGTATGATCCGGCTGCTTTGCCTGACGTCCTACGCGACCCGGTTTTCCAGAACGCAGTTTACCTGGCCAGTACCGGGTTATACAAACTGATGGAGTCCAATCATTTCGATCATGAACGGCTGGATACTAAGGCGCGTCTGGCAGCGCTGAAGTACTATAACCGTATGTCCTACCGCCCGGTGCCTTACGGGCTATTTGCAGGCTTTACCCTGCTGCAGTGGGACGACACCGGGGTGGCGCTGCTTGGCGGTGAACGTAGATCAAAGCTGCACCTGCTGCCTGACCAGCACTGGTTACAGTCTCAGGAGGACCAGAATTCTCAAAAACAAAAGGCTAAGCGGGTCTGCCTGAACCCGCTGCTTTACCGCTGCGGAACGGAATACCGCTTTGTCCGTTCGGTGCAGGATGAGCAATACCGGCTGCAATTCTCGCTGCAGGCCCTTGAAGCCGAGCCTTTCTACGAACGCCTGTTTGCGTATTTAGTCAAAAGTGGATCAAAACCCGGAACAGTCCTGGGAGCGATCTCCAGGCTGGGTGATTGTACACCAGAGGAAGCCACGGACTTCTTTTCCTATTTATTGAAAGAGCAGGTTTTGTTATCTGAAAAACAGCAGTCCGCTATAGCCGTTTCGCCGAGTACGCATTACCGCTTTTTACCCCGCCAGACCCCGGGTTTTCACCTTAAACAGGGAACAGTTGCAGCCTTAGCTGCTGATAAGGTGGTTTCAGCCGAGTCAGGGGAACAATCTTTTTATGCCGCTTTTCAGCGGCCACTGGAAAGCGGTGGTCCTTCGCCGGACGTAAAGGCGGAACTTGAACGTGGCTTAAGGCTGATGCAAAGAATTGCCAAGGTGACTGAAAACGCTTTGATGCAGCAATTCAAAAAGGAATTTCAACGCAAGTTCGACCAGCGCGAAGTGCCTTTACTAACCGCGCTCGATCCGGATATGGGAATAGCCTACACGGGCCTGACCGATGAACTAAGAGGGGAGGATGAGCTGCTGGAAGGATTGCGGTTCCCGCAACCGCAACCCGGCCCGGCCCCGCAAAGATGGACAATGCTGCACCGTTTCCTGATGGCGCGCTGGCAGCGTGCCCGTGAGCGGGGTGAAGGGGCTGTTCTGGAGATCGATGAAAAGGATTTCGATACTTTCGGGCTGGAAGCATCCAAAGTAAACTTTCCCAATACTACAGCCGTAATGTTTCGCACTGTTGTGGATCATGTCGTCCTGGAACAGGCAGGCGGGGCGACGGGTACTGCGCTGCTAGGCAGGTTTTCGGCCTTCGATAAAGAGGCTGCAGCGCTATGCCGGAAGATTGCCGCACTGGAACAGCAAGCGAACCCGGATATTATTTTTGCGGATATCGGGCAGGTATCCGATGCCCACGTGGACAATATTAACCGGCGGGAGCGCATTTTTAATTATGAGATTCCCCTGAACGTATTTTCCAACCTTCCCCGTAAATACCAGCTTCGCCCGGACGAACTGACCATCGTGCTGCAGAACGACGAGCTGGTACTGTTTTCAACGAGGCTCGGCAAACGTGTCATACCACGGCTGGCCTCCGCTTATAATCCTGCGAGAAACGGATTAAGCATATTCCGTTTCTTAAGTGATCTGCAGCATGAAGGCCTGGCCACAGCCTTCTCCCTTGATCTGGAAAACTTTTTTCCCGGGTTGGACTTCTACCCAAGAGTGGCATCGGGCCGACTTGTGCTTTCTCCTGCAAAATGGCGGATTACCGGCGGCATTGAACGGCTCAGGGGAGCTACACCAGAGGAAACATTTGTCAATGTCCGGCACTTCCGGATGCTATATCAACTGCCGCAGCGGGTGGTTATGGGTGATCACGACCAGGTGCTGGTGTTTGATCTGGGAGAGCGGGATGAAGCGGTATTTTTCGCAGAGTGCCTGAAGGGCAAAAAATCGGTAAGGCTGCAGGAATATTTTTGGCCGGGCCGATCCACAAAGTCGAACGGTAAGCCGCTGGCCGGCCAGTTTGTTGCAGTTGCGCACCACAGACAGCCTGTATATCAGCCTTTTTTGGGTAATATACGCCGGGTACCTGCTTCGCTGACGCGTGCTTACCCGCCAGGCAGCGAATGGCTTTACCTGAAGATATACTGCTCTCCTGCAGCAGCAGCTAACCTGCTGCTCCTAGTTGTCCAGCCTTTGTTACAGCAGTTCCGTGAACAAGCCGAACAATGGTTTTTCGTTCGGTATAAAGACCCGGGCGATCACATCCGCCTCAGGATAAAGGTGGCACCGGCAGAAGCAGGAGCGATGCTGCACCATCTCCAGCGGCTGGTCAGGGAGGCTCGTCTGGAAACGCTTGTTCAGGAACTCCAGCTGGATACTTACCAGCCTGAACTTGAACGTTACGGGGCTGAAATGATGCCCTTTGCAGAGGCGGTGTTCTGCGAGGGCAGCAAGCTTGTTCTGTCTTTTCTGGGACGGAAAGCACCGGGTCATGCAGCGTCGTCCCCATTCGGGCTCGGGGTTTTATCAGCGTGGCTGATCATTTCCGGGTTTATAGAAGAAGTCAGTGAAGCACAGCTTTTTTGCGATGATATCGCGCTTCGTTTCCTGGAGGAATTCGGCGCAGTCAAAGACCTCAAACAGGACGTTGACAGCCGGTATCGTTTGCTGAGGTCTGAAATCGAATTACTGACGGCAATTATCAGCGGAGGTAACCTTGAGGCTGAATTGCCCGGGTCCGCGGACCTGAAGGACAAGGTCCGACTGTGCCGCACCGCCTCCGCCAAGCTGACTGAAACGGAAAGACGCAGGCTGGTTGCCGATTTGGTCCACATGCAGGTGAACAGGACATTTCGCTCCAGGCAGCGACAGCAGGAATTGCTGGTGTACTACTGTCTGGCCAAGCTGCTTCGTTCTTTGATTTACAGGTCTGCTAAGTCCGTTTACTGATAAAGGTAAATGGTGCAATATGTTCCATAAACGCGGCAGTGTACGCTTTGCCGATTGGCAGCACCGTTCCGTCGTCCAGCCGCAGCTGCAGGTGCTCCATTGACCGAATAGCCTCATGGGCTACGGCAAACGATTTGTGTATCCTTGAAAATCTGCCAGCAGGAAGTTTCTCCAGCAGCTCGGATAAGGTGAGGTAGGCAGTTACCTGCTCAGTTTTTAAATTGATAACCACGTAATTGCCCGCACTTTCAATATACCGGATGCCGTTAACCGGCAGGCGAAGTAGTTTACCTTTAAGCTCGGTTTTGATAAAGAAATGATCTTCAGGACCCACCCGCTCGCTGCTGTTCTTCACCTTTTCGATACACGCCAGGAAACGCGGGTAAGTGATCGGCTTGAGGAGGTAGTCGGCTGCCCGCTTTTCGAACGCTTCCACAGCGTATTCCCGGAATGAAGTCGTGAATATCATCGTGGTATATCCTGCAGCCAGGTCTGCAAGGTCCAGGCCGTTAAGATCCGGCATGTCGATATCGGCAAAACAAAGATCGGTTTGCTTTTGCCGGATGATCTCCAGGGCTGCTAACGGATTCATGCAGGTAGCAGTCAGTTTAAGTTGCGGTGTTTTGTTAACATAACCGGCAAGCAGTTCCAGTGCATGGGGCTCATCATCCAAGATCAGGCAGGTGTATTCCATCGCTGTAAGTTTATGGTCAGATCGAGGTCGAACTGGTCCTCGGTATCCTGAGTTGTTAATGTAAAATCATTTTTATAAAAAAGCTTCAGACGTTCCCTGGTGTTGTCCAATCCGGACCGTCGTTCGCGTAAATGCACCGTTGCTGCTTTCTTTTTGTTACTGGAGCGATAATGGAGCATACCTTCTGTGGTTACCGTCAACAGCAGGTGTGCCGGCCGCTCCGTGCACGTCAGGTCCCCGTGTTTGAAAACATTTTCTGTCAGCGTCAGCAGCACCAGCGGCAAAATCCGGAACCGGTACAGTTCACCGGATACCTCCATGCTAATGCAGAGCTTACCCTCAAAACGATAGTTGTTGATGCGGAGGAGATTGTCGAGCTGCGCTGCCTCACCGGCCAGGCTGGCTGTTCCCTCGGCATCCGCTGCATCCAGGGTGAAGCGTACAAGGTCGGACAGGCAGGCCAAGCAATCAGCTGCCTCCGGGGAGGAGGCATGAACCTTATTGTACACAAAGTTCAATGCGTTGAAAAGCATATGCGGGTTCATCTGCTGTTGCAGGTAAAGGTTTCTTGCCCGGGTAAGCCGGACCTGGAGCTCTGCACTTTCTTTCTGTGCCTGTATTTCCATCCGTTCAGCACTGGCTGCTTTTTGCCTGTAGCGGGCAGCTCTACCCGCAACCCAATAAAAAGTGGCAAATACCATGAAGTAGATGTTTCTGACAATATTGGAAGTCGCATACCTGCCCGCCATTTGGAGCTTTTCGGAAAAAGTAAGACCAGGTTCAGTGAAGAGCAGGTCCGGTATCGCTTTGATCAGGAGAAAGCCGGTGAATTGCAGCGTGAGCAAGACCAGGCCTTTTAATATTCGGGGCTTGTCAGACCTAAATGTAGTATTCAACACCCAAAGGTGGCAGTAAAACAGGCTGATATTAATACTGTAATATATCAGGTAAGTGACCGTACTCCCAAATGGCTGCCGGGTAAGGTAGACAAACAGCAATTCATAGCTGACGAACAGCATCCAGCACAGGCAGGTGAGCCAGGGGATCCTGCCGTACCATTTTGTTAATAAGCTCAGGCATCGTTTCATCATGCTAAAAAGCGCGTTTACGTAACAGAAGAGCCAAGTGCTATGGCAAAGGATAATTTAGTGTAAATAATTTTAAATATCATGAACAACTCGAAAAACAAACTTCCGCAATCAAAAATCAGGACTACCCACCGTTTCCGTTCTTCGGAAGCCTTCTTTGGAACCACCACCACTACTTCATCGGTTGATCCGACGACGACCACCTCAACGGTGCTGACTACCACCCACATCTTTGCCAGATAGGTCGGTTATGCTTGAAGACGAGCTGTGCCGGCTGAAAAGCCTGCTGTTATCCGCAACCGGTGGTCAGGGGAATGCAGGGCTGTATCCGATGACATCGTTTGACGTTCCGGATAAAGAGGCGGAATACCGAAGGATTTGTACCCGATGGGAAGCCGCCGGGTTTTCTCAGGCATCAGAAGAGGCGCTCGTGCGCTATTTTAATTATCATCTAAAGGGTATCTCGGCATTGTCGGATACCCTTTCCGGGCTTTCGTGTGACTCCCGTTGTGAGGATCTAAGGCAACTATTAAATAACCTGACCGGCCACCTCCTCTATTATTTTGGAGAATACCTGAACAAGCAAATTCAAGCTCCTGCTGCTTACCGCAACTTTGTCCGGGAGCGACTGTCCGGAGAAATCAGCAGGGTAACTGCAAATCTTGAAGGATGGGACATACCTGCCGCCCTTCGCCAGGTACTTCTTGCGTATGTCCGGCATGTTGACCGGCAGGGTGTGCTGACCTATCATGATCTTTGCTACTTTGAAACCTTCCTGAAAGCGTTTTCCGGACAGTCGGAGATAGTGCCTGACCCGGAAGAACGGCTGCACAGACTTCTTGCCGAACTCAACTATAACGACCTGCGGTACATTGGTTATGTGCAAAAGAAAATAGCTGACCGACTGGATGGCATGACAACGACCGAAAGAGCGGGTGAACTGAAGGTCCTCAAGCTGCGGTATCCCACCGGCGCACTTCCTCCCGCCTGTTATCCCGGGTGGCCATCGATTCAGGAGATGCTGACGGGGTGGCTGAACGAAGAATTGCAACTTTGTGTGCAACAGGCAGCGTCGGTGGAAAACGGCAAAGCCGCTGAAAAGATGCATTTTGATCTGTCCGTTTCTCACCTGGCCTTTATTTTCAAATTGTTCTATCAGGAAAAGCTATTTGGTACTGCCACGCTCACCTCCCTCTTTCGGATGATCTCCGGAGGCGTATCTACCAAGCGACAGCTGACTGTTTCACCAGGAAGTCTCAGTAAGGAATTCTACAGCGTTGATCAGCAAACAGCTGCCAGGGTGCGCGACCTCCTTCAAAGGATGATCTCCAGGATCAACCGGAACTTCTTCCCGGTCCTGGCTGCAGCAAGTGCAGCATGTCATTTTTTTCAAGGTAGCTGGTGAATACAGCCAGCCAGTGGTAAGAGAAGTCTTTCTTGGCAATGAGCTCGGCAGGCGGTAACCGGCATACGTCAGCAACTGTACTTATTCCCATTCTTTCGCCCTTCATGCAGAAACTTCTGCCAAGGCCGGTTTCTGAAAGCGGTTTTTCTAAAAACAAGTTGTCTTTCATTGATCTGATTACTCAAATATACAATTTGTTTCTTAAAAGCTGTATCTCATAAGAGGTACTTTTATTGCAGCAATATGGTTTATTTTACTCCATGTCTGCCGTAAAGCGTACACCTCAGGAACAGGAATACCAGGAAGTAGTGCTCAAACGCCTTGGAGAAAGGATTCGGGAGCTGCGGATCGCAGCGGGAGAGGACAATTACGAAAAATTTGCCTTTAAACATAACCTGAGCAGGGCTCAGGTCTGGAGGTACGAAAACGGCGAGGATCTGAAATTATCTACCCTGGTTCGGGTACTGAGAGCGCTGAACATTACCCTTGAGGAGTTCTTTAAAGGCTTCGATCTTTAAAGGATCTTCAGACCACCTCATTGAAAGAAATTTATATGTTGCAGTGAAGGGACCCTTAATGGTAATTATGCAAAATTGCCGGATCCCGTGTAATCATCTTTATTATAGCATCATCCAGTGTTATCATTACCAATAATTCAGGGTAAATAGCAACAGGTCAGTGATGACCTGTTGCCTGAAATGTTAAACACTCATTTTGCTTTTACGCGACTGCTTTTTTTTTAGCGGTTCCTCCTCGGATTGCTTAGTTGATTTCAAGCTTTTTGAAGCTTTTGTATTGGTACCTAATAGCTCTTCCCGTTTAATCTTCTTCATCTGTTGATCGTAAAGGTCAACGGTCTTAAATTGCGGGTTCGCGGTGATGTAATACTTTTTATCGCCCTCACCGCCGTTGACAGTGATCTGTTGTGCATTGCCTTTTTTCAGGGAGTACAATAGTTCCTCCTTTGCTTTCGGATCTTCCAATTCTTTAATACCCTTACCGGCAATAACCTTTTCGACATCAAAGCCGTAGTTTTCATGATAGTGCTTAATCTTTTTATTACCACTTTCGGTTAAGTTTTGGTCATCCAGTGTTAGCCAGGCCTGGTACTTTTGATTTTCCAGGTTAGTCAGCTGCTTGTGAACCGAACGGCCTTCCATCAAATTGAAAGCCTCCTTGGCAGTGACACCGTGACCCTTATTGATGTAGAAAGTCTGCCCAACATCTTTTGACGGATCTTCGCCGTGACGGATTTTGGCATCATACTTATTGAAAAAGTACATTTCCTCGTTTTCGCCGGCTTTAAAGTGCAGCTGGTAATCAATTGTTTTATGATTGAATTCGTGAGTGACACCCAAGGTAAATTGTGGTGTTTTAGCGTCCATTTCCCTGTCCAGCTGGGCATTTACTTTTTCTCCGAAGCCTAAGTTCAACAGGCTTTTTTTCAGGAATTCTGCATTTTGTGTGTTCATAACTTAATTAATTTAAACGTTTGTTATTTGAATTGATATTAATTCGATGCAATTGCCTGTGGGGCATCTGATATTATTGGTATTACCTTGAGGTCATCCAGATCATCCTGCCTGATCTGTAAATAAAGGTGCCGGTTACCCGAACGCTCGTAAACTTCGATGAATAGCGCCTCATCATCTAATAAGGAAAACCGTTTAAAGGCAAAAACTTTGGCAACTTCATGGTCTTTGGTCACGGCTGTAGGACTTCGTAAAGTGCTGTAAAGCGGGACGATCTCCTGTTCGTGGGTAGCCATGCGGTCCACAGTTTTGCGGTCACGGATATAGAAGCGGACAAAATCAATCCCGTAAGACAGGTTCGAGCGATTTCGCAGATCCAGCCGTAAATAGATCCGGTTACCTGCAAGCGAAACTTTATTGATCCATGCTTTTATACCGCCCGTTTTTTCATGAGTAGCTACATCTGCACGCTTTCCTGATGCTAATTGCTGCGCGATAATCTCTTCGGTATTTTCCGGCCTGTTATTTACTAGGGTACGTACAAGCGTACTACCATAACCAATCCGTCGCCCTGCTCGTCCATAAGAATAAGCTACCGGGATGCTGTAGACCTTTTTGGTGCTTAGATCCTGAACAATGAGCGTAACATTTTTAAAATTCGACGCGACTGCTTTGATCGTTAACACCCCATTGCCTTTGTCCGTAATCACGTACTTGCAGCTTTGGCTGCCGAGCACCTTAACTGGCCCTTGAAAAAATAATGCTGTCACCTTGTCGTGGCTTACATAGGCGGTATCCAGTGCAAACGCTAATTTGCCTATTAACGCTAGGAAAAATATTACTGTTAGTCTTTTCATATCACCTCCTTAATTATCCCGGTCATTACTGTCTTTCAGCAGTACTTCATATCCGGCTTTAACTTTGACCTTGATCTGTTTTACTTTTTTGCCGAACAGCCCTTTAGCGGCTTCAATACCAGCCCCGGCTGCTTGTGCGCCTAAGGACTGATCCATGTTCATCAGCTGCATAGAACTTACGGCATTGCCCATTCCGTTCTTTGCAGCGTCGCGGCTGATAGAACCCGGCACATACAGACCTTCGAGGCCGTCCAGGTCATAGACGGTAAGTGCGACCGGCAATATGTTATTCAGGTAGCGTATACTTGCGATCTTAATATCCAGGCGCTCATTATTCAAAGCACAAGTGCCGTAAACAAAGCTGCCTTTAGGGATCATTTTGCCTTTAATATAGATCCCGTCCAGCAGCCGCAGTTTAACCACCGCACCGCTGACCAACGTTTGATTTTCGTGAATCACGGCCTGAATGGTATTCCCTTCCGCATTTTCGCCCTGCGCGGTTTGATTGCTTGCATACCTGATATTAGCGCCTTCGCCATGTTCTTCTGTATCGTCGCTTACAGCTGTTACCGCATAGACACGGTTACGATTTTTCAGGGAGCGGGCGCGAAGGACGTTATCGGAGTTGCCGGGATTTTGAATATCATTGATCTGCTGAAGCATGCGGCTGAGCTGCTCCATTTCCGGATCTTCGCCATTGCCGCTGTTCATAGCAGCCATCATCATTTGCAGTCGCTTAACCTCTGTACCTGAATTGGACTGCGGCTCATAACCGCCCGTTGGTACTGGTGACGAAGACTGATTGAGCTGCGTATTGATCTGTGCAAGTTTGGCCTGAATTTTGGCTTCATTAGGATCGCTCGCTGTCAGGTCGCTTGATAATGAAGATGTGTTTTGCAATTCTCCTTGTGAAGCCTGCTGTTCAGCAAAGCCCATCGAACTAACGAAGCTTTGGCTTATGCTGCCCGCTGCGGAACTGTCTGAGTTCTTCCCGGAAGTTTGATAGACACCCATTTTATCCTGCTCGCTATCACTTTTAAATTTAGCTTGAGGTAAAGTAGTGTTCAGCCCTTTGACCGCCGTCTGTTCGCTGGTCATGTGGCTACTGTTCCGTCCGCCACCCAACGCCCAAAAGGCCATCGTCAGAAAAGGAAAGATCAATACTGGTATCATCATTAAGAATTTACGCTCTTTAAGAAATTCAGGAGCGTGTGCAGGCAAATTGCCTCGTTTGAGTGTTGCTTCCATGATCTAATCATTTTTTAGTTAGTGAATCTGTTAATTGTGCATCCCTTCTTCCAGAGAGATTGACGTCGGATGCCATACCGATATGTGTTGCGGGTTTATAGGATTGATGAAGGGCCGGTATCGTATAAGAATTGGTAAATAGCCCGGCTAAGAGGATGGCAATTGTGATGGCTACTATACTCAACAGCACGAGCTTTTGCTTAGGAGCGCTGTAGGCATTGAACCGCCCAGCGATTGCTGTTGCCATTTTAACTTGAACGCTTACAATATAAGCCGAGACCACTTGCGCTATTTTGTCATTGATCGCGGTGGATGAGCTGTTATCATTACTTTGTGTTTTCATGGCTATTGATGTTGAAGGGTAGTATCCCTGTTGGCTAATGTTTCCCAATGCTGGATTAGGAATCCGTGCGGGTTGTTATCTGAACGCGCCACGTTTCGGAGATAACCCTGGGTAACCAGACTGCGATTAATGGTTGATGTTGCGCGGATCAGCTTTTGCGTAGCAAAGCATTTAAAGTAATAAGGATACTGATCAATGTCGAGTTGAACGCTGTCCACCACAACCTGCTGGCTGATGTTGCCGGAAATCAGGTTGTTGTAATAGCTTTTTTCCTTAAGATCGTTGTACTGATTTCTGGCGGTTTCATCGGCCAGGTACAATGCCTTTCCGATGTTGGCGTTGATCACTTTTTCATCAGGGTCAAGCGTGAAAAAGTAGTGATGAAACATTTTGATGTGATCCCGTGCTTCAACAGGAATGTTATCCTTGCGATCAGCAGCAAAAGCTTCTAAAGCTTTACCGTTTGCCAATATATAGATGTGCCTGCTGGCAAGGTCTGCGGCTTGATAGCTTTTGTATAGCGCAAAGCAGGAAATGATCGTGCAGGCGGCTATCAGGAGATAACTGAACAGCTTCACATGCCGAAAGGCCGTTTCAATATTTTTGAGGTGTGTAAACATGGCTACTATTTTATGGTGAACTACTTAATTTCCGTTGATGCGTGCCGCCTGATGGTTAGCGGGCTGTGACTTAGATTCCTGACCCGCATTGTTCCAGCCGCTCATGAAATCGCTTGGTGCATTGCTTAAATTGACTGCACCGTTGACCATCCGTTCGCCCGTTTGAGAACCAGCCGACATGGTGGTATTGGAGCTGCTGATGACCAACGCATTTACTTTTTGTAGCAGCCCGTGGCCGCTGCCAGCATTAACAATGTAATTGGCTACGCTCGGAACGGTGAAGTACCCTGTGATCCCAATGATCAGGAAGATCAGGTAAGCCGTGTCAGTCGAGCTGAAAAAGGTATCACCGGCTGATTGCACCTGTGAAATATCTAGTTTGAGCATATTTTCCTGCACTTTACCGATAATGGCACCGAATATATTCGCGACTGGTAACCATAGGAATACATTGATGTATTTAGCCAGCCACACCGTTAATGTGCTTTGAAAACCGTCAAATACCGCAAGCCCAAAAACGATCGGCCCGAGGATAGCCAGAATGATCAGGTAAAACGTACGAATAGTATTGATACATAGTGCTGCGGCTTCATACAATACCTGTAGTACCTCTGACATCCATTGCTTCACGGTATTACGAAAGTTATAGGACGCTTTAGCCATAGCGAAATTCATATCATTCCCAACGCTGGCTAAAACACCTTCTTTACTACCTGTTTGATCATCGGGATGGGTATATTTGTACCACTTATCCCGGTCACCATCACCGTCAGGCCCAACATACATTTGCCACGTATCTGTGTTCTCAACGGCTTCCTGCTTGGCTTTTAGCAAGGCTGCAATTGCCGCATCAGAGTTCTGTACCATACCGCCGGTCGCATTAACGGTCGGCTGCATAATCCCGTTAATGACAGCAATGACCGTAGGAAACAACAGGATTGCCAGCCCGAGTGCGAAAGGGCGCATCAGCGGGTAAAAATCTATAGGTTCTGCCGCCGCAATTTGCCGCCATACACGGCTGCCGATATACCACAATGCGCCGAATCCCGCGATGGCCCTGCCTACGCCGATCAAGCCGCTGCACATCGGCAGCATATCATTGTAAACACTATTGAGTGTTCCCTGCAGTCCCTGGATGTTATCTGCAAGCCCTGCTGCAGTTGAAAATAAAGGGAAAAGAATCCCCGTTACCGCCATGGATGCGGTTAAAAAAGCTGTCTTTTTCATGATGTCTGAATTAGTGGTTTATACCGTAGAGCTTCCTTAATGAGATTGCATCGCCGGTTTCCTTCGTTCGCTGCAAACTGAGCATAATACCGTTGCGGTTGAAGTATCGCAAAAACTGAAGCTTATCAGTAGAGTTCGCATATATCCGATCTATCGCCCTGATCCTTTCAACATCTGTCATCCTCAATTTAGAAGCTGTCAATACATTGGTTAGCTCATTGATATTGTCAAGGCTTTGCTTTACCAGCCCGGCATATACCTTACCCATATATTCAATTTCGCCTGCTGAAAACGATCCGCTTTGTTTAAAGCGGGAAAAAGCCTTTTTGTACTCACTTAGCAAACTGGCCTGCTGGGAGATGATCTCGGCAACCCTGCCGTAGTTTTTGACAGCCGGACTGATCTGAAGCAAGCCGTTTAGATACACATCATGCAGGTTGAAGTTTCCTTGTGACAGTGATGATATTGTGGTGTAGCCCTTTTGATATATTTGATAACCCGTCTTCATATCGGAAAGGATGCTCTTCAACTGAGTTAGCTTTTCAATATTCAATAGCAACTGTTGTACCTCCTGGCCCTGAGCCTTACATACCTGAGTATGCGAGAGATTCGCTACTGTAAATCCTGTCAGCAAAAATGCTTTGATGTGCCTTTTCATAATCCTTGGATATTATCGAATGCCGAATATGTATTTGCTGGTTTCGAGGTTGGTGTTTTCTTGCTGCTTCTGAAGGCCATACACCTTGATCTTACCTGCGAAGTCTGCAATAAACCGGTAATTGCTTTGCATCGCCAGGTGAATGTTGTTCAACCGCTTTAAACGTTCATCGTCAGTCATGGACAGTTTGCCGTTTGTAAGGAGAATTTGCAGCGCGGTGATCTGTTCATCGCAGTCTGAAAGCAGTGCTTGTTTGACTTTTCCTACGTAATGCTTTTCCTTCGTTGACAGGTAGGTTGCCTGATTGAGACCGTTCACTGATCTTAAAATGTCTCTTTGCCATGTCAGAATATCATTTACCTGCGGGTTATTCTTTACTACCGCATTGACAGATCTTAACTTATCGTAGTAGGACGTGTGCAAACTCAACTCTTCTTTTAATGATCCGGTGATATAGCCTAAACCGCCGTTAGCGATTTGGTAACCTTGCTTCAAATAACCGGAGTAAACCTGTAAAGCTGCTATTTGCTGAAGCAGGTATTTCTTTTGAGTTTTCTTTTGGGAAAACCATTCGGCAAAAGTCTGCGCATGTGCTTGAGACACCCATAGCGAAGCAGCGGCGGTCACCAGCGCATAGGCTAACAGTGCCTTGCTCTTCCGGCCGATATCATCAGCCCGGCGCTTTAATTGGTTAATTGATTCCATACAATTCCTTGATTGATTTCGTATCTGCAATGTCACGGCTTCGTTGTAAGCAGATACGAATGTTTTGATTGTTGAACTGCTGCAAGTCGTTGTAATTGATATCCAATTGGTCGCTTGCATGATTAATGAGTTCAAGACGTTCAGCATCGGACATTTGCGTTTTGAAGCTATTGATGACCAATAATATCTGGTCAAGGTTCTGAACGCTGGCATCTAAGATCCCGCTGTAAACCTTCTGCATATAATTGATCTCTTCAGGACGGAAGTGGTTGTCTTTTTGAAATAACCCCCAAGCCCGCTTATACTGACCCACCAAAGCGGCCTGTTTCAGCGTGACATCTTTGATCCGCTGGTAATAAGCAATAGTGGATTTGATCTTCCATAACTCTGTATAGTAGCCGCTGTACAATTGCTTTTGTTCTTCTGTCCAGCCCGATATCTCCGTAAGTTTAACTTTAGATAGCTCGTTTTCTAACACTTTCTGTGCATTCTGCAACCAAATGGTCTTGTTTTGCATCCGCTGCACTTTAAGATCAATGGCTTTGATCACTTTCTTGACAGTGAGCTTGACTATCTCTGCAACTACAAATTGCGCTTTAACTTGACTTGCAGAAAAAAAGACGATTAGAAAAGCAATTAGAATAGTTGGCGATATCTTAAAATTTTTCATAAAAGCCTCCCTTATCCCTGAATAAACAGGAATTTTTGTTAGTCATGAAATCTGAAATTACTTTGTTTTTTTAAAAACTAAATTGTTCCAAATCAATTCGTTGGTGCTCGATTTGATTTCAATTTGCCTCCCCAGTTCACTCTCTATTAGGGTTTTTTTGTTTTCATCCCAAGATGCGGTCCAATGCTCTTGCTTATGTTGCTTTGCTAATGTTTTACCGTCTCTGATTTTTTTAAAACCTGTTTTTAAAACTATTGAGTAAGTTTTAGAATCAGTGTGAAGGGAAGTGATTTCTAATGTGTCGTCATTTACCGCATACTCACCCTTGGCTTGTGAGATATAAGCCCCTTCAATCTTAGAGGTATTTGCATTTCGTGTACAACTCGCAGATAATAAAGCGGTTAATAAGACTAAGATGACATTTGCTTTCATAATTAAAATATTTAGTTAAGCTGCTTTTCTAATTCTTCCTGAACGATAGCCGCAATGCCGCGCTGAATACTTCCATATTTTTTAGCATATTCTTGAACGCGGGCTTTTTCCGCAGATTCCGTTGTATAAGTCCAGTATTCCTCACGGCTCACCTCTGTCCGGTAAACTTTTGATAACTGCCCATTAAGGCTGATAAATACCTCTTTGTATTTCCGCTTATCATCATTGTTCCGGTTCATGCTCATGATCAGTGCCGTTTCTTTATCCGTGATGCCCAACAACTGTTGAATTTTCGGAAAGTCATTCTGATACTTACGCTGGTCAAGTAGGATTTTGCAGTCGCTGTTATTGATAATAGCCTGCTTTACCACCGGCGAACTGATGATATCTTCAATATCCTGGGTTACAACCAAAGCTTCACCAAAATATTTTCGAACCGTTTTAAATAAGTATTTAATGTATTCGGCCATGCCTTCACGCGCAATAGCTTTCCATGCTTCCTCGATTAAGATCATTTTGCGGGTGGCCTTACTGAGTTTGCGCATTTTGGATACAAAGGTTTCCATAATGATTAGTGTCACTACCGGGAAAAGAATGGGGTGATCTTTGATGTTATCTAACTCAAAAACAATGAAGCGGCGATGCAATAAGTCGAGGTTTTCTCTTGCATTCAACAGGTAAGCGTACTCACCACCTTTGTAATATGGTTTTAATACGAACAGCATGTTATCAATATCAAAACGCTCATCTTTTACTTTTGATTGTTTCATGGTCTCATAAAACTCCCCTGCAAGGAAATCATAGAAGCTATCAAAGCAAGGAAAAATATCAGAATTCACTTTAAGCTTTTCATAATAGTGGTACAAAGCGTCGGAAATCGCAATGTATTCTGAACGTTGTACGCCTTCATCTTCCTTCTTCCACAATGCCAGGATCATGGCTTTAATACTTTCCTTCTTTTCCGTATCCAGGTAGTCGCCCTGAGCGATATAAAAGGGATTGAAGCTGATGGGGTTGTCTTCTGAATAAGTGAAGTAATATCCTCCGACGAACTCACAAAGCCCCTGGTAACTGTGCCCTACATCGACCAATACAATGTGAGCGCCCTGTTCAAAATAGCTTCGCAAAAGGTGGTTGGTAAAAAAAGACTTTCCACTGCCCGACGGACCCAAAATAAACTTATTCCGGTTAGTCGTTATGCCTTTCTCCATCGGTTCATCACTGATGTCTACATGAATCGGCTTACCCGACAAGCGATCGCCCAGCCTAAGCCCGCAGGCACTGATACTGGATTGGTAGTTTGTTTCCAGATTTAAAAAGCAGGTTGCCTGTTCAACAAATGTATCAAAGGTATCATTCATTGGAAAGGTAGCTTCATTGCCTGGCAATCCCGACCACCATATCTGCGGCGCGCCGTCCGTTTCCTGTTTAGGTTGCGCATCCATTTGAGCTAAAGCTGAACTTACTTTATTTTTGAGGTCTTTAAGTTCGGCTTGGTCGCTTGTCCAGGCCATCACATTAAAGTGCGCTTTAACCGGCAACCGCTGCTGACTGATTGCTTCATTTAAAAATTCATGTGTCGCATCCCGGCTGATCGCATTTTCACGGGAATACGCAGATAACGATTGTAAGCGCAGCTTCTTTGCCTCCAGCTTCTTTAAGGTTTGCTGGCTGTCTTCAATAAATATGTACTGGTTGTACACATGGTTGCATCTCAACAGAGTGCCGATCGGTGAGGCAAATCCGGTACTAAACTTTGTTTTGTCCGTGCTGTACTTGTCAAATGTAATCCTCGGGCCACAAAGCGGCGGCAAGTTTTCTGCATCGCTTAAAGTAAAAAGCTGACAATGATCATTGCCAATGCGGATCTCGTCCTGAATGTGAATATCCTTTAAAACCGTATTGCTGGTCTTGTTGAGCAGAAAGCAGTACTGTTCCAGTATTCCGGCTGTCTTAGGCGTACCGGACAGTCCGTCGTCATTGATGCCCCGCAATGCAATTAGGCCGCTATCTTCCAGCACCTTGACGAACTGTCCGGCATTATCTAAAAAGTCACGAAACGGCTCTTCTGATGTGGTTTGAGAAGGGACAATGCGTTTGCGCATCAATGTGCTTACTGCGCTCGTGAAGGGTTTGAATTTTTCCGGCTTCTTAGTCAGGAAAATATGGCAATGATGATGCAGGTATGGACGCTCATGAAAATGCTTTTCGCTGGAATGTGACAGAAACGTTTTTACCTGCGTTTCGCCGTTTTCCTGAAACCTGGCCTTATACTGCTCACTTACAAACCAGTCCTGCTTATGGAAGATGGTATTTTTCGGCAGCAGCTTTATTGCCTTGATCCAGGCCTCGTGAAAACTGTGATATTCGTCGTTGGACATGGTAAAAATTTCCGGGAGGTCAACTTCATAACCAATGGTCAGGTCGCCTTGCACTGAAAGCATACAATCGTGCTCCACCTTATAAATAGGAAATACCTGTTCCGCTTTGCTGTGTGATTTCATGATCTTCTTTTTAATTGTAGAAATACGTTTCGTGTTGTGAATTGCAGGTAACGTGGCAGGTATCGCTTAGCTGATCTCTTCATCAGCCCATATTGACCGTACTTGTGACTGAGCTTAAAAACTTGATAAAAAAGCAGGCTCCCCAATGCACCTATGATGAGCAGGCACATGGTCACAGGTACGCTAAACAGGTACATCACCGCAAAGCCGATGAGCAAAATAACAAGACCTGCTGCCAAGTAGCCTATGTATTGGGCCTTTAGCCCTTTAAATTCAATGGGTTTATTGATGCCCTTATTGATCTGATACAATGCCATATTGATGCAGTTAAACGCCAAAAAAAGATTTTAGTACCGTAGCGACAACTACCAAAAAAATGCAGCTACCAAACCAGCTGGATGCAACCTTTCCAGTATCATGCTCGCCGTCGTTCCACTTTTTGTAAACCTTAATAGCACCTACCAGGCCTACCAAAGCACCAATGGCATACATCAAGGTTGTACCTGTAGTAAAATAGCTTTTGACCTGCGTGGTGGCCTCCTGAATGCCGGCATTACCGTCTTGTGCATACAAGGTGAAGGCAAAAAGGATAAATGTCAATGTGCCGAAGCCTTTCTTCAACAGATGCCTCAGATCGTTATTTCTTTTTACTTGCTGTGTTTTCATGATTATTTATTTTAAAGGGTTAAAAAATGTTACTCGTTCCAAGCAGGCAGGTCATTGCTTGTCAAGTCGAAAGGCAATTTTCCGTGCGATTCGTTCAAGATGTGCTCAATTACCTGTAGATAGTTTATTTCCGACTCGTAAGGTTTATAAGAGGTAAGCAGAATGTTCAGCAATGAAATAAATTCTGTTTTACTGTCAACGTCAGCGAAAGCATCAATGAGTTTGTCCGTCTCATTAAGCAGTTGTGTTTGTGGCAAAAACTCAACGGGCTTTGCTGCTGTTGATTCAGCAACTGGTTCGTTTAAGTCTTCGTTGATGTCAGCTTCCGCGAATTGTAACTCTTCGTCGGCTACGACGGTGATGCTTTGATCTTGCTTAGCTTGACCCATAACCGCAAAAGATGAAAGGGTGCTGCTTGGGGCAAGTAGCTGACCTGATTGCTTAGCTTTAAAAAGATTGGTAACCTCGCGTTGATAGTAGCGAAGGATCACATACAGGTAGTAAGATGCGCTTATGATAGCGATGGCTGCAAAATACTGCTGCCAGGAGATGGATGACAACATAACACTTTGATTTTAAAGACCATCTGCACCATGCAGCGATCTCGAAAGCAAAGGTTGGCCTATCCAAAAAACTTTTATCACACCTCATGTACAGGGTAGGATAAATTTTTTATAACAAATTGAAATACAGGTAGTTAAAAATGGTTATAATTTTAACTTTTGCTGAATAGAGCCATCTTCATCCAATTTTTGATCCATTTTACGGAGTAAGGCAAGCTTCAACTTATCCAATAATAGCGTGCGGTCTTTCTTCCTTCTTGTAATATCCGTGTATTTATGATAATACTGGCCTAAATCGATATGAAAAACCGTTTGAAAAAAGCTAACAACACTTTTGATCTCCGCATTGCCATTATTAAATACGCCAGCAGCGACCAGCGCGTAAATCAGTTCGATCAGATCGGTCTTTGAAAATGTCCAGGTGAGCGGAAGATCGAGGCTCATCTCTAGCGGGCGCTCATCATGATTATTGAGCTTTTGAAGTTCGATATTTAAAAAGTCCTGATATTTTTCGTTCGCGATAATATTGGAAAGCTTGTAGTCGTGGCTGGTTGAGTAAACTTCGTCCTCTTCAAATTTTTCCAGTTCCACATGTACGTCAAACCCACCACGCGTAAAATACACTTCATCCATCTGGGTGGAACCTGAGCGGTAATACTGATAAAAAGCGCCGTTATGATCGAAATAACGTTTAAGATCGGCCAGTTCAGAGTTGATATATTCTTTTAAATGATCTTCGGCTCCTGTCGGCCTTTTCATTAGGTAGTTATAAACGCTGATGAAGTAAATGTATTTACTGTAGAATTGGGGTTTTACTTCTTTGAAAAAATGTATCTCGTCTTCGACACTTTCAAAAGAATAGCTGGAGATGTAGCTTTTCAGCTTAGCCATAGCTTTTTTGCAAAGGATGATAGAAGCTTTGTATTTTTCGGCTAAAGGTTCGCCGTTTGTGGAAATTTCGTTTAATTGATTTTCTAAAGCGCTGTAGTAACGCTCGGTGATGGTGCGCATTTGGATTTGGATTAGGCAATTAGGATTATTGCTTAATACGCAAAATAAGAATAACGTGTTACGACATGTTATTCGTTTAACTTCACCTTAAATCAATATTACGTTAATATGACGATCAGCATTATTACTTAAGAGTTAATTACGACGTCTTGAACAATAGCCTTATGTCATCTTTGATCTGCTGGTAGTTACGCAGGACTTCCGCCTGATCAATATCTCGAACGGTGGGGATAGGTTGATAACTCAACTCCTCGTTGCGAATACTATCATGGTCATTTTGGATTTCATTATGAAACACTTTTAAGCTGATCTTATTGGTTGGGTCATCGGCTACCATGCCCACAAATTCACCGGAAGATAGCCCAGCAATTTTAGAGGCAGGTATCGCAAAATCCAACTGCGTGGAACGGCTCACAGAAGTATCCTGGCTGTTGATCGAGACACTTTCTTTTTGTTGGTTAATTTTTCCGAAGCGTTCTGACAACTGTTTGGCTGTATCGCCTGTTACTTGCCCGCAAATAATATTACCTACGATATTCATAATAACCTCTGCCTGATCACGACCATAATCCTTTTTAAGCTGGCTGTAATCCTGTACCGCCAGTGTCACGGCTACCTTATTTGACCTTGCCGTAGCGATAAGGTTGTCAATGCCGTTAAAGTAAATGGTTGGGAATTCATCGAAAATCATGCTGCATTTCTGGCGATTTTTTTGGTTAACCAGCTTGTTGATGCGATTGATATACAAGGACAGCACAGCACCGTTAACCTGTGATTTTTGCGGGTTATTGGCAAGGCAGACGATCTTCGGTTTATCAGGATTATTAATGTCTAAAGAGAAATCATTGCCACTTAACACATAGTAAAGCTGTGGTGATGATAGGCGCGCCAAACTGATCTTAGCGCTTGCCACCTGACCTTCTAATTGTTCATAGGCCTCATTTTGCCAGGCAGAAATAAAAGGGTTGATCAATACTTCAATTTCAGGTTCTTGTAGCAATACTTCAAACAATTCCTTGTAATCCACCTGCGCTAACTCAATAACATGAGGTAAAGTACAAAAGCGGCCATCCTGGTACCTTCGAAGAAACCACATGATCGCTGTAATAAAGTTGATTGGTGATTCTACAAAAAAGTCTCCCTGCTTTTTGATCCATTCCCGATTTAAACCAAGCATGATCGTTCGGCTGGCGTCAATCGCATCTGTTATATCCAGCATGGTTTCTGGCTCTAGTGGATTCGCGCGGTGCATGATCTGTTCGAGGTTAATTACATACTGGGTCGGTTTGACCTTGTACAAGTGACCATGTTGAAGCAACGCGTTATAGGCAATCTTGGTTAGGTCATCATACTTAAAATCGTAGATCAGCATGGAAAAACCTTTTTGAATATGCTGAGTGATAATGTGGCGGATAACAAAGTAAGATTTACCTGATCCCGGACTGCCACCTATCAAAGTACCACGAAAAGGGTTGATAATATTGATCCAGCTTTTACGCGCCTTGCCTTTCAGGTAATAGATAGCAGGCAAGTTGATCGAATACTCATTGTCGAGATACCGCTCTTCCTGCGGGAATGATTCGTTGGCTTTGTTAAAGATGTCATCAGCAAGCTTCAATTTGAGCATTCTGAACAAAGCACTTAGTCCTGACAAGATCAGTAGATATCCTAACGAGGTTGTGCCGATATATAGTGATGCTCTGATTGATACCGAATAGTTGACGTTGAGGAATACTGCACTGATAAAGTATAACAGCAAGCCAATCAATGCATAGGTAGTGATTGTTTTAAGATTGATCTTTTCATCTTTCTTCCCCTTGCTGCCTAACAAGGAAATCATTAAAGCGAATAGTGCTGCAAGTTTTGCATAAAGCACACTTTTGAAGACTGTCATTTTCGAGACAGACAGTAGGATACTGTTAATGACCGGCTTGGTCAACCCCCAATGCTGAAATGCGGCATAGCAAGAAATATAAAAATGAAGGATAAGAATGGCCAGGCTGATAAACCGGGTAAAATCAATGATTCTTCTTAATGCTTGTTCGTTTTCACCTGTTTGCATAACTGTAAAATTTAAAGTGAATGCCCTCTGCGTTTTTTCTTTCGCTTTCTTTGTTGAAGCCTGCCGATGGCTGCCATATCTTGTTTCTCTTCCTGGAATAAGGCTTCTAGGAATGCACTGCCACTGTTGAAGTTGGTATTACCTGTTATTCCTGTGTTACCCGGTAACTGGTTATTGCCGGGTAGTTCAGCTGTATGGCTTGGTTTAATGCTTCCTTCTGATCGTGCAAAGAATTGAGAAAGGCTGTTTGCGCTATAGTTTTTGCCTAAGTCACTGCCGTTGAACACAGCTTTAGTTTTATGATCGACAAAGGTTACCCCATATAACCGGCCATCCTCACTGTGCCTAAAAATGGCTTCAATATTCTGTTCTTTAAGCTTTAACTGAAACTCGGTTTTACCAATCCGTTTGCTCAGCAGATCATCAATCGTCTGCTTTAGCTGCTCTCTTAATGATTTGCGTAGCACGTCATTTAAAGCAAAGCGTCCTTCGAGCGCCTTTAAAGTTGGTTTACCGTAGATACTGCTGGCCTTGATGGGAACGCCGATCTTGCCGCCTTTACCATCCAGTGCCCAGTATACCAACCCGTTTTTCTCGTACATCCTGGATTCTTTTGAACCCCGGTCAGCCGTCACGTTAAAGCCGTTTAGAACCGCGTTAAATTCCGGGATACTGGTAAACTTGTATGTTCGCAATACCTCACTCACCACATTGGTGATCGCCCGCTTCGTATCTGATTTTCCGTAAGCCAATTGTTCCAGGGAAAGAGATTTAACATTATGCTGTGCTTTCCCCTGATCCTCTGCCTTGACCAACCCGTAATTTAGCTCTACTTGCTTTCGTGACTGCTCAGAAGCTTTATTAGCCAGCAAATGAAAACTGATCCGTTCACCATCTGCCTTGATGTTTGTAGACACCAAATGTAGATGGGGATGTCCGGCATCGTAATGCTGATAGACAAGGTAAGGCTGTTTACCAAACCCTAGGCCTTCCATATACTCATCGGCAATTTGCTGAAGTGTCCATTTGTCCAAATTTTCACCAACTGCAAAGTTTAACGACACGTGCAAGGCATTGACCTGCGTGCGTTCATTCCGTTTCGTCAGGTCAGATAACCGGTTCACCTTATCGCTGAATGAGAGGTCAAACGGCTCCTTTAAATATCCCTGTGCCAGGATCAATTCAGCCTTGCCTAAGCGCACCTTATGCTCGTTATAATTTATTGCTCCGAGGACGCTTCGTCCGGTTTTAATTTTTGCGACCATAGTTCTGAAAAGTTTAGCATGCGGTCTTTGATCTGGGCTATGGCCGGGTCAACCTTGGTGCCGATAATAGACATCAGCGACAACCATAAACGGTTGTCTGCGGAACCATGCGCTGCGTTGATTTGACGGACTGCCTGGTTCAAATTGTTACCAATGGCATTGAGTTCCCGGCGCAGCAAAGACAGCTCTTCAAGCATCTCATCCATGGACTTGTCCCGGTAATTTACGGTGACTGGTTTTTCCAGCAAAACACACCGGATGTACTCGCTCATCTTCCTGAACCGCGTCTTTTTGAAACGCTTGTCTATCAATAAAAATTCACCAGGTTTAAACCTCGTGGTGATCTTTCGTAACCTGTTCTCTTCTTCATTTTCCATAACTCAAATCATCTAAAAATCCGACTTCGGAGGATTTTTATAGCACCCCCGGACTGACTTCGGAAGGGAGGGCAAGATTCCGTTGTCCGACAACGGTTTATCTTGCTGATTGCTGAAAAATGCAATCTCGTCCTTTTGCAAAGTCTTCAATTTGGACTTGTTCAACATCATCAACTTACAACGACTCATTATAAAATGGTGATTGCCTGAACATGCGTTTAACTTCTTGCCTATGGTTATAAATCCATTCTGCTGCACATACTTTCCAGTTGTAAATCGTGCCACCAGTCGGCGTTTTCCACCCTCTACTATCATGCTCATTGAAGAACTTTTCAGTTAGTTCGGCTTCACCTTTCTGGTCAAAATAGATTTGTAAGACGTCCTTATCAGGAGGCATGCTTGTACCCATGCCATCATGAATTTGCGTCAAAGTTTTACTGGATTCTCTAACCTTGTTAGGCTCCCTTGGTAAAGCACGTTTGGCTTTGCGTTTCATGCCATCTTCATCTGATCGTTCAACTTGCCGGAAGCCATCAGCTTTTCAATTTCCTCCGAATTGTAGTAAGTGATACCACCCAATTTCTTGAAAGGGATCAGGCCCTTATCCCGGAGATATTGCAGTTTGCTTTCAGATAGCCGAAGCATTTTTTTTATCTCAAAAGCTTTCAGCCACTGGTGTCCCGGCTGGCCGGATTGTTCTTTGAGCAGCTTCTTAATATCAACGATAAGCTGTTGCTTGAAGTCGAGCAAGTCCTGAACCGTGATCAACTGATCACGATTTACTTTAGGAAAGTCATGTTGGATTTCATTATGATTTGCCATAGCTTAAAATTTAGCAATAGCAAATGTGAAGAACTGAAAAATAAATTTATCACACCTCATGTACGAGGTAGGGTATTTTATACTTAGAAATCCAGTTCGCATTGTAATTAACACTATAGAAAATATTAAGTTATCCATAGTTGACATAGCTACTTACGTTAGTGATTGTCAAACAATAACGGACTTGAAGATATCAATAGGCAGCGATGTAGTCAGTTTAAATCATTGATGCAAGTAAAAAGTGGGCATTCTTTCACAAGGGAGCTTTTGGACTGGAAAATTAATAATTTTTTACTTGGAGGTTTAAGTTTGCTTATCTCAAGGTTAGAACTATTGGGCAACATGTTAATTTTTTTCAAAATATTCGTTATAAATGCGCTTAAGGTCATACACCCTTTTGAACTGAAACACCTAAATCAAAATTAATCATAAGTTGAGCTTAATTGTTCCCATCGATAAGGACGATTTTTGTTCTATTTTTGGGAGAATGTCTTTGTCCTAGTTTGGTAAACGAAGAGGTGGTTAAAAAGACTCTTTTTTAGCCCCGTGTCCCGCTAAAGCCCAACAAACTTATGCATATCTAGCCAGCCCACATCATCAACACTCCCCATCGCTTTGCCTAGATGTAAATTATATCAATACCTAGTTTATCTTCTTAGATAATTCCATCAATTTCCCCGTCACCAGTTTTTCATACAGCTTGGTTGGCATCTTTAATGATAGCAGCTGAGGGAGGGGCTGCATAAGCATTTGATAATTTTGTATGGCCATTATTAAACTTTGATTATTGATCTTTTACTTAGTTAAATACTCAAAGAAAAGTGAAACTTATAAGGTCATATTAACTCTTTTGAGGGGTTTATTTATGTTTGATTTGAACGTCTACAGCTATTTCCTCACAGCGAACTTCATATTTCCGCTCTGGTTTTGAATACACATTTACAGTTTGGTGAGAAGTAGCAAAAGAGTTATCATAAATGAAGGTATCACTGCCAAACATGATTTCCTCAACCTGCGCAGCTTTATAAACTGAATGGTTGCTAGGAGCATGGCGATAAATCAATCTTTCTATTTTCTTAACCTTGTAGAGATTCTCAATATCCTGCGTATTGTCGTCTGGCATTATGATGAATAAATAATCTCTCGCACGACTTATGGATACATTAAGAATATTTTGCTTATTGAGGAACATACCCGAGTGTTTACTTATTGAGTATGGTGGGTTGAAAATTGAAATGATAATATCACATTCATCACCTTGGAAGCCATGAATTGTGCCAATTTGGATTTCTACTTTTTCAGTGTCTTCAAACTGTTGCGCAAGGAGTTTTTCTATTAGCGTAGCCTGAGCCTTGTAAGGACAAATTATTCCAATTCTAAAGTTGTCATCGTGACTTGATTGAATTTGAAAAGCAAGTGATTTGGCGAACTCAACTGTGAATAAAGCTGAATAGATTTGATAGTTTGATTTGTTAAGCGTATTAGGCTTGTAAATGCTTTCAAACTTTGCGACGGGAAATTTGATGATATTTATGTCCTTGAAATCAAATCCTTTAACGCTCAATTGCTTTTGCTCTTCACCCGTTCTATGGTGTTCAAGAATGCCATTGTAAGTGAAATGGCTGAAGATATTGCCAATCGTTGGAACTGCCCTATATTGCTTACGAAGGTTAACTATTTCAAAATCATGCGGTACAGTGGCAGGCTCTACAAATCTGTCAAGGTTTACCATGCTATAAATATTCATATCTTTCCAATGATTGATAAGTGTTATTGGCTGAATCTGGAATGGATCACCCGCAACTACAAATTTGGCGTCTGGTTTCTGATATAAGACATAAGCGATACTGGCTAAGTTGACCATTGAAGCTTCATCGATTATAATGTAATCCCACTGAAGGAATTTAAGATGCAATCGTTCACTATGGATTTCAGGTTGAAAATAGTCATATGCGAATCTTGCAATTGTAGTTATAGTCGTATTCTTAGGCTTGTATCTAATATCAAATGCCTTATCGATTACAACCGGATTATCTCCAAGAGATTCATCACTCGTATTACCAAAACGAAGTAGCCAATGGTGATATGTCTCATCATCTCCCATTTTTTCAATTATCCGCTTTGTGAGTACGTCTGCTGATTTGTTTGTTGGTGTAAGTACTAATACTTTAAGGTTTTCATCTTGCTGCATGAGAGGTATAATCTCATTAGTTGCGAGATAGGTTGTTTTGCCGGTACCAGGAGGGCCAAATATGAAGCGAATATCTTCTGGTAGGCTTTGCTGGAGATTATGATGATCATCTAAGCCAAGTTGACTGAAAGCTTTTCGAAGTTCTTCAAGAATGAATACGGGATTCTTTATATCAATGACTATTCGGTTTACTTTAGATAGGTCAATCTCAGAAATATCGGCAGACTTTTTCAGCTTTGCTCGGAGGGTATATTCTTTAACACTCACAACCTCCACAGTGACAGTTTTTGATTCATCACCAAAATACAAGCGAATTTGAAGATCTCCAATATCCTCAATGGATTGGGGGATATATCTGTTCGGGTGTTTGAGAATCAATGTCCGTTCTGTATCTGGTTCTTTTTCTGCTTTGGTAAATTGAATTGAAATTTCCTTTCCATTAGTATTCGATTCTGAACTACTTAGGTACTCCAGTTCAAGCAAGGCTTTAAACCAAGCGTAGGAATACATTTCAGATTCATCAACAATCTCATTCAATTTCTCAATTCGAGTAAGGTCTTCAATTTGGGCTTCTGTTTGTTCCTTGAGCTTGTCAATCTTCCTTTGGAGGTCAACAGAAGGTTTGATATAATCATCCTGATCTACTATTAATTCAGGAGGTTCCTGATCTTTTTGTTGGTTTTCTTCTTCCTGATTTTCGGCTCTGGCTTTACGCTTCTTTTTGATCCCTTTTTTGAGGCGGTCTAAGGTGTCTTCAATGGCTTCATCCATGAAACCTTCTTCATCTTCATTACGATTGCCCTGAGAACCTGCGGACTTCTTTTTAGCCTTTATCATGCTTAAAGCCTCCGCTAATTCTTCTTCAGTAATTCCTTCCTGTTGTAATTTTTTACCAAGTAGGTATGCTGCACGTTGATCTTCTGAAAGGTCTAATTCATCTTCTGGGCTTTCGATTCCTAAAAAATCAAGGAATGTAGAAATATCAAGATCCTGCGCTGTGTAGATTTCGTTCAGTTCTTCTCGTTGAATTTCTGATGCTGATTTTACATTGCCCTCTTTATCAAAAAGCCATTTATCATTTTTGAGAATAGATGACAGTGTAGATTCGAACTTTTGGGACTTTGCATATTGATTCCATTTGGGTACATATCGAAAGTTGCCCATAATACTTGATTCAAGAGAGTAAGAAGACTTACCGTGTACATGAGATAAAAGATATTCCCAAATAAGGGCTGATATTTCGGGATTGATAGTTGATACTGCTTCCTCTAGTCCTTCTAGAATAGTATCTGTAATGATTTGATTGGAGACATAGGTTTGTGATACTTCAATTTCTTCAAGTCCAAATCTTTCCTTGTTTTCGTAGTTGGATTCTAACTTTCTATTTAGCAAACGGGGTTGATTGCTGCAACCTAAGGACAAAAGGAATGAATAGAACGAGTTTTTACGAGGACTATGGATAAAGTCCAGATAGTAATCTTCATCCAAAATATAAACTTCGTTTGCGTGAGCAAAATACTTGTTGAGCTTTTCGCTTGGAAGATAAACGGATTGAGGATTGCAAAAGTAGATCGTATCGGGTTCACTTGCTTTTCGGGTTGCTATGAAACAAGTTTCTTGGAGCTTGTCGAGATAGTCCCTTTGAAGGGAAGCCGGGCAAGCATCATAGTACGATAAGAAAGATTCAAAGTGGGCTAATATTTTGTCCTTATCATCATAGTCAAAACCGTCCTTGTATTGTGGAATTATCGTTTTGAAGATTTCTGCTCGTAAATCGGGTTTACCAATACCCAAACCTTTAAAGAAGTCCATAGCTTCTTCGTCTTCTGTAAATGGTTTATATATGGTATCGTAGCTAGTCACCCTTTCAGAAGGCAAAAAAATATTAGGTGCTGTTAAATCATCATTGAAAGGTATAATGGCATTTCTGTTTTGGTTTAACAGGATTGGTCGTTTTTGAGCAAGCTTTTCCTTATCATCCCAAAGGGACTTTCTACCCCCCAAATAAGCATAGAACTTCAACAACCACTCATTTGATTGCGCTTCCAGAAAAGCAGCATCAATCCTCCTCAGAAGCTTTTTGGGATCTAAGGTGTCGTTAATGATTGAATTAATATAGCTTTCTAAGGACTTATTGGCTTGGTTAAGTTGCTTTTGTCCTTTGCTTACGAATACCAATCCGGAATCAGGGTTACCCATTAGCTTACTGATTTGTTGGTCGGAGAAGAGTTCTGCTAATTCGGGATCTGATGCCCAATACGCTTTTGCGGTTTTATAGTATTTTCCATTTCTCCCTGGCAATAATTGGTCGGCTCGAAATTTTTTTAGGATTTCGGTATAGAAAGGTTTGAATGAAATTTTGGCTTTGCTACCTACGTCTACAAAATCACTTTCCTTGTAAGGAATAAGCTCTAAAATACTGTCGTTGAGCAGGTAGGTTTTATCTCTTTCACCAATGGTTTTAAGTATTGGTAAAGAATTGGCACCAAGCTTTGCTGCAAGCTGCATTATTTCCAAATTCCATTGCTCACCCGCTTTTATGCCCTCTCTACTATCTGTCAAAAGGAATGGAGCTTGAATAACAAATCCTAACTTGGTTTCTTCTTTAGTTGGAAAGAAACAAAATGCTTCATAAGTATAGCCGGTTTCCAGTTCCTTTTGATCCTGTACAAAGAAACCCACATAAATGCGGTGGTGTGATGTAAGCTGTTTGTGTGAAACACCAGTAGAGAATAACCATATCAGTTCCTTTCTATTGACTTCATTTTCCACACTTTCTACCTCTGTTAAATCAGCACGGATATTGTCAAACTGTTCCGTCTTTAAAGTCCGCTTGGAATAGATGCCTTTTTTTCCATTTGATTTCCAAGTGATTTTTTCAAGATTGGTAAGGAACAAATTTGGCTGGAAGAGTGAATCTAATTTGTCCTCAATCTCCGTATAGGCATCCTTAGGTAACTTTGAAATGTGATTAAAAGGGAAGTAGAAAACTGTTTCACCTGCTGCTCTCTGGCCATTCAATGATTCAATTTCCTTTGGCACAATATAATTTTCAAGCTTGAAGTTGAAGTTATCATCATAAATGTGGGGTGACATGCTGTAAGCAAATACTGCCTTGAATCCTATTCCAAACTTGCCGATTTTCTGTTCATCGATCTTCGTTGAATTTCCTATAGAAGTAATAGCATTAATATGTCCAAGCTTGCCATTCTCCACGTCTTCATCCTCATTGTCAGGGTTAGATATCGAAAATCGTACAGAGCCGTTGTGCTTAAACCAAAGACCATTTGCTTCAAGTCGGAACTCAACCCAAGAAGCTTTTGTATCATCTGCATTTTGAAGCAATTCATAAACAAAATGCGCACTATCGGAGTACTTTTTAATAGCTGTTTCCCAAATGCCGCGATACGCTTTCTTTAAAAGAACTTCAACGTCTCGCTGTTTAATTTCTTGTAATCTGGCTAAGTGGTTTTTTTGTAATGTCATACTGATAAGGTTTAAGGTTTTTTTATTAGGCTTTTAAGTCACTAACCGAGCCAACTACCCGGTAATTGACATGATCGATTGCTTTAAAATGCTTTTCAGCACATGCTATTTTCAGTCGCTCGCTATCTCTTAAAAGCGTGCGGTCTTTCACCGCTTTTGGGTCTTTAGTTTCTGCCACGAAGTAAATCTTGCTTTCTTCTCCGTCTTCCTTTTTAATTAATGCCCAATCAGGATTATAACTTCCGATAGGAGTTTTGACGATAAAAGTTCTCGGAAGCTTTACATAGAAAATTATATCATCCCTATTTTCGCAATCTTCGGCAAACTTGCGTTCTGGTGAACTGAGTGAATCAATGGTCACATAGTTGTAAAGCGTTTTCGCTTGTTTTTTAACCTCTATCAGGTTTTCCAAATACTGCTCAATTTCTGCGGATTCAAACAACTTCATATTATATATTTTGCCAGCAATCTTCTCGTATTGGATGCCATTGATTTTAATGCGGTCAAATTCATGCTTGATAATACGTACCACGCTATCCATGAATAGCTGAGGGTTGTTGAATATTTCGCCTAAGCGGTTGGATTTCAGCGCTATTTGGGTAATGGTATCACGGGTAAGCTCCGTTTTAGATTGAATATAGGCGATAAAATCAGGAATCTCATAATTGGTTTCCTTTAACATTTTCTCCTTTGATCCTTTCTGCTCTCCTCCTAATTCAATTAGTTTGCCATTAGTATCTCTGACGAATCTTGCCACATTCTTTTCACGGTAAATCACTGGCCGTTCAATAGGCGGCATTGCTTGCAATGCTGCAACACAATTTGCAATTAGCTCTTTGGTGCTGTAATCAACTTTGTATTCGGTTTTTGCTCTGATTTTCTCCCAAAGCTCAAGGAATAGAGAATCCTCCATCCATTTGTCTTTGAGTTTAACACTCGTTCTTGTTCTGGCATTTTTGATACGACCTTCGAACTTCACACCGCAATCATCCTCTATTTCTTTTTGAAGCGCTTTGGAGAATGATTCATAGGCTTCATTAGCAATTACGGTGAGCCTGTTGATCGAACGGTCAAGATTTCTCGCTCCGGTTTGGTCAACGCACAAACGGAGGCCTCTACCGATTTCCTGCCGTTTCTTAATATCCGACTTGGTTTCGTTAAGCGTACAGATTTGAAATACATTAGGGTTGTCCCAACCTTCACGTAAAGCGGAATGACTGAAAATGAAGCGGAGTGGTACTTTTTCATCCAGCAACCTTTCCTTATCACGCATAATCAGATTGAATGTATCGTCATCTGCCTTAGTGGTGCGAGCTTCTTTGGTGTCCTTGTACTTACCTGCTTTATCCTGGCTGAAATATCCATTATGCACGTCTTTAGCATTGAAGCTCATTAAGCCCCTGTAAGCTGGCATATTCTGCCATTTGATATAGCTTTCTTCAAACCATTCGGCAAACTTCCCTTGCACAGTGTTTCCTGTATCATCATACTCACGATAATTGGCGACGCGGTCGATAAAAAAGATTGACAGTACCTTAATTCCTTTGCCCTGCAACTCTTTTTCCTTCTTAAAGTGGTTTTCTACTGTTGCATCTACCATTTCTCTGAGTATTTGATCGGTAAGACCTCCCGCGGCTTGACCCTGATAGACAATTTGACCACTTGAAAACTCAATAAACTGATTGTCGGCATCTATCTCATTGATTACATAGCCATCTTTGTATATATCCCAATTTTTAGAAAGCTTGTAAAGATCATCCCCAACCTTTGCTGAAACCTGTTTTTTCTGTACGCCCGCTTTTTCATTAACGAATATGGAAACCTGGGCAGTAACCGATTTCTTAGCCATGCGAAAACTGTCAACACTGATAAATGCTCCTGAGCTGTCGTTTCTGGCCACTACAGAATCAACCTCAATTTGCTTTACCAAGCCCAAGTCATATGCCTTTACCGGGTCAAGCTTATAGACAAGGCTGTAATGGTTCTTATGTGTTGCAGAATACCTCAGCGTGAATAGAGGATTGAGATTGGCAATAGCTCGCTTTCGAATATCGGTTTCCATATTCTGCGGCTCGTCTATAATCACAATCGGATTGGATTTCTGAATGTACTCTATCGGCTTTATGCCTGATTCTCTTACCTGATTGATGACATTGGCATCTTTTGTGAAGGAATCAATGTTGATGACCAGAATTTGAATGGCGGTGCTCTTGGCAAAATTGCCCAATTCTGTTAAACGGCCTGAATCATATACCTTGTAATCCGCAGGTTGATTTTCGTAGATCTCTTGAAAGTGGTCGAAAGTAATTTGGAGAGATTTTATAACCCCTTCACGGATAGCCACTGAAGGAACTACAATTACAAACTTCTTGAAGCCATACACCTTGTTGAGCTCATAAATAGACCGGAGATACACATAGGTTTTACCGGTTCCGGTTTCCATTTCTACGGAGTAGTTGGGAAACTCAGTTACTGCTGATTTGCCTTCCAAAACACTTTTTACGGATGCATCTTCATTATACCAAAGCTTTTCAATGGCAGATGACGTTTCGTCTTCTCTTAGCTCATTTTCCCGCTGAACCTTGTTAAGATTCATGAGCAACTCTTCTTCCGTAAGGGCAAGATTGTTGCCTACACCTGCCTCAGTGAAGGTGATACTACCGCTGTTGGTATCAGCCATAGAAAATTCAAAATCTGAATTGCTTAAAGGTTGGCCATCAAACAGGTCAATGACTGATTGAATGGCTTGAAGCTGGTATTCTTGGTTTTTATCGAACTGTAGTTTCATTGGCCATCTGTATTAAGTAATTGAATAAATCAGGAGAAAACGCATTGTATGGTGGACGTGGAAATAGACCTGAAACTACTACTCTGTTTCTTTCAATAAGATCAATTTTCAAGTTAGTGTGATTTTCACTTGTTTCATTCGTTCCCCATACGATAAAAAAAAGCTTAGGCTTGTAGTTTAACTTTGTATGGAAATTATCTATCAAATCGAACAGTACATTAAATCTTCGCCAATCTTCCTGTCCGTATTTGCCTATTCTTTCGTTTTGGATAGGGCTGTCAATGTTGTGTGTCTTAAATTCTATAATAGCCTCATATTGCTGTGTACGATTATTGAAAATCAACGAGTCAATATCCCCAGGCCATGGATTGGTAGTATTGTTTGCCAAATGGCATTCTACGTTAGATGATGCTGAGTTTAGGTTCTTTACGAAACGAAAGCTGAATCCTCTCAAAGTTCCGATACCCTGTTCTAAGTCATTGATATTGACTCTTCTATGAGTATTGATTTGCATTTCACCATCAACAACATGAAATGTGAAAGAATGGATTAATAGGTCTGTTTTGCTAAAACCAATTGGATAGTCTTTCGGCCAGATGAAAGTATAAAAGCGACATTGAAGTACCTCAGCCAATTGGGTTATCAGTTGAATTTCACTATTTGAAATTACGTTTTCAACATCTTCTCGAGTAATAGGTTCGTTTGGATGATCTTCTATAAACTCAAACTTTTTGAATATACCATTAACTTTATTGTTACCATTCACGATAAATCCATCTACACTAATGACGGTATACTCAGTATTTTCCGTTTTAATCCATAGAACCGGATTATAATTGGTAATTGGATATCTGGTGGTTTTTCCGGTGCATACCCTATTTTCTGGAACAAGTAAAATCATAGCTCAATTAAATCGTATGAAAAATTACACCTGCATCCTCGAACAGAAGTTGGATGTTGGTTTTCTCTTTATCATTTTTTTGAAAGATTGTATCCAGACAGATTAATGCGCTCGGATTGCTATTTATGATTTCTTTTGCTGAATCACGGGTAATTGACTGAATGCCTATGAGTAATTTTCGTTCAGGAAAATAATGGAATTTGTCATTACCAAATTCTAGAACTGAATGCATTGAAGAAAGCTTTACTCCATTTTTGATTGCAATTTCCCAGGCCATTTCCTCTTCGGTAGAGTTTTCTTTTTGAACATTATTAAAGATTTGCAATTGTTTAATAATGTCTTCTTCATTTTGTAAGTAGTCACTTCTCCATATTTTGAAATTAGAATTGGAAATCTTAAAAAACCTGAATCCAATTGGACTTCTGTTGTTGAAATTCAAACCGCTTTTAAGTTCATCATTTTTTTTAGCTGCGATTTTTTTCAATCTTGCTCTTGTTACTTCTGAAATAGTTCTATATCCGAGTTTATATGCTTCATCAGATTCATTGATTTTTTCAGGAAGCTGAATTACGATAAACTGCCTATTGGTTCCTTCCTCTTCATTTAACTCATATACAGCATGAGCCGTCGATCCAGAACCGCCAAAAAAATCTAAGACTATATCGTCTTTTGAAGTAGAAATTTTTAATAGGGCTTTGATCAGTTTTGTCGGCTTGGGATTGTCGAAAACATTTTTACCATTGAATATCTCAGCTAATTCTGCACTTCCTTCTTGGTTACTGCCAAATTCTGAGTGGTTCCAAAAATTATGAGCACATTGTCCTTCCTCCATTCTTTCGCTCAAATAGAATTTTTTACGAGGCCAGCCATCCCCTCCATTTGGAAAGTAAATCTTACCTTCAGACAACAACTGTTTGTATGTTGACTCAGCGCCCATCCACTCTTCATCTAAGATTTTACCAGTGGGTGTATTTATTTTGTACTTAGATCCAGTTTGACCAGAACCTGCTTTCCATGGTTTGGAATCCCACGGCCCAAGTGGATCGTTATCGGAGTTAGTGTAGCTACCTTGTCTTGTTTCGGATAGAGGAATACCATAAAAGGTATTTTTCTCTTTTAGTTTTTCTGAATTTTTTGCATAGACAAGAATGTATTCTGCTACCTTGGAAATCATTTTCGATTTATCGTTTGGCTGATTATGCCTTCTTCTCCAGGTAACAATTGCTTCCTTATTCTCTTCTCCGAAAATTTCATCCATCAGAATTTTGAGATTTGCAAGTTCATTATCATCAATATTGACGAAAATTACACCATCATCACTCAATAGATTTTTTGCGAGAAACAGGCGGGGAAGCATCATTGAAAGCCAATTTGAATGAAATTGGCCATTTTCCTTTTTATTTGGTCGGAAGAAACCTTCTTTCATCATGAAACCATCTTCATCCTTTTCACCAATTTTTTTGTAATATTCTTCTTTGGTTTCTGAGTATTTGTCCGGGTAAATAAAACTATCCGACCCCGTGTTATATGGTGGATCTATACAAATCGCTTTGACTTTTCCGTAATATGATTTTTGAAGTGCCTTTAACGCTTCTAAGTTTTCCCCCTCTATAAAGATATTAGTAGTTGTATCCCAATTAATAGATTCAGTTTTCACTGGATTTAATGTTGCCGTTGTTGGAAGCTGAAGGACTTTGTAGGCCTCCGTTTTTCCAGCCCAGTTCAATTGATACCTTTCCGAATCTATATTTATGTTTTCGCCTAATATTTGTTTGAGTTGCTCAATATTGATTTTATCCTCAGTAAACGCCCCCGGAATAATTTCCTTCAACTTGGATATAAGATCTTCTGTAACATTCAAAGATTTGCCGTCCATACTCATTTATTTCTTAGTGTTTTTCATCCAGTCAATTACCATGTTAAGGGAATCGGAGGCAAACCTCTCATCCTTCACAAAGTCAAAAATTTGGTTTGCAAGCCAAAGCGAAAGAAGCTGCGTTTCATCCGTGTGGAGTAGTTTCGCCAACTGCTCTACTTGTTCACGCTTCGCCTTTCGCTCTCCACGCTCTATCTTGCTAAACATTGGAGTGTCAATCTCAAGATCGGCTGCCAGTTGTCGCTGCAAAAGCCCCTGGCTTTCTCTCAGCTTTCTTATCCGTTCACCAAAGTTCATGACCTGTTAATATATGACTTGTCAAATTTAAGACAATATAGAAAAGGAAGGCTTAGTAAAAGAAAGAAGATTCCTTTTTCAATTGCTTCTAAAGTACAATCTAGCTTTCACAGTATTATTTGTCCAATGGAGATTGACGTTGCTCTGCTAGGGAGAGGTGGTGATAATGCAGAGGAAGGGTATATAAATAATTATTTTGAAATAGTAGCATATAATGTTTCTCCGACTTCCTTTTTGTTAGCCCAATCCATTATCTTTATTACGCTATGACAACTTTATATAACCAACAAGGAAGAGCAATTGCATATATCAGTGACGATAATGGTTCAATTTACCTTTATAACGGAACGCCCGTAGCTTGGTTAAGCGACGATAATGTGTATGCTTACAACGGTAGATATTTGGGGTGGATTTATAACAATTGGTTTTATGATCGGAATGGAAAGCCCAAGTTCTTTACTGAAAATTCTACAGGTGGCCCGGCGCGCCCTGCAAGGGCAGCAAGACCAGCAAGGAGTGCAAGGGCTGCCAGACCTGCACGATCAGCAAGGGAGGCGCGTCCAGCAAAACCTGCAAGATCATTAAGTTGGTCAAACTTATCAGATGAAGAATATTTTTCGCAATAATTAGGGTAAGATATTCTCGTTATCTCCATCAGGAAATAATGAAGAGAAATATTCGAGATTTAAACAATTATTGAAAAATTCTTGAGCATAGCAATTCTGAACAATTATATTTTTCGGATCTATTTTTAGCAATGCACTTATTTTTTTTACATAAAGACCCTGATCAAAATTGTCGCCTTCGTAAACATTCACTAAAATCCTCTTGGCTGGATCAAGCTCGATTGCACTTGATAAATTATCATTGATATGCTGATCATAGAAACCATAGCCACTTACAACAATAAGCTCAGACCTTATACAGGCCTCACGAAACGCATAAAAATAGAATAAATACGGGTCATATGATTGGAGCTTGTTTTGCACGCCAAATATAATTTCCATATTTAAAGGATTTATTGATGAAATCGAGTCTGAATAAGTCAATCTATTTTGGGTATTTCTTTTCCAATCCAAAGAGCCATGTAGTTTATAAAGAAAATAGCTTATTTCCTGTTCCTGAGACGGCTCATATCTTCGATAATCCCAAATTTTATCCTCTCCAAAACCACGTTCAATATTTTCCATTCCAAGATTTTCCTCAACGCACATATCATAATTTAATGAGAAGATACGCAATGGCATAGTATATCCTGTTTCTTTTAGCTTCTTATAATAGGCACTTTTTCTCTTAAAGTCATCAGGACTAAGCCAATTGTTTTTAAGCTTGCTTAAAATTTCTTCTTTAAATTTTACTGCTAATTCAAGTTTTTGACCCGCCACAACGAGTAATTCTTTTTCCCAACTGCCAATAAAAGGATAAACATCAACTTTTTTTTCAGATATATTGATGATCACATTCAGCAATCCTACTAAATTCTCTATATTGAACATTATGGCTTTTGAATCGACACCTTTGATTCTTTCCAGATGATAGTGAGAACTTTGTATGTAGTTGTACAAATCCTTAAAACTTGCCCATTCTCCCTTTAACAGGAATTCAATATCAGTTATCATTTGCGTAGAATTACGCATTCCTGCGTCACAACTTGCCCCGGCACCTAAAAGGATTATAATTTTGTCCTCTCCAAATTGTTTATTCATATTACAAAAACCAAGGTTTTAAATTGTTTATATCGATGTGGCTTAATTCATACTGTCGGAACTTGCCGATAAATTCAGAAATCCGTTGACAATAAAAGACAGATACTGGCAACTGCTTTGCCTTAAAACCACGCCAATTGGCACCGGATAAATTGATACAGTCTTGAAGTAAGGACTCTTTATAGTCAATGTCCTGAAAAAATTGAGGATTATTTGTGTACCAAAATTTTATTGAAAGAGGGTTGCCAAATCTCTTCGTGATTTTCGGATTGGATGGCTGAATACCCTCAAACCAAACGAGGTATTCATGTCCCGACAGCTTAAGAAAAGTACTCTCAAAGGGCACTAGTCCATTGTTTAATGCATCAAATCCAAAAAAATCTGTTTTATCGTTAATCACCAAAACTGACAATTCTATATTGGGATCAATCAGTTTAACAACTTTATCTAAAACCTTTTCTTTACTTAACCTGAAAGGCGTATGAACTGCTATTTTCTTATATTTCCCATTATTTATAATACCTGCAATATTATTTACAAGTTGAGTGTAATAGGAATCATCCGTAGATATACCTTCACTTAAAACCTGTAAATCCTTAAATATTCCACTAGAATCCGTTAGCACAGAATATGTAATATTTTTCTCAATCTTATTACCAGCATCTGTCGTCTCAATATTGTAAGATTGACCAATTCCAATTATAAGATATTCCGTGGTAGCAGGTTTCATTTTCCATGGAATGCCCCCAGCTTTAGCAAACATTTGTAATGCTATGTTTCCCAATGAAAACTTTAGTGCATTATCATTAATAATTAAATCTTTTGTTACGACCTGACATGGTATTCCTTCGTTTGTGAAACGGTGTTTAATGGAAAAATATAATTTGTCATCACTTTTTTCCTTTTTCGAGTTTGTTATAATTACAGGTAAGACATTGTTTACTTCACCCTTAATTTCCTCGACTATCTTGGAAATATTAGGCTCGCTATAATCATCTAACGCAAATCCTTTTATATGATCGTTGGTAAAAGGTATTTTGAAGAACTTTTCGATTCCGCTAAAAGTATTTGGATGTGATTCACCTCTAAGGCCCTTTAGTAAATTTACTGCTATACCACGATCTGCCTTTCTGTAGATAAAATAAAATGTGGTTTCTTTTGAAACGGTTTGCAAAGGCGCATATTTAGACAACCCAAAATATGAACTGCTATCAACTTTATCCTCTTTAAACACATACTGTTTGGCATCTAACAGGTATGATTCAATTGGGAACAGAGAACTGTTGATAGCGTTATTTAATTTGGAATTTATACCTGGTAAGATGTTTTTTATGAACGTTATTACATGGTTATATTTAAAAAGATAAAAATCAAGATTACTTAACCCCCGAGCATTTAAGGAACCACTTGCAATCTGAATGTCTCTATCAAGTTTATATCCGTCGCTTAATACACTTTCGCTTACGATGAACTGAAAACCAATTAATATACCCCAAACTTTTTTACTCTTTAAAAAATATGGTTCTATCCAAACGCACTTTCTACCTTTTTGATGTGATTCAATTACAAAATGGATGCGGCGATTATATTCTTTTTCTGGATGTAATATAAATCTACCGTTAACCTGATTTGATGCATCTATTATTTTTTCGTAGATTTTTTTAGAAACCAATCCAATGTTAAGATACGCTGGAAGTGTAAAAGAAGTATAACCTTCCAATATTGTATCAGAAATTTCATATTTAACATTTCTTCCATCAACCTCAAAATCATAATAACTAAATCCGTCCTTAAAAACTCCAGCTTCTGCCACTTTTCTAAACACAGTGGTGCCGAAATCTTGATTTTCAAACTTTAAAAAATTAAGTAGAATATTCCTCATCAAATTATAGTTAGCTTAAGAGATCATTCATTAAGGCCTAATATAACCTTATTTATCGAAAAGTTTTTTATGGGAATCCGGATGATAACTAGGAGGTACTTTAGTTTCGGCGTGAAGGGCTCAAGGCAAAATAGTTTACGCAATAAAGGGTAACTAATACGTAACCTATCAAAATTTTGAGGTTTTAAAATACTTGTAGACCGCTTCTGTAAGTCAGCAAAGCACATTTTACCTCACAAACGGCGGTTAGGCTAGAACATTCCAAACATCTTCCATAAAATTCATTTAATGGACTATGCGCCGAATTGACAAAGTTAATTTTTTCCGTAGGTGACTATTATGATCTACTTAATTCAAACATGTACTAAAAAGGCTATGCATTAGCAAAGCCTTAATTAATGGTATCTAAACTATAAAATATTCACATCTGATTTTGTAATAATTTGTTTTGAAGCATTTTCATATCTTCTTTCAGCTTCCTTTCAACCACCTTAGCGTAAATCTGGGTAGTTGTGATTTTTGTATGCCCCAAAATTTTACTTACCGTTTCAATAGGAACACCATTAGATAAAGTTACCGTTGTAGCGAAGGTATGTCGAGCAATATGAAAGGTAACGTTTTTAATGATATCACAGCGATCAGCAATTTCCTTCAGGTAGCTATTTACTTTTTGGTTAGATATCTTCGGAAACACACGGCCATCATATAAAGCGCGCTCATTGTCTTTATACTTATCAAGAATGGCTAATGCTTTAGGCAGTAACGGCACTATCACAGGTATAAGCGTCTTTTCTCTGCATGTCCTAATCCAACGGTCGCCATCCGCACCAGTCACAATATGTTCTGGTTCCAGGTTGCTAACGTCAACGTATGATAGGCCGGTATAGCAGCAAAAGACGAACATGTCTCTCACCATTTCTAATCGCTCAATACCAAATTTTTTCTCTTCAATAGCTTTCAATTCGACTTCTGATAGCTGCTCCCGATTGACCTTTTGAATTTTAAGTTTATAAGTCGCAAAAGGATCCGCATCTATCCAATGTAGATTTAAGGCAAGGTTGGTCATCTTCTTTAACCGAATAATGTGTTTCATCACGCCGTTGTTGTTAAGCGGCTTTTGATGATCTTTCGGTTTGTGGTTACGCAAGAAGACTTCAAAGTCTTTCACGAACTTATAATTCAGTTCACGCAGGTATATATCAGTAGCATTACAGTGTTGTTCCAAAAACTTCTTTAAGTAGCGCTGGGTAACATAATAATGCTTAAGGGTACTCCACTTTAAATCCGTGGTAGCCGTTTCATTATGGTAGCTCATTAGGCTGCTCAACGTAAATGCTTCTTCTTTCTCACCAAGGAAAAGACTTTTAATCGATCCCGTATTGATCAGCTTTCCTTTTAATTGTAACTCCTTATAGCAGTTACCTAATTTAAGCCTAACCTCTTCGAGATAGGCGTTCAGTGCTTTAATTTCATTCTTAGTGCCTTTGGCGGCTCCCTTTCCAAAATCCCAAATACTGATGTCAACCATTTTTTGCTTTAAGGCAATAAAGCATTTTTCCTTGTTGATAGTAACCACTACATATAGTGGTGCTTTGCCATCCTTCTCCTTATCACTCTTGATCGTAAAGTAAATGCGGAATGACTGCGATGTTTTCATACAATAACATTTTTAATGATTAATGAATTAGTTACATCCTGTTTCAGCTTCGCTTTCAGGTGTTCAAAAGGCGTCCACGGCTTTTTCGATTTTGTAGCTTTTAATCCATTTAATGAACTACTTATCAGCGTATTACGTCACTTTTGAACACCTAAGGTAAAAACTAATCTCAGGTAGTCAGTTAGGTGTTCAGAAGTTTGGCTTTCTTTGGGGTTAGGAAGGGGATAATTAATGAAAAAACCCCCTAAATAAGCTATTTAGAGGGTTTTCGATGTTCCCGATTGCTGGGGAAGTGCGCCCACCTGGGCTCGAACCAGGGACCAAAAGATTATGAGTCTTCTACTCTAACCGACTGAGCTATAGGCGCGGATTAAATATTGATATTTTTTCCGGCTGCAAATATCTAAAATTATAGCAAATTATACAACGTTCATTTAACTTTTTAAACAGTGCTTTTATAAATACCTGTAAAACATAGGTTTTAATTTTATTTGCCGCTCAAGAATACTGCTAAAAGCTACTTTTAACAGTATGCCTGTATCATCATAATTTTTTTTGTTCTCTTCATCTCTTAAAAAGATTTAGCTCGTCGTTAGTTAAACTACTCCTGTCAAGAAATACCACAAAACCATTTGACTGATTCAGCACTAAAATTACAGTAGCGTTAGTAAATGTTATTTGAGCTATCCACTCCACTCTTTGGTCTCTAAGTAATCAAATTAATTGTTATTATAATCATTGCTACAATTATGGAAATGATACAAACGGCCATGACCACGGTATATCGTAGATCCGTTTATTGGATTGATTATACCTGCCTTGTTGTAGAATGTTTATGGTTGTGTAGACGCGCAAGTATTTGTTATTTCAAAAATACTTTGTAATTATGCCTCACCAATTACAGCAACCATTTACCGCTCATTTATGCTTCCGGAACAGGAATACCAAATGTGGCCAGATGCAACACTCTTAAATGCATTAAGGCAGGACGACCGTAAGGCGTTTGAAATGCTGTACAACAGGTATTCGGGCAAGGCATACCATGTTGCCTATAATCTGTTCAGAGATAAGGTGGTGTGCGAAGACCTGGTACAAGAACTGTTTATAGATCTTTGGACAAAGCGAAACTCCCTCAATATCTCGTCTTTAGAATGGTATATTAAAGTTGCTGTTAAAAATAAGGTGTTGATGTATATCCGCACACAAAAGGCAACGCTGGATCTTTCTGCTATTGCGATGCTTACAGAAAAGTATACCACAGACAGCAAGCTGCATCAAAGCGAGATTAAATCAATTTTGGAACATAATGTTGAGCGTCTTCCGGAAAGATGCCGTGAAATTTTCACCCTCAGCCGTAAAGAATATCTGTCTAACAAAGAAATAGCTACCCGACTGAACATTTCTATAAAAACGGTAGAGAACCAAATGACCATTGCATTGCGTTACCTTCGCACCGGCCTTTCCGACTATCTCCCAATAGTTGTTGCTGCCATTATAATAGCCGCAGAAAATTAACCCAAGCGCCGCTCACTTTCATTTTGCTTCCGCTTAAATATTTTAAACCTCCTTAGGGGGTAGGCTCTGCTATTGCATCTTACATATATAAACCATGAGAAAGTTTACTCTTCTGAGAAAAAAGGTCCAGGCAAAAGATCGCGCTTTGCAGGAAAAACTTGTGAATAGATATTTTGACAATATGCAACTCAACAATGAGCCCGCAGCCGACAAAGAAGCAGGTTTTGATGCTAGCGCGGTATATAGCCGTGTCTTAAACGGCATCGACGCGATTCCGGCTAAGCGCAACATCACTCAGGGTAAGTGGATAGCTGCAGCATCTATTGTAGCTGTGATAGCGTTCTCGGTTTTCTACGTTAAGCACCGCCTCCAAATATTGGATGTAGTGTCACCAATACCTCAAAAGCAACTTGTAACAGTAAACGGCCAGGTAGCCAATTTCACACTTGCCGATGGTACCAAAGTTTGGCTTAACGGTGGTAGTAAGCTCAGCTATCCGGAAACATTTCGTGGCGACAAGAGGGAAATTACCTTATCCGGCGAAGCTTTTCTTGAAGTAGCACATGATGCCAAAAAACCTTTCATTGTACATACAGGCAATATTAAAACTCAGGTGCTCGGTACAAGCTTTAATGTAAAAGCTTATCCGGAGAATAATTTTGTGAAAGTGGACGTGGCAACAGGCAAAGTAGGCGTGGTAGCACCCAACATAAAAACCGTCTTATTAACTCCTGCAGAGGAAGTATTAATAAACAAAAAAGACAATAGCGCTGTAACCTCGCGGCGGATAGATGTAGTTGCGCTAAGCGGCTGGAAAGATGGAGAGTTTATGGTTAAAAACATGCCTCTTACTGAAGTTCTGAATGCTATTTACCACCGGTATAACGTAAAGATAACAGCTGATGATAACCTTACGAAGTGTTCTATATCGGCGGATTTTACAAATGTTTCCTTACAAAATATATTAAAGATAATCTCCAAGTTGGTTAAAGGGAAAGCCATAGCGCACGGAGAAACTTACAGGCTAAAAGGTAAGGGTTGTTGAGAATAGAAATAAACCAATTGTAATTAACAAGATAAAACCAATTATCAGTTCACCTAAATTAAAACGAATGATGACATAAATACATAAAAAAACCCTGTTCAACGAGATTGAATCAGGGTAATTAAAATGCCGGGTTATTATTAAGTGTACGTATCAGAGGTCCAATTCAGAACGCTGCACTTGAATTTCAAACACTTTAATCTATTCAAATCTATGAATATATCTCTATTTCCAAATGGAGTGCTTCGTTATGTATTAATATTAATGAAATTTACCTCGCTCGCCTGCTTTGTTGTTTGCCTTACTTGCTTTACCGCCGTTGCAAACAATTCGTATGGCCAGAAATTTCTGGAGCAACAAGTTACGCTTAAGTTTAAAAACTTAAAGCTTACCGAAGCTTTGGATAAGATGGCTGCCGATAAACATGTAAAATTTGCTTACACAGATAACATATTAAAGCCGTCGTTCAAGGTTAATTTAAATGTAACCGACAAAACCGTTAAAGAGGTACTGGACGAGGTACTAACTCCTTTTGATTTGGGTTACAAAATCATTGATGACGTAATAGTCATCACAGACAGGGCAGAGGCGGCCACCTTTGCTGCTACAACACGCAATGCAAGCGCCGTGAAAGTGCAGGGTAAGGTAGTTGATGATGCAAATGCACCGCTGCCGGGTGTGAGCGTAAAGCTCAAAGGAACTGGCATTGGTACCGTGACAGATGTTAATGGTAACTTTGTGTTAGACCTTCCAAATGCAGACGGAACATTGGTTTTTAGCTTCATTGGCTTTACTTCTAAAGAACTGCCAGTAAACGGGCAAACTGCACTTGGTAATGTTCAACTTGTACCGTCACAGAGCTCGTTAAATGAAGTTGTGGTTGTAGGTTACGGAACACAAAAGCGTGTAAACGTAATTGGCGCGGTAGACCAGGTAACCTCTGCTGCTATAGAAGGTAAACCTGCCGTTAACCTTACACAGGCTTTACAGGGCACGTCGCCTAACCTTATCATACAGCAAACCAGCAACGAGCCGGGAGCTTACCAGTCCATTAACATACGCGGTGTAAGTACCTTTGGCAATAACAGTCCTCTACTGGTTATCGATGGTATTACCGCCAGCGATCCGGGCGCCCTCAACCTGCTCAATCCTAACGACATCGAAAGCATGTCGGTGCTGAAAGATGCAGGTAGCGCTGCCATATACGGCTCGCGTGCTGCCAACGGTGTAATACTCATCACCACCAAAAAAGGCAAAAAGAATGCAGGGGCTGTACTTACTTACAATGGCCAGGCTGGAGTACAGGTGCCGCATGTAGGCTATAAGCCAGTACACGCTTACGAAAACGCAATTTTACGTAACGAGGCTGTAGTAAATGCAGGTTTAACACCTATCTACAGCCCGGCACAAATTCGCCAGTTTCAGCAGCAGGGAGATAAAGAATGGTTTTTAGATGCTATACTAAAGAATGCCGTTCAGCAGAATCATAACTTAAGCTTATCTGGCGGCAGCGATAAATCAACTTACCTGGTATCTGCAGGTGTGCTCGATCAGCGTAATAACTTAGTTGGCCCGGATTACGGTTTAAGGAGATATAACTACCGCATGAACCTGAGCAGTGACTTTGGACGATTAAAAGTCACCAGCATACTGGCTTATACACGTACCGAGATCAAAGAGCACTCGTTTGGAACCGGTACCTTGATTGTAGATGCAGGCAGAACGCCAACTTACTACGATATACAGGATGCACAAGGCAATTATCTCACAAATGATGTACTGGCAGAATTTAACCCACTAGGCATTCTTGAAAAAGGTGGTTACCGCAAACGCGACAACGACAATATTTTTGGAAACCTTACTGCGGAATTAGGCATTACCAAAGACCTTAAAGTAAAAGGTGTATTTGGTGGAAGCTTACTATCTAATCACCTTTTTGGTCGTGTTATACAGGTTAACTTTTTACCAAAAGGCACTTACGGATCTGACAGGAACACGAATGACGAAAATGATAAAAACCTTTTCATCAACTCGCAATTTTTAGCGCAATACACTAAAACGTTCAATAAGGACCACAATGTGGACATACTAATTGGTGTTGCAAATGAGTCTACCAATTCGCAGAGCAACTACCTGCGCTTGAAGTTTACCGATCCTGAATTAGGTACACCTATTACGGGTACGGTTATCGAAACATCATCTACCGGTACAAACAGCCACACGCAGGAAAGCAGTTTAAATTCCTTGTTTGGACGCGCGTCATATTCTTACAAAAACAAATACTATGGTGAGGCCGATTTCAGGTTAGATGCATCATCTAAATTTGCACCGGAAAACCGCGATGCGTTCTTCCCGTCATTAACCTTAGGCTACCGCCTGACCGAAGAAAGCTTTATGCAAAACTACCGTGATAAGGTGGGCGATGTAAAACTGCGTGCATCGTACGGTATATTAGGTAACCAGAACGTTGGGAACTATCAGTTCTTAAACAATTACAGGGTTTCTCAAAACGATTACTATAGCTTTAACAATGGGCAGGTAAGCGTTATCGATATCCAGTTTGCAAACCCGAATATCCGCTGGGAACGTGCATCGACATTCAACGTCGGGGCCGATCTGACATTCTTCAGAAATGCCCTCACTGTAAGTGTAGATTACTTTAATAAGATCACCCGCGATATCTTGTTACCTCCGGTTGTACCGGGTGTGTACGGCGCCAATGCATCTGATTACAACGCAGGCGAAGTGCAAAATCGTGGTTGGGAGCTTAACGTTAACTACCGTGTAAAAACGGGTGCGTTTAACCATAGCTTCGCGTTCAACGTTGGCGACACCAAGAACAAGGTGTTAAAACTTGAAGGCGGCGATCAAATACGCACCAGCGACGAAATGCAGCTGATTAACAAAGTTGGCTTGCCGATAGGTTCATACGTTGGTCTTGTACGCGACGGTTACTTCCAAAACCTTGATGATATTACTAATGGCCCAAAGCCAGCCGGTCTTAACGTGCAGCCGGGAGACAATCGCTATGTCGACGTTAATAAAGACGGTATCATAGACGAAAACGACAAGTTTGTCCTAGGCAACGGTTTCCCTCGGTTAACCTTTGGTTTTACCTACAACCTGGCGGTAAAAGGATTTGATTTGAACTTGTTTTTACAAGGTGTGGGTAAACGCAGTATGTTCGTGAGAGGTGAGCAGGTAGAGCCGTTCCACGTGAACTACTCACAGGTTATTTACCAGCACCAGCTTGATTACTGGACACCGCAGAACCCCAATGCACGTTACCCTCGCCTTACCGCAAGTGGTAGCCAGTCTAACGAGAATAACTTCCGCCGTGGTTCAGACATGTACCTGTTTGATGGCTCTTACCTCAGGGTAAAAAACATCCAGATAGGTTATACCATCCCGTCATCTATTACTAAAAAGATAGGCATGAGAAAGGTTAGAACTTACCTTACAGGCCAAAACGTACTTACGTTTTCGGGTATGAAGTTTATCGACCCGGAATCTTCTGAATTGAATGGCAATGCTGCCCTGCCTCAAAATGGTGGTGCCAACAGCGCGCGGTCTTACCCGCTGCCAATTTATTATGGGTTTGGTATTGATATCACTTTATAACACGCTACAAACATGAAAAAATTTAATATCAATAAAATATGCGTTGCCTTGCTGCTGCTCTCGGCAACAGCCTGCAAAAAGCTCGATTTGGCGCCGACCGACGCCTTCACAGACGGCAACTACTGGACAACTACCGAGAAAGCCAATACTGTGCTGAACCGCGCTTATCAGCAAATATCAAACAGTGGCTATTTCTTTTCACAAGAGGCAATGTCTGACAATGCTTACAATGGCCGCGGCGACAACAATGGTGTTGCATCTTTAGCAGCCGGTACATATGATGCTTCTCTGGGCCGTTTTAAACAGGAGTGGAGAGATCATTATTCCGGTATAAAAACATGCAACATCTTTTTAGAAAATGTTGACAAGGTGACATCTATGGATGCCGGTTTAAAGGCACGAATGAAGGCCGAAGCCCGTTTTGTACGCGCATGGCATTACTTTATTTTAGAGACCTTCTGGGGCGATGTTCCATTAGTTGAAAAAGATCTTTCTATAGAAGATGCCAAGGTTATATCACGTGCCCCCAAAGCGGATGTTGTGGCTTTTATACTGAAAGAGCTTGACGAGGCTGCAGCAGCGCTGCCGGTAAATACAGCATTGGCTGAAGGTGATCGTGGTCGTGCCACTAAAGGTGCAGCTATCGCTTTAAAAGCTAGAGTGTTGTTGAATGATAATCGCTGGAGCGATGTAGTTACCGAGTGCGAAAAGCTTATTGGTAACAATACTAATGGCACTTACGCTTTATTCAACTCTTACGAAGGATTGTTCTTACCGCAGAACGAGTACAACAGCGAGGTGATGTTTGATCTTCAATACATTCCGCCATCGGCAGGTAACAGGTCGTACTCGGACTTTAGGGACATGGCACCAATTTCGGTAGGGGGCAGACTAAACGCCATAGCGCCAACGCAAGAATTGGTAGACAGCTACCTGATGCTTAACGGTAAAAAGCCAGGCGAGTCTGGTTCTGGTTACGACGAGAACAACCCTTATGTAAACCGCGACCCGCGCTTGACCAATACAGTTGTTTATCATCTTTATAAATGGAAAAATCGCGACAATAGCCTAAAGACCATCTATACGAAGCCAAATACTGATCCGGATCCATCTCATTTTGATGAATACTCACCGGGCGGTACATCGTCACCAACTGGTTATTACACCCGCAAGTACTTTGATCCTACATCTAACGTGGCAGATTTTGGCTCGGGCTTAAACCTAATTTTGATCCGCTATGCGGACGTGTTACTGATGTACGCTGAAGCTAAGAACGAGCTTAACCAAATGGATGCCGGGGTATGGGATAGAACAATGAAAGCCATTCGAACCCGTGCCGGCTTTACTGATGCCGCTGCAGTTAATTTTCCTGCAGCAAACCAGGCAGAGCTACGCAGTACAATACGCAATGAGCGCCGTGTTGAGTTTGCAATGGAGGGCCTGCGCATATTTGATATTCGCCGCTGGAAAATTGCAGAAAATGTACTTAATGGCTGGGCTCATGGTGCCAAATTTGGCCCTGCTGGGATTGATAATGGTTACATACGCGCCAACCTGCGCACGTTTGATGCAGGCAAAAACTACCTGTGGCCTGTACCTCGGGACGAAAGAGCCATTAACCCTAATCTTTCACAAAATCCGGGTTGGTAATTAGATAATAGTTGTAGAAAAATTTATAATCAAATAAGATCATGAAAAATATTTTTTATAGCCTGCTTGCAGGTATAGTTGCAATGCTTGTAATAACAGGCTGCAAAAAAGATAAAACGTTAAGCAGCACTAATGTATCTGCAGTCAGTAATCTGTTTTTACCGGAAAATGCTAAGTACATTAAAATAGTGTCAGGTGCAGCAGGGTCGGTAGCATTTGAGTGGGAGCAAGCCCACGCAGAAGATAATGGCCTTGTGCTTTATGAAGTTGCTTTTGATAAAGAAGGTGGCGATTTCTCTAAACCACTGTATTCTGTACCTTCTGACGGTAACGGTTTATACAACAAACTTACCTTAACTTTTAGCGACCTCAACAAGATTGCTACACTTTCTGGCGTAAAACCGCAGGAATCCGGTAAAGTGATCTGGAGAGTGATCTCATCAAAAGGTATTAATGAGGTAGCGTCTAAAGAAAGCCGCGTTGTAGAAATAGAGCGCCCTGCTGGTTTTACTGATGTACCTACTGAGCTGTTCCTGACCGGTACTGCTACTGAAGGTGGCGATGATTTAAGCAAAGCGGTAAAATTCAAGCAAACTGCGCCTGGTAAATTTGAAATTTTCACCTCCCTAAAAGAGGGAAGTTTTCATTTTGCTGACCGTATAACAGGTACCCCGGGTACGTATTCTTACGATGGGACCAAGCTTACAGAAGCAGGTAACACCAATTTTGCAGGTGCAACCAAAGTAGAAAGAATAGAAGTTGATTTTAACGTTGCCTCATATAAAGTAACGGAAGTAACTGCTGTAGGTCTGTGGTTTTCTGCTGATAATAAAATATGGTTTGATCTGCCTTACTCAGGTAATGGTACCTGGAGTGCAGACAACAAATCGATTGTTTTCCACCAGGAATCATGGGGACGTGACGAACGCTACAAATTCAGGTTTACATTTAAAAATGCCGATGGCAGCACAACAACCCAGTACTATGGTAGTGCAAATGCCGACAACAGCGCTGCAGACGCTAACACGCCGCCTACATACTACTACATGAAACCGGTAAACAACTCTCAGTACGATTACACCTTCAAGTTCAACCACGCCTTTGACAACAAAACGGCAAGCATTAAGGTGATCTTTAATACCACTGTTCCGGAATACACGCATACAGTAATAGGTAACTAATTCGCTTACTAGAGATGCTTGCAGTATTTAAGCCTGAAAGCATCTAATCATCAAACTTTAGTTTATGAACAGCATAACCCAATATATAAAGAAAGTAGCACTGGCGGGCCTTATTCCCGTTATGCTTACATCCTGTCTGAAGGATAAACCCTTTCCGCTGTATGACAATAAGCCGTCTGCAGTGATTAATTACACTTTTGCAGCCACGGCAGATACTCTGCAGGATAAAACCTACGCAACTTTCCTGTCGGCAAACGGCAATTACTTTATACAGAGCAGCGCAGGCAACACTAATTATAACTATTGGCCGCAGGCGCATACAATGGATGTTTTTACAGACGCGTTCCTGCGCACTAAGAACGAAGTTTACAAGCAGCGTATGAAATCATTGCTGAACGGTACAAAGATCAGCAACGGCAATAAACTGCAAAACGAGTACTACGACGACATGGAGTGGCTGGCGTTATCAACCCTGCGCGCTTACGAAGCTACCGGAGATGCCGATTACCTTGCTGCCGCAACCACCTTGTGGACGGATATTAAAACCGGTGTTAACAGCAACCAGGGTGGTGGTATAGCCTGGCGTAAATCACAACTGGATTATAAGAACACACCTGCAAACGCTCCCGCTATAATATTTGCAGCACGCTTATATCGCCTGCAAAAGAACCAGGCCGACCTTACCCTGGCTAAGGAACTGTATACCTGGTTAAAAACAACACTGGTTGACCCCTCATCAGGTATTATATGGGATGGCATAAACGGTAACCACGATGGGCAGATCAGCAAAAACAAGTTCACCTACAACCAGGGTGTATTTATAGGCGCCGCGCTTGAGCTTTATAACGTAACAGGCGACGGCACTTACCTTGCTGATGCCGTACGCACTGCAACAGCTACTATAAAGGATCTGGATATTTCACCCGGTGGTTTGCTAAAAAGCGAAGGCCAGGGCGATGGCGGTTTGTTTAAGGGTATTTTAGTAAGGTACCTGACATTACTGACCCTGAAAGAAGATGTTGCATCTACCGACCGCGATGCCTACGCAAAGTTTTTAAAATACAATGCTGAGACCTTATTTGCCAAAGGTATCAGCAGGCCCGATTACCTGGTTAGTCCGGATTGGAAAACCAAGCCCTCGGGTGCAATAGACTTAACCACGCAAATAAGCGGGGTTACGACGATGGAGGCCGCAGCCACGTTAAAAGCAGCCGGCAAATTTTAAGTACTGAGATTGGGTCTTCCGGGTGAAACTTGCCCGGAAGATTTTTATTTTGACCCTACATTATCTATGAAAAAACTGTCGTTAACCGCGCTGCTGTGCGGTGCAATAGCTTTGAGCGCTATAGCACAAACCACCAACTACAACTCCCGCGTTCAAGCGCTAAACAAAAACATTTACAGCAAGCTGTACGATGCTAAAGCTAACCTGTACCTGGAAACCACAGATGCTGCTACTAATAAGGGCAATCATTCGTTCCTGTGGCCTTTAACAGCATTGCTGCAGGCAGCAAACGAGATGGAAGCACTGGAGCCTAAAAAGCAGTACATAGCCCCTGTGATGAAGGCTATAGATCAGTATTATACTGATAGGGCACCCGCACCTGCTTACCAGGCCATGGTGGTAAAAGAGAAAACAGATCCCCGCTTTTATGATGATAACGAATGGATAGCCATTGCGCTGATGGACGCCTACGCGCGTACCCACAAGAAGGAATACCTGGAAACCTCTAAAATGATCTACCGTTTCCTGCTGACCGGCTATAACCAGGTGGGCGGAGGCGGCTTTTACTGGGAAGAAGGCAACTTAAAAAGCAAAAATACCTGCTCAAACGGGCCGGGGATTATAGTTGCGCTGCGTTTATACCAGGCAACTAAACAAAAAGCCTATTTGGACACCGCCATAAAGGTTTATAACTGGACAAAAAAGAACCTGCTGGCTCCTGAAGGTGTTTATTATGACGCGCTGAAGGTACCGTCACTGAAAATTGATTCGGCGTTTTATACGTATAATGCGGGCACAATGCTGCAATCGGGGGTGATTTTATACAATATTACCAAAGACAAAAAGTACCTTACCGACGCCCGAAACGTGGCTGCTGCATCAGAAAAGGTGTTTTTCAGAGATGGTAAACTGCCTGGTAATTACTGGTTTAACGCGGTACTGGTACGTGGCGTAATAGAACTTTACAAGGTAGATAGAGACAAAAAGCAGCTCCAGTTTATCGTCGATGATGCCGAGCACGTGTGGAAAGAAGAGCGCGACGAACAGAACATGTTGGGTAAGAGGAAGATAAAGTCGCTGATTGACCAGGCGGCGATGATGGAAACTTACGCCCGGCTGCAGAAGTTGCTTTCGAAATAGCGTTTGCTGAGCAAAAGTGTTTCGGGTGGGAGTGAAACAGTGTGAAACACCCGAAACACTTTTATTTGTTAAGTGCGTGGTAAATAGATAATTGCCAATTCAGGCGAAACAAAGCGGAACAGTTTGAAACAGCATTTCGCCCATATCCAGTAGGAGTGACGGCTGAATTCCAGAGCTCCGAGGTGGCCTCTTTCCGGGTTGTGTTTTTTGGACTTTTGAAAAATGGGTGCCAAAACGGTGGTCCAAAATCTGCAAAAACCACACTTTTTACGAGGCCGAAAACAACCCGTTGCCCCGCCGATGGTCCATAAAGCAGGTTTTTATAGAAACGTGTTTTTCGCCTGTTTTTTAAAAGTTGACGACGGACGTCAAACCACCACGTGAGCACCACTTGGCTGTCGAAACTTTAAACTTCGAAAGTCGTTTTTTTATTTAATCCCCTTTTCCAGTTTGGCGTTCTGGCCGGCCTGGATGAGCCATGTCCCGTTCTTTTTGGTGAGCACGATCATCCGGCGGAATTCAAACACTTCCCCCGGGTAACGGGTATCGTCAGAAAGGCCTGTCCGCACGTGGGCAATGGCCACGTCGGGTTTCAGGTATTGTATATCCTCAACCGCGCGGGTGTAGTAATGGCTCTGTTTAAAATAGCCGTTATGGGTGGTGCGGTAATGGTCTTCAATATCCTGCCTGCCTATGTAGTAAGCCCCGAACCAATTCACCCAGGTAGCATCGCTGCTGTAGCTGGCGGCAAGCGCTTTTGGGTCGTGCCGGTTCCAGGCATCCTCATAGTTTTTAACCAGCTTTCTTATCGCGGTGTTGTTGGTGGCCGTATCAATGTTTTGCGCCCGTGTCGACGACAGAAACAGGCCTGATATACCGGCTATTAGTAAAATGTGGAGGCTGCGTTTCATAGTGATAGTGGATGATATACTAAGATACGCAAACTTGGTTACAACCGACAGTGACTGGTGATATCAGAGCTTTTTGGAAGGTAGGCGGTGACGATTGCTTTATCCGAGAATTAACAGGTTGGTAGCACACGCGGCGCGCGTGCTTCAGCAGAAGGGGTGCTTTCGGTAGATACAAGGCTGCCTTTAGCGTGGCGGGTCAACAAGGAAGTTTTAAATTTCAACATATAGTGGTAATATATTGTTTCGAGCTATCGCCAAATTAGTAAAATAGGCTTTATTAGCGATGTGTTTGGAAAGGATAGCATTTTCTATTAATTGCGTAAGTAAATCCTCCACTTCTATAACATTTAAGTTTTTGTTATTATAGGCATAACTTAGTAAAAAAAAATAGGAAAAGTATAGGTTAAATATTTTAATTTGATGTGACGCGTTTGGACTCCATTCCGAATCGATCCATGCTAATCTTGTTAATAAAATCTTTATTTCTTTGACCAATGGTTGTTCTTGACCTTCGGAATAAAAGTGAATAACAAAATTTGCAAAATCAGTTTGGAACAAATTATTAATATATTCCTCATCGTTGAAAAGTATTTCATCATATAATGTTTTCCAGCGATTAAAAGCGGCATTTAGCGCGATTTTGTATTGGTCGCTGGTAAGACGCAAAGCCATTTGCTTTAATAGAAAGTTCCTGGCTTCTAACGTATGGTCATATTTTGAAAATGGTAGCCAGGTGGAAAATAGAGCAGTGATATCTTCATCGTTTAAATTAACCATCTGATCACCTAAAGCCAAATTAAAAAGGGTACTTCTATGCAAAAAATCTATGGCTTTAATATAAAAATTTCTGTTATGCAGATAAAGGATGTTAAGGCTTTGTCCAACCGTTTTAATATCTCTCTTGTTATATTGATTCTTTTTATCGGGGCGATCAGTAAGCAATCGTATTATTTCAAAAATCACCCAGCTGTTAGTTAAACGCGGGTGTCCCAACAAGGTCAATAAGGCTTGTCTCGGAAAACTTTGAAAGTAGAAAACTATAGTTACCGGGTCAGATAACCTATTTATTTGCTTTATGAAAGCATTTCTATCAAATTGAAAGTAAAAATATAATAGGTTTTCAACTAAATAATTAAAATGGAACCCTCTGCCACCTCTTTCCGTTGCAAGAACAAAATCATATACTTTTTTGAGGTCATTTTCTACAAACCCGACTTTGGCATGTTGCGTCAATTTTCTTTCGTAATAACCAGCATCAGGAACTAACTCGATTTTAATCTTGAACTTTTGGATCAACTCTTGCAAGTTATTAACTAATTTATTTTTTCCTTTGAAACGTCTTTTGCCTGCTCCAAATTTGTTGTTGTCGACTTTAAGATAACAATTGCAGTACACAAAGATTACGAGGCATTTCAAATCACCAGTCGTGAAAAAGCGGTCAAGATAGATATGTGCCACTTTAATAAGACCAGCAATTTCATGCTGATCGTTGCCATCCGTTGTAAATATCGGATACAATCGACGATCAAGGGAAGATAACGTTTTGTGACTCTCAATTTCAAACAGAAGTTCTTCTACAGAATACCGCTCTAATTTCCTGGTGATTTTTCTTAAAGTAGGATTTACTTTCGCTTTTTTTTGTAGTATAAAAGCTTCATTAATGATTGCTAACGGGATTTCCATACTAAACAATCTTTGTTATTCAATTTATTCCATAACTCATTGAAGGCATCGACAACTCGCTGGGGATGGGATACTTCCTGTAAAATATGATGACTATTACCAATTGAGTTAATTGAAGTCCCGACTGAATAAACCTTTGCTTGGCGTTCTTTGCTTCCCGAAAATATTAAAAATCGGTCGTGAAAGGCCCACCCATAGCTTTCATATTGCATCCTAAACTCTAAATTAAGGCCATAATTGTTGTGCTGAGTATCGTCCAGTATTTTCTTTTCTCCGGCTATTATCAAAGCAGGCGACACCCCTTTCTGATCATAGACTTTTTTCGTTGACGCGTCAATGGCTCCGATAGCTCGTAATTCGACGCCAGCTGTGGGAGAGAAATATAAAGTGTTCAAAATATCGTTTGCTCTCAAGTAGGGATCCCACAAAGCCACACCATTTGCGTCATTATTATTGATCAATATCCTTAAGTCATTCAACGCTTCGATAGCGCTATCTTTGAAATACTGTTTAAACGAAAGCGATTTCTCTAAGCTTTCCTTTTCAGCTTCATAAAGATTGTTAGCTATAAAGGTAGCATAGTCAACAATATTACCTACGCCACTTTTCAGGCCTTTTGACGATATAGAAACTATCTGCTCCTCGCCACCAATTTTGAAAATGCGCGGCTCGTCGCTACCTATACTCGTGTTTAATCCAAATCTTCGCAAATACGTTCCATCGAACACAGATAACAATAGGTTCGGGCTTTCGCTCCACACTTTCACATGGCTTACCTGATTGATATTGCCTATAATGATTTCCTGTTCATCTTTACCCTCATAAGGAACCATCGCGGCCCCCATATAATTTTTATCCATTGTAGAGTCAACTTGAATAAGGTAAGTCTTCTTAACTGTTAATCTATTGTGCCATTTAAATTTAAGGATAAGCCCATCCCAATCCGGCCTTGCCTTCGATGCAAGGTTAATAATCGTAACTGGAAATTGAAATATGATATTTCCTATCCGATCTCTAACCACAGAAAGGTCGATTGGTACTACTTTCTTGATCTTTTCGCTAACTTTATTCAGAAGATGTAAATGGTCGAGCGTACTTAAGCACTCTGTTAGTTTTTTCGACTCATCGAAAAACTCAATAACATAAGAACCATTATGAAAGTTGTTTTTTAAAACTCTGCTTAATCGTTGGCCCTCATTCCCGGGAACAAATTGTTTACTGAGCTTTACAAGCTTTTCCATCTTTAGGCTTTCGTTATTCCGAAATGCCCATTTATTTTCAGTTGCAAGTTTGTGGAATGTCGCTTTAGCTGTATTTATAGACATTTTATAACGCTGGATGCCAACGTCGAAGTTTTTATCTATAGCTATGGGACGACAAAGAAATTGATGGTCCTCTTCAATAAAGGGCTTTTCTTCAAATGAAGCCAAGATATACAAGTTGATTAAAGCCTTGTCACTTTTACTTATTAAAAACATCTGTGTGATCTCGCAACTTCTAAAGAAGCCTATATTGCCATCCACAATCAGCAATTCCAGATCCGCATCGTTATCTTGTTTTCGTTTTTTTAAAACCATACAGGAGTGTTAAGGTTAGCATTTAAATTTATAAATTTATTACTATTTAGAGCTCGTTGTGGAGGTTTCGGAATTGAACGTCCTGTTACCGCAATCGCCGCCGCCACTGGCGCACGCTTGCCGCGTGTGTATTTACAGATTCGAGGCCATATCAACAGTAAACTTGTTACGCGTGGAACAGCGATAGTGTCAGGCGGTGTTAGTGTTCCCTTATTTTTCGCTTTTTTGCAGCAATTGGCGTCCCAACATGGCAAGAAAACACGAACCTGACCCAACTAACAAAAGCCTGTTATCACTTGGTTGAAAAACTACCTTAATCACGATAATACCGAAGCCAAAAGGGACTAAGAGTAGCGCGCCTGCAACCAGCTTCCGTCTCCATTTCCGCCGTTTATCTTTTTTTAACTTAGCTCTGAAAATCAATTCATCTAACTCCTCTGCACTCGCTTCCTCTACCTTTAGCAACTCTAATACCTGCTCGTTAATATCAGCCCATTGGTCGTAATTATCAAGTGTAAATGCTTTATACATAGACAGAAAATTAATCAGTTCTACTTGCAGCTGCGTTGAATCGGGTAAATAAAAGATAACATATTCATCAAAATTGTAAATGGTGCTATTCTCAAAAGCGGTTAGTTTTAGCGGCGAATAAAGGCTGCCCACTAACGCCGCTATATTTTCTACTTCGTTGATATCATAAATCGGTTGCTTGTGGTATATGTGGCCTAAAAGCGTCCTGATATATATGGGATCATCCGTCGGTTCTACATGCTTGTTAAACACTTCAACAAGTCCGTTAATGTCGCGACTAAGCGATATCTCAATTAAAAAATAGTCAGGTTCATCTGCCTCCTCAATACGCTGATCTGCCCAGGCTACAATTTCCTCTTTAGATATCACCCCACGTATAAGCCCCTCTCGAAATACGCTGAGCAGTGGCTTTAAATCTTGTACCTGTGGAGAAGAAGTCATTATAAAAGTTGTTCCCGGTTTATGTTTTTAATATAGTCATCCTTGTCGCTCACTCACGTGCGCCAACTCTGGTGTGGCAGAGTGTCGCGTACGATAACCAGATGTGATGATAATGCATTTAAGCGGCTGCTGTTTTCAGTTTAGCCGTTTATCGGTTTATTTGAACAACTTCTTTCAACTCCTTATCTGTGATTCTTTCTCCTTCAATAATTCTAGCACCTGTTCATTAATATTAACCCAATGGGTATAATTTTGAAGTGTAAAAGGATTGTAGATAGTTAAAAAGTTCTTTAATTCAACCTTTAACTCCCGAAATTCTGGTGGGTAATGTACATAGTAATCATCAAATGTGTAGATGGAGCTATTTTCAAAATCAGTTAATTTCTTTGCTGATAATATGTTATCAACCAGATTTGCTACCCTTTCTACTTCTTTAACTTCATCAATGGGCAGCCTTTGGTATACAAGTGCTAAAAGCACTCTATCACGTATAGGATTAGCTGTTGGTATAACATGTTTGTCTAATAATTCAACGAGACAATTAACATCGTTACAAAGCGCTAACTCCATTAAAAAGTAGTCCGGTTCATCTGCTTCCTCAATAAGCTGATCTGCCCAGGCTACAATCTCTTCTTTAGAAATCACCCCCTGTATAAGCCCTTCGCGAAATACGCTGAGCAGTAGTTTAAGATCTTGTACCTGTGGAGAAGAAGTCATTATAAAAGTTGTTCCCGGTTTATGTTCCTAATATACTTAATCTTCCGGTTTCTCCCGTGGGTACGCCGTTCACGGCTCAGGTAACCACTATAAACAATACCCTTCCGCGGGGTAGAGAAATAACATCATTTTACCAATGGCCTTCCGTTTAATGCCTGAATGAGTACCAGCACGGCCAATAGCGCGTAAACAGCGCCAAACAGCAGCGTAAAGCGCACGTTCTTTACCAGGTAGAAGGCCACCAGGGGCAGGAGTTGTAAAGCATGCATGCCTACAAAGTGGGCTATACGAGGGTCGCCAAACTGGCGGCTCCAGTTCAGGAAGGGCAAGCCGCCGCCGGTGTCGGTACCGCCTATGGTATGCGACATCCGGCCGCCCATTACCGCGCCTTCCATCGCGAAAACAACGAACAAGAAGATACTGATGCGAATGGCCCAGAGGTAATAATCGGGCAGGTAGGGGAGCGGCCTGCTGCAAAACAAAATGCCAATATAACCGGTGTACAATGTAACGGCGGTGGCAGCCAGTGCCATACCGCTGTAAAGCGCGGCGTACAGGGGCGTGCTGCGGTTGTAATGTGATAGCTGCCCGCGCCCGGCCTGGAAGGTGATATAAAACAACTCGAACCCAAGCAGCACAACGGTAACCCAGCTATACAAACTCACCTGCCCGGGCAGGCGCAGGTACCAGGCGTACCAGGCCATTGTAAAGCAGTAGATGCCGATAGACAAGGCAAACTTTAGGGGCTTGTACCAGGCGTTGGTGCCCGAAACCTGTACCTGGCTTACCCTGGCGGCAAACAAAAACACTACGGCGCAAAGCAGGCACAGCAACCCGAAATAGAACAGTACTTCGTTCCTGGCCCGTAGTTCGGTTACAAAACCGTTTAGGGTGAAAGTGTTTAATAAGAGATTTTTCATATTTAATTAAGTTTAATAATCATTGTTTATTTATTGAACATTGTTCATTAACGAAGCAAAAAAATAGCTATAGCTTCTTCAGTATTTTTAAAAATTCTTCGAACCCGGCAGTTACGATGCCGTCCGCGTTCTGCAGGTGCACGCCGTTTGCACGGTCGCTGATGTGGAGGCTGCACATGCCGTGAACCAAACTCCAGATCATGAAGGTAAGCGGTTCTGCCTGGTGCCCTGTGAAATGCCCCTGGTGGATGCATTGCTCCACGGTTGTTTTTAATACCGTAAAAGCCGACAGTCCTTCGTCCCATTCCTCGTTCTTTGCCTGGCTTAAAACTTCCATAGGCGCCTTTAGGGTAAACATCAGCTCGTACATATCCGGGTTTTCCATTGCAAACTTGATGTACAAGCGGCCCATGGCAATCAGGCGCTCCATAGGGCTTTCTACATGGGCCAGCACCTGGAACTGGCTGCCCAGCTGCGCAAAACCAATACTATGCAGTTCGTTCAGGATAGCGTTCTTGTCCCTGAAGTAAACATACACTGTACCGATGCTGTAATCAATATTCTTGGCAATACTGCGGATGGTGGTCTGTTCGATACCCCGTTCCACGAACAGTTTACGGGCACTGTCCAGGATCAGTGTCTTTAACTCTTCTTTCTCTTTTGCTTTACGATCGGCGGTACCCATGCTTTTACTTGTTGCAAGTATAATGAACATTGTTCATTAAATAAAGTTTTTGTTGGATTTTTTAAAAAGCTTTTTAGTGCCGGTACGTTTGTTCAGCAATTCGTAGCAGGCCAGCAACTCAGTGATCTCATCGGCACGGCCGATCACGCCATCGGTAACCCGTGCGACCAAACCGTCGCCCGAGTGCAACTTAGCCAATTCGGTAACCAGCACCAGCGGCACCGAACGCATATACATTTTTGTGCGGGCATAAACGGCCAGTTTACCCACAAACACCGGGTTGCACGCAGAGATCAGTTTTTGTAGGCGTGTTAAACGCTCCTGGTCCTTTTCATAAAATGAGTCGTTCAAGCTCCAGGTAACCACGGCGGTGTATAGTTCCATTTCCGGCGACAGCGTAAATGCTTTAGCACCCGCGTGGTTAACAGTGGGCTATGAGGCGCCGATTGTAGTGGTCGACAAAAAGTATTACACCTACAGCGATAAAGATTATAGTATCACCAATAGTCCAATAAACCAGCAGGATATGCAGGTACTGAGCGAAGTGTCTGGCCTGTTAAAGCAGTTTAAAGGCTTTAACCACTTTACTGATCTTAACGAGATGGTGAGTAAGCTGGAAGATAAGATCTATACCCAAAACACGCATAGCCCGCCGGTGATTGATTTCGAGAAGAACGATAATCTTAAGGGTTTGGAATGGATAGAAGTAATACGTAAAGCCATTGTAGCGAAAAAGACGATGTGTATTACTTACCAGTCGTTTAAAGCACGTGAAGCCAGTACCTTTTGCTTTAGCGGGTACCTGTTAAAAGAATACCGTAACCGGTGGTTTGTACTGGGGCGATCGCACAAGCGGAATGCTCCGCTACTGACGTTAGCCTTAGACCACATACAAACCGTTGAAGAGCATAACGACGATTACCGGGAGAACAAGGATATTGACCTTGCCACGTATTACAACGATGTGCTGGGGGTTACCAAGTCCCCGGGTCAGCGGGATTGCGAGGTAATCTTTTGAATAGATAACGCACACGCCCCATATGTAATTACCAAACCGCTGCATCATACACAGAAGCTGCTGGGCGAAGATGACGGCGGGAAAATCTTCAGCATTAAAGTGATACTGAACTTCGAGCTGGAACGCGAGCTGCTGGGCTTCGGTTCTAAGATGAGGGTGTTTGGACCCAAAGCATTGGTGAAGCAAATCAAAAAGCAGCTTGCCAAAACGCTGGCCAATTACGAAGCTACCAAGCCCGATATGGATGAACCTGACGACAACTCCGCTAAACCGCAACCTTAAGCGACATGCGCTTGCTCATTACTTTTTGTATCAGTACCTCCAGTTTAGATTTGTAATCATCGCGAAGCCACTCCAGGTAGTTCTTGGTTACTTTGCCCAAGCACTTGCCATATTGTTTTACACGCCAGTCTATCTCTTTATCCAGTTCGCCGGCCAGTGCCAATGCTTCGGTAATGGTCTCGCTGTTATCTGCACACATCTGTACATGTTGCTGAATAGAGGCGTTAATAACAGTGCTTGCTTTTTGGTGACTATCCATTGCCTCCTGGTAAGCCGTTTGGATGTCAAAAGACAGCTCCAGGCTATTCGGGAACTTTGAGCGCATCTCCGACGGCATGCTGTGCGCCTCGTGGCTGGTTTGGCAGTGGATGCTTTCGCAATACTCTTCGGGCTTGTCAAACACGTACTGCCAGTCAACAGTGGCGTTCCATGCTCCAAACCGTTCTGTATTGTTGCCCAGGTCTATAACGGTGAAGTTCTTCTTGTTAGGCAGCTTTCGCGATCCGCGGCCAATCATCTGGTGGTATAACGTTAATGAAGTAGTGGCGCGGTGTAATATTACGGTTTGTATGGTTGGCTCGTCAAACCCGGTAGTTAAGATAGATACAGAGGTGAGTATCGCTCCTCGGGTTTTCTTCAGCCACTTTAAAATTTCTTCACGTTCTGCCGCAGGGGTTTCGCTGTCCAGGTGGCGGACGGGGTAACCGGCATCATTGAACATTTTACAAACCGCTTTAGAGGCGAAAATTCCGTTGTTAAATATCAGCGTCTTCTTATTTTTTGAATGTGCTTCATAAGCGTGCAGCAGCAGGTCCAGCATAGCCGGTGAAGCATAAAGTTCATCAGATGTGCTTGTAGTGAAGTCGCCGTGAGTGCCGGTGTGTAAGGTATTTAGTTCAACATCATACCGCCATATGGTTGGCTTGGCCAGGAAGCCCTGACTAATTAATGCGCTGATGCTTTCACCAATCACCAGTTCGTTATACGTGTCGCGCATAGGGGAGGTGATATCGGAGCTGTAAGGCGTGGCCGTTACACCTATAATAAGGGCGTTGTCAAACTTGTCCAGCAGCTTCTGGAACGAGTTATGATGCGCCTCGTCTATAATCACCAGTCCTATTTCATTGGTGTTGAAGACACCCTCGTTTATACGGTTGTTAAGCGTTTCCACCATGGCTACATAGCAGCCGTAATTATCTCTTTTGCTTAGCTTTTTTACGGCACTGTTAATTACTTTATTCCTAATGCCCAGGCTTTTGAGAGTAGATGAGGTTTGATTGCAAAGCTCTGCACGGTGGGTGAGGATCATTACTTTTTGACCGTATTTACTTATGAAACGGTTAGCTATTTCAGAAAAGATCACCGTTTTTCCGCCGCCCGTAGGTAGCTGGTATAACAGCTTGTAATTGCATACAGCCTGTTCCATTTTATTGAACAGCGTATCAATATCTCTCTGCTGGTATTCGTATAATGTTGTTGGTGTTTGTTTCGGTAACAAATTGGTAGTGGTGTTCATACTGGTTAGTAATTACAACAATGCCTTAGCAGGCAGAGCATGTGTAATCCTAATCAAGAATTCAGCCAATAGTGGCGGTACCTGATGAAAGATCATCGATACAATTGCTACGAAGAAGATATTATTTTGGCATTGTATAATAATATCTATATTTGCGCGCAGTTCCTGATCCGTTAACCATTTAATATCAAGGATTCATGACAGAGCAAATCTACATATCGCCCCTTCCGCTCATTGCCTAACAAGGCAGGCAAATTCTGTATTTTTTAATGCTAATAAATACTGGTTACAATAGTAGCCCTGAAATTTTTGCTTGCCAATTTTTGGCTGGTTGAGCGTTACCTAGAGGGTATGTCCTTAATCAAGGACTGACACAAATCAACACCATTTTAATATCACATGTGCTAAACACACATGCACGGCCGTGCCATGTTCATCCGGCGCGGCAAACATTTAACAAAGTATAAACAACAGCCGGTACAGCTTTCAATAGCTTTGCCCGGCTTTATGGACATAACCCACATGGGCAATTTAAAAACAAAAGATCTGAGTAAGATTGGGTATGATAATGACCAGCTGCGAAGTCTGGTTATTGGTATAGCCGCTAAAAACTTCAAACACCACAGTAAGCAACAACTGCTGGACCTGCTGGTGAACATAAAAAACGATCCGGAGGCATTTCTGGACGATGAGCTAACGACAAAGATAGCCACCAAGATAATAGGTAAGCTGGATGGCCCTGCCTTTAAAACGTTTGAACTAAGGCAGGAACCTGTTTACTGTAAAACCTACGGTGGCAAGGGTATAGAAAGTGCTGCAAAAAAGCAAATGGAGCTTGCCAATTTGTTGCCGGTAAGCGTACAGGGTGCCTTAATGCCCGATGCGCACATGGGCTTTGGCCTGCCTATCGGCGGCGTGCTGGCTACAAATAATGCGGTAATACCCTATGCGGTAGGTATGGACATCGGCTGCCGTATGGCCTTAACTATTATAGATGAGGGTGAAGCCTATCTAAAACGTTATGATTATCAGATAAAACAAGCACTTAAAAACTACACCCATTTTGGTATGGAAGGAGGGCTCGATACCCGGCAGGAGCATGAAGTGCTGGACAGCCCGGTGTTTAATGAGATAGGCTTTCTGAAACCATTTCGAGGGAAGGCAGTGCGACAGTTAGGAACGTCGGGCAACGGAAACCACTTTGTAGAGTTTGGAGAGATAGAGCTTTTAGCAAATAACTCCCTGGGGTTGCCTGCTAAAAAGTATAGTGCTTTATTAACGCATTCGGGTAGCAGGGGTTTGGGCTCGGCAATAGCGCGGCACTACACTCAAATAGCTATGAATACCTGTAAACTGCCAAAGCATGCACAGCAATTGGCCTGGCTGGACATGAACAGCGAAGCAGGGCAGGAGTACTGGCTTACCATGACACTAGCGGGCGACTATGCAAAAGCTTGCCATGAACGGATACACGCTAACCTTTTAAAAGCATTAGGGCTGACTGCCCTGTACGTGGTAGAAAACCACCACAACTTTGCGTGGAAGGATCAACTGCCAAACGGCCAAGATGTTGTTATCCACCGCAAGGGTGCCACGCCTGCTCACAAAGGCGAACTTGGTATTATTCCGGGCAGCATGACGGCGCCTGCCTACCTTGTAGCGGGTAAGGGGAACGGTGATGGCTTGTATTCCGCATCGCACGGCGCCGGGAGGGCCATGAGCAGGCAAAAGGCCAAGGACAGTATTACAGTTTCTGCCATGAAGAAACTGCTTAATAACGCAGGTGTAAACCTAATTGGCGGCACAGTGGAAGAAAACCCGATGGCTTATAAGGACATTGACACGGTAATTAGTGCACAGCAATCGCTGGTGGAAATCCAGGGTAAGTTTCTTCCGAGGATTGTAAGAATGAACAAAGAATAATATGGAAAAAATGATCATACAAATTACCTCGGGCAAAGGCCCGGCAGAATGCTGCCGGGTTGTTGCCCGGGTACAGCAGCTAATGATGCAGGAGGCAAAGCAGTTGGGGATAGACATGCAAGTGCTGGAAAATAAACAAGGCGAATTAAATGGTACGTTGCTGTCGGCAACTATGATGGCTACAGGTAAACACCTTGCCGATTTTATAAATGCATGGATAGGAACGGTGCAATGGATAGCGCAAAGCCCTTACCGCAGATATCATAAACGGAAGAACTGGTTTGTTGGCGTAGCAGCCTTTGATGTTAAACAATTAACGCAGTGGAACCCCAAAGATGTTAAGCTGGAAACTTGCCGCTCCTCCGGACCGGGTGGGCAAAACGTGAATAAAGTAGAGACCGCTGTGCGGGGCACGCACCTGCCATCAGGCATACAGGTAATGGCAATGGATACGCGATCTCAACTCGAAAACAAGAACTTGTGCCTGGAACGGCTGGAAGCAAAGATAATGCTTTGGCAAACAGAATCGTTAATGGAGCAACAGCAAAGCCAATGGCAGCAGCACAACATATTGCTGCGGGGAAATGCTGTAAAAACAATTAAGGCTGATTTAATTTGAAATATTTAGGTGTAGCTACCAAGATCGAGATGCGCTTCGCTTGTGAAAGGAGCTGTAGTTTCCTTGGAAATATAATGGGTAAACAACCTAATTAACGGGCACGTGGCCGGATGCAATTTTGTCGGTCGCGTGCTTTTTGTACAGCCTGATAATTCGTTGCAACCTGGGCCTGTTATATCGTTGTACCAATATGGGATACAGGTTTAACAAAACATTCAACACAAGCAGCCAAATAGCTCCTTTAAATGAGTGCACCACACAAGCGTAAATCCATATTATCTGTACAATAATAAAGATTGAGAGGTGATTGAATTCTGCCTGGCGGGTGTTATACTCCAGCTGTTCAATAGCTTGCAGGTCGGGTTTTACAGGGTTACCTTTCTTGTGAAGCTTTTCCCACCCAGTTAATACCATCATTTTTCTGAAAGCATGTACACCAAACCACTCGTATATAACTCCTTTTTTTTCGAAGTTGCGAGTAGTGAAGTAAGAAAAAGATAGTTCGGGTTTTAAAGTTTGCATAACAACAGATACACAAAGCATCAGCATAAAGTTGACCGTCCAGGCGAAAAGGAAGGAATGAACGCCAGCTCTAAACATTGTAAAGGCAGTTATTAATGCGGCAACAACAATGCTGATCAGGATTATCAGGGTCTTACTTAATGTTGATTGTAATTGGGCAGGCATATGTTGTAAACATAACATTTGGTTACATAAAAATCAAGATACCGATAAAACAACTCTATATAATTACGCAAAGGTGCCTGTCAAAATTCTTGCTTACTTTCGCACAAATCATCGCTTCTTAAAACAGCGGTACTTATGATAAAAGCTTATAAACTATACACCGGCGCGGACGGACATTCGCATATACAAACTGGGCATGTTGCCGAGGGTGTATTTAACCTGGTAACTTCAATCCGTTTCCAGGAGTCGCCACCGCACTCGTTTTACAATTGGCATAACGCCCCGGCAGAACAGTACGTTATATCTATTGATGGTATATTACAATTTGAGACGTTCCTGGGTGAAATTTTTATTTTAAAACCAGGAGAGATATTGATTGCTATGGATACAACAGGCACTGCCCACAAGTGGAAATTAGTTGACGATAACCCATGGAAACGCGTGTACGTTACCTTTAGTGAAGAGCAGCCCGTAAACTTTGTTGCAGACTAGATATAAACTACTTCTGCATCAAAATGCATACCTGATGGTACAGTAGGGTATCATCTCGGCACACAAGGCTACAAGCTCGTCTACCAACTCGCGTTTCAGGTTGTTCTTGTACCGTACATTTCGCTGTCCGCTCTGGCTATATTTTACCTGCTGTATATCCGGTCGCCATAGTACTTCTTCGGCTTTGGGATGCCATAACAAATTAACATCATGTAATCCCTGGTTGTGTGTCAGAAAGATGATCTCGGTAGACAGCTGCCTTTTTGTTTGATCATCCAATACTGCGTTCAACTCGTCAAAAAGTTTACGCCAGTCATCCAACCAACCCTCATAGTAAATAACCGGGGCAAAGCTTGCGGTAACTTCATAACCTGCTTCTCTAAACTCGTTCATTACTGCTATACGGTCGCTTATTGGTGTGGTGCGCACATCCACCAGTTTAGACATCTGGTGCGGCATCAGGCTAAAACGTATCCGCGTTTTGCGCTGCGGATCATAGTTTAACATCTCCCGGTTCACAAACTTTGTTGCAAATGTTAATTTGGCGTTTGGCAAGGTAGTGTACAGCTTTACTAAGTCCTTTACATTGTCGCAAATAGCAGCGTCTGCAGAGCAGTCGCCGTTTTCGCCAATCTCGTACACCCAATACTCAGGGTCGGTCTCATCAGGTATAAGCTTTTTACCCTGCCTTGCAGCATGCCGGGTAAGGTAGCCCATAATCTGTTCAATGTTTACAAAAGTGGTTATAGGGTTTGCATACCCTTTTCGCCTCGGCACATAGCAATACGAGCACGACATAGCGCAGCCGTTGCTTTGTGAGGGCGCCACCCAGTGAGAGCTGCGGGTATTTGGCCTTGCAGAAAGCCCCTTTTTGGTACCTAAAATTAGTACATTCTTTTTATTCCAGAGCCAATCCTCCACAGATCCTTCAAAGCCAAACAGTTCGGGTATTTGGTTATGGGCTGGCACTTCTATCAGTTTGGCATCAGGATATTTAGCCAGTATTTCCCTACCTCGCGCAAATTCACGGACATTAGGTTCATGGTAAATCTCGTGTATGGCAAGCAGGTGGTCAATGGTCTTTTCGTGCAACATATTTAATGCTTAACACGTATCATACCATAAACAAGATAGTTGTAAGTATTACTGCAGGGGAATGCTTGTTTAGCCCTTAGCGTTTTTGCAGCTTAGTTGAACACATTGATAAATTTAAATTACTGTGCCGAAAAGGTACGCCTCCCGAGGTCTTCAACTACCTGGGTGCGGGTTTTATTTTCAAGCAGCATCAAAAACTCAATTGTGCCGCCTTCTGCTCCGCAGCCGAAGCATTTAAAAATGTCACGGTCAGGTATAACCATCAGCGAGCTCATCTCATCACGATGAAAAGGACATTTTCCTTTAAGCGCTTTGCGGCCGGGTTGTAGGGTAACATACCTGGAAATAGTTTCCACCAGGTTTAGTTGTGCAGACATAGCTAGTTCTTGTATTCTCCTGCGAAAATAAAATTATGTGTGCATTTAACAAGTGCTGTAAAGCTAATTGTGGATAAAAAGGCCTTTAATCAGGTTTAAGGCGGATTATGCCTTCGTTAGATCGTTACAAATACTGGTTAGAGATGCATCAAAGTGGAAGAACTATTTCATTTATCGACTGTTAAAGTGCTAAACCACCGATTATGACAGACGAGCAGTTCAGGGAAGAATATAAACCGTTACACGTGCCTGCAGCATACCATAATGAAGACACACTGCAGGATAAGATTATTTACGCGCTCGGCCAAATTGGCGAGGGGACACCAGAAGATGTACTGGCTAAACTTGAGGAACTGGAGCCTGGCCTGGGTACCGGATCTTGTGGTCAGGAAGTACAAACTATCCTCTACGGTTTGTTCGACCGCGGATTGCTGACCGGCAGGGAGGTAGATGCGGTGATGTTGTTTAATCTTCATAAGATCACCCGCAGCAATGAAGGTGCTGTAGACCCTGACCTATTAGCACCCGGGCTAGATTAGGGTGGTGATAATGTATTGAAACCTTAGTTAAATACAACAATAGCTATTTTTACCGCCACGCTGGTACTTGTGGTTATTTGGTTCTTTTAGGATAATTCTCCGCCTAGAAAAAGGTTAAGTCATCTGCTTTGTTTAGTAGTACATCGTAAACGTATTTGTACAAGTTGTAGTGTTGTAAACAATAAAACACCACAGTGAATTCCCGCTTGTTAAATGTTGTGACTGCTATTGCTGTCTTTGTGAGCTGGTTCTGTCTCAGCAAAATGATCTTTTACCTTTTTCAGCGCCGAGCCTATTACCTGGTGCATATCATAATATTTGTACTCGGCTAATCTGCCGCCAAATATTACATTGTCTTCCTTGCGCGCCAGTTGCTGATATTGTTTATACACTTCTGAGTTTTTAGCATCATTTACAGGGTAATAGGGCTCTTTATCAGCTGTCCATTCAGACGGATACTCTTTGGTGATTACCGTGTTGGGCTGTGTGCCAAATTCAAAATGTTTATGCTCTATAATGCGGGTGTACGGAATGTGGGCTTCGGTGTAATTTACCACTGCATTGCCCTGATAGTTCTCTTTATCATGTACTTCGTGTTCAAAATGCAAACTGCGGTACTCCAATTGGCCAAACTGGTAATTGTAGTATTCATCTATCTTGCCTGTAAAGATGATTTTAGGAGCCAACTTGTCCCACTCTTCACGATTTTCGAAATAATCTACCCCAAGTCTTACCTCAATGCCATCCAATAGCCCGTCTACAAGTTTGTTATAGCCACCAATAGGTATGCCTTGGTACTTATCATTAAAGTAGTTATTGTCGTAAGTAAAACGTACAGGTAAACGTTTGATAATAAACGCAGGTAGTTCAGTGGCAGCCCGGCCCCATTGCTTTTCGGTATAACCCTTTATAAGTTTTTCATAAATATCCGTTCCCACCAGAGAGAGTGCCTGTTCTTCAAGATTGGCGGGTTCTGTTATGTTCAGATGCTCTATTTGCTCCCTGATTTTTTCTTTTGCTTCTTCAGGAGTAAACGTTTTCCATAAGCGATAAAACGTGTTCATGTTAAAAGGAAGATTGTAAACCTCATCTTTATACACAGCGAGCGGGCTGTTGGTATACCTGTTAAATTCTACAAAAGAGTTTACGTAGTCCCAAATGTCTTTGTCATTGGTGTGAAAGATGTGGGCGCCGTATTTATGTACGTTAATGTCTTCTCGGTTTTCACAAAAAACGTTGCCACCAGCATGTTGTCGCTTATCAATAACCAGGCATTTTTTACCTCTTTTGTTTGCTTCATGGGCAAACACTGCTCCAAATAAACCCGATCCCACAATAAGGTAATTATAAGTAGTTCTAAATTCCATATTCAATTTTGCTGTTGGCAATAGTATATATTAGCCGGCCTTTGATAGCTTGGGCTCTGCATTATAATCCCACATTACCCGGAGATTGTTTCAGCATTAATTCGCATTTATCTGTGTAAAAAGCTACAGCAAACAAAGCATTATTAGTAAATAACCATAAGTATTCGGCTGAGTATGATTGTTTAACTTAAACAAAAATTAAAGGGAAAGTTTTTAAATAATTTATAAATTATCTTAAAAAGAAATTCCTACAAAGAGTTATAACAAACCACCCACGGCTGGCGTTCAGCTCCTATTTACAATAATGGGGTAGTGCTAATAAGATTGGTTGATAGATACGTAAATCGATTATACACAAAGGTCCACAAGTATCCGTGTTTATCAGTGATCTGGTTTAGCGGGCATTGGCGGCTGATCGATAGCGAGTCGTCGTTTTGGCAGGCTACCTTCGTGATTTTCTGCCAGGTACTTGATCAAATTTTCCCTGATGTAGCATCTAAGGTCAAACGCGGTAGAAGAGTTTACTGCACTTACTAAAGCCCTTAGTTCAATTGTAGCTTCTTTAACGTCAGTAACTTGTAATATCCCAACTCGTTTATCCCAAAGTGGCGTGTTGTTTAAAAGCCGTGTAAGTTCTTCCCTTAGTTTATCCACCGGAACGGTATGATCTACATACAAAAACACTGTACCCAGCAACTCCGATGTGGTGCGCGTCCAGTTTTGAAATGGCTTTTCTATAAAGTAGTTGATGGGAAGTATTAGCCTGCGCTGATCCCATATATTTAATACCACATAGGTTAGCGTTATATCTTCAACACGGCCCCATTCACCTTCTACAACCAGTACATCATCAATCCGGATGGGCTGCGTAAACGCTATCTGGAACCCCGCCAGCAAATTGCCAAGAGATTTCTGCGCGGCAAAGCCAACTATTATACCACCAATACCAACGCCGGTTAACAAACCGGCACCTATCTTACGCACACTCTCGAAGCTCAACAGTATAAGCGCCAGTGTAAGTAGTATAATAAGCACATTGGCCAGCTTCCGTACAAACTGCAGTTGCGTGCGTATTTTTCGTTCTTTTAGGTTGTCTGCTTTGTTGAAATTGTATTTGTGATAAACATAATCCTCCAAGATCCTGATGCCGTTCATTACTAAACTGGCGAAAGAAATCACCAGCATTATTCCAGCCCAGCGCTTAACATCGTCTATATAGCCATCTTTTAACGCCAGGTATGGCAGCAAGATGTTAAGCGTAAGCAGCGGGACAAAATGATTAAGCGGCCTGCTGAGACGTGTAATTACAGATCTGAAGAAAGAGTAATCTTCGTCTTTTTTATTTTTGTAGTAATTAAGCAGGATTGTTATAACCCACTTTACAACAAAGCCTATCAGCAATACAAACCCGATAACCAGCAGGTTCCACAACCAATGTGGCAGGTGTTTCGCCCATAAGTTTAGTTTATCCCCCATCTTATACTATAAGAAAATCGGCCTGTCCAGTTTCATTGCTATCCGGTAAGCTGCGTTCATCAATCCAACATGGCTATAAGCCTGCGGGAAATTACCCCATTGGCTTCCCGATTCTTCATCTACATCTTCGCTAAACAGCAGCAGGTGATTGCAATATTTCATCAGCTTTTCAAATTCGCGTATTGCGTCATCCATGCGGCCTACGCAGGCTAGTGCTTCCACGTACCAGAAGGCGCAGATCAGGAATGTGGTTTTTGGCTTGCCAAAGTCGTCGCTGTGGATGTAGCGATAAAACAGGCCGCCTTCGGTTTTCAACTCCTTCTCTAAAGCGATGAGGTGGTCTTTTGCTTTTTGAGATGCCGGGTCTATATAGTTCATCATGATCAGTTGCAGCGTACTGGCATCAAGATGTGGACTGCCGACTGCATGGGTATATACACGTCGCTCCGGATCGTAACAGCTTTCTATATGTGCTGCGGCACGCGCTTTAAGCGACTGAGCACGTTCTACCAACCCATCGTTGCCAATGGTTAATGCTATTTTCTCTGCAGCGTTGCAGCCAGCCCACTGGAACAGGTTACTGTAGCAGTGTATATGAGCAATGTTCCTGAACTCCCAGATGCCAGCATCTTTTTCGTCGATGGTACGTTCTATTTTGTCCAGTATAGATGATATCCATTTGTCGGAATCTTTCCTTTCGCTGAATACAAAGCGGTGGTCTGTATACAACGGAAGCAAAGATATCAGTACCTGACCGTAGATGTCGTTCTGTATGTGTTCAGATGCCTGATTGCCTATCCGTACCGGTTTGTTACCCATATATCCATCCAGGTGTTCCATGATGGTTTCGGTCAGGTCCTTTTGCCCGGTGATGCCGTACAGCGGCTGGTACCTAAAACTGCCACCTTCGGTAAACGAAATGTCGGTAACGTAGCTAAAGTATCTCTCCATTTCCTCAAAATGCCCAATGTGATTGAGTGAGGTTAGCACATAATAGGTATCGCGGAGCCAGCAATAACGGTAATCCCAGTTGCGTTCGCTGCCGGGGAACTCGGGCAGGCTGCTGGTGCTTGCGGCTATAATTGCGCCTGTATCTTCATACTGGTGTATCTTAAGAACCAACGCCGAGCGGATAACATATTGCTGGTAAAATGTAGCTATAGACGAGTGCTTTATCCACAAACGCCAGTACTCCGTTGTTTCACGAAGGTACTCTTCGCAGGTACTCACCAGCGAACCATCGAGTTCCGCACCGTAGTTAAGCAGCAGGTACTTGGTTTCATTAAGGGCAAAGTACTGCTCGTCCAAAAGATAGGCGAGGGGTATATTAGATGTTAACGTTATCTTCTCCCCGCAACCGGTAAACTCAATCGAGTCGCTGCCCTGAAGCTTAGCTTGCTTTGTACGACCAAAGTCGCAAACGGGATCGCATTTTACTCTTATCTGTGGGGTCCCTTCCAGTACTTCTATCTTACGTATCAGTATAAGTGGTTTAAAGTACCTGCCGTTTTTAAAAAATCGTGGCGCAAAGTCGGTAATTCTGTATTTGCCGTTCTGGCTGGTTACCTCGGTGCGTAACACGTTAGTGTTTTCTAAATAAAATTGGTGTGTAGTGTATTCCGTTTTTGGCAAAATGGAAAACTCTCCGCCTTTGTTTTGATCCAGCAATCCGCCAAATACAAACGGGCTGTCAAACCTTGGCCAGCACATCCATTCTATATTTGTGTTTTTATTGATGTGTGCCAGGAACGCGCAATTTCCTATCAGCCCCGTATTATAAACATGTTTTTCCATTCAGCTTTTGTAAATTACCATACCAACAACAATATTTTATAATTGTTACCAAAAAGCAGTATTTGTTTAAACGCTAGCTTTTTGACTGCATTGGATGGGTACAGTTAAGGCCAGCTCATCTCTGTTAATTGCCGCGGTTTTGGACACTCGAATTGTCTTAAAACGATGAGCGGGTTTCTTATAGGTTTATAACCTTCTTGGTTTGGTATAGTTGTTTTAACGTAAAGTTTATCGTTATAAGAAAATAAGGCCTGTTGAAAACAATTAGGCATTTAACTGCTTTTGGTGGTATGACTAAAAAGATTTACCCTGGAAAGCCATATCCGCTTGGCGCCACATGGGATGGCGAAGGTGTTAACTTCGCCTTATTTGCCGACAATGCCACTGGGGTCGAACTTTGTTTATTTACGGACGAAGATGGAGCCCAACACGAAGAACGCATACGCTTGTCAGAACGTACCCACCAGGTATGGCACTGTTATCTGCCCGAAGCTAAAGCGGGACAACTATATGGTTATCGCGTACATGGCCCGTATGAACCAGAGAATGGGCATCGGTTCAATCCTAATAAACTGTTAATTGATCCATATGCAAAGGCTATATCGGGTGTAATAGACTGGCACGATTCATTGTTTGGATATGAACTTGGCCATCCTGATGAGGACCTTAGCTATAGTGAAACCGACAGTGCACCTTTTTTGCCAAAATCGGTGGTGATAGACAATAACTTTGATTGGGGAAATGATGTAAATCCTCGAACACCTTATCATCAGTCAGTGATATACGAAACGCATGTTAAAGGTTTCACTCAAATGCACCCGGATATCCCTGATGATATTAGAGGTACCTATGCCGCTATCGGTCATCCCGCAAGTATAAAGTATCTCACTGATCTGGGTATAACAGCTATTGAGTTGTTGCCAATACATCAGTTCGTTGCCGACAGGCACCTGGTAGAGAAGGGCCTCACTAACTATTGGGGATATAACACCATTGGGTTCTTCGCGCCTGACTACCGCTATGCAGGAATAGTTGATCATGGCCAGCAGGTGCAGGAGTTTAAGCAAATGGTTAAAGAACTGCACAAAGCTGGTATTGAGGTGATACTGGACGTTGTGTACAACCACACCGGAGAAGGCAATCACATGGGGCCAATGCTATCCTTAAAAGGTATTGATAATGCATCGTATTACCGGTTGGTAGATGACAATAAACGTTTTTATAATGATTATACCGGAACAGGTAATACGCTAAACGCTATGTTGCCAAATGTGTTGCGTTATATAATGGATAGCCTTCGTTATTGGATAACGGAGATGCACGTTGACGGGTTTAGGTTTGATCTGGCAGCTACCCTGGCCAGGGAGCTGCATGAGGTAAACCGCCTAAGCGGGTTTTTTGATATTATTTACCAGGATCCTATCATCTCCCAGGCTAAATTAATAGCCGAACCGTGGGATATTGGCGAAGGTGGCTACCAGGTGGGCAACTTTCCACCGGGATGGGGCGAATGGAACGGTAAGTTCAGAGACTGCATACGCGATTACTGGATAGGTGCAGAAAGTATGTTGGGCGAATTTGGTCAACGCTTTACCGGCAGCCCCGATCTGTATCAGGATAATTTCCGGAAGCCAACCGCAAGTATAAACTTTATAACTGCGCATGACGGGTTCACATTAAATGACCTGGTATCATACAACGAAAAACACAACGAAGCAAACGGCGAAGACAACAACGACGGCGAGAGCCATAACCGTTCCTGGAACTGCGGCGTTGAGGGGCCAACAGACGATGAAGAAGTAATAAAGCTTCGTAATAAACAAAAACGCAACCTGCTTACCACGTTATTTTTGTCGCAAGGTGTACCTATGCTGGTTGCAGGGGATGAGTTTGGCCGTACGCAGCAGGGTAATAACAATGCTTATTGCCAGGATAATGAAATTTCATGGCTAAACTGGGCAGAGGCTGACCAGCAATTGCTGGCATTTACTCAAAAACTAATCAAACTCCGTAAAGACCATCCAGCCTTCCGCAGGCGCCGGTGGTTTCAGGGGCAGCCGGTTAAAGGCAAAGGTTTGGAGGATATTGCCTGGTTTTTACCGGAAGGCACCGAGATGGAAGACGAAAATTGGAACCATGACTTTGCACGATCATTGGGTGTGTTCCTTAACGGCCGTGGGTTACACTCCGTAGGGCCGCAGGGCGAACGTATAACGGATGATCATTTTTACGTGATCTTCAATGCCCATCATGAAAGTCTGAACTACCACATACCGCAAAAGATAAAGAGCAACGACTGGAAAATAATCCTGAATACCAGTGACGACGATATGAATGAAAAGCTTTTAACCGACCAGGAATGCATCACTGTAGAAGGAAGGTCGGTAGTTGTGCTGCATCATCCGCTTACCTAATATGGCAAATTATCAATTATCAAATATACAGCCGGGCTTAACCTTTACGCAAGATGGTATTTGCAATATTTTAGTTTGGGCGCCGCTGGCCCAAAGTGTAAATATCTTACTAACGGACACCGGCAAAAAGATTGAGCTAAATGCGGGCGAACATGGCTACTGGCAGCTTTCTACAACAGAAGTGCAGCACGGCGATTTGTATAAGGTTGTTCTGAACAACGAGAAACAACTGCCTGACCCAGCGTCACGTGCGCAGCCGCAGGGCGTGCATGGCCCTTCGCAGGTAATTGATGTTAATGGGTTTAAATGGACCGACAACCAATGGGCTAATCCCGCGTTAGAGCAATATCTTATCTACGAATTGCATACAGGCACGTTTTCACCTGAAGGTACATTCGCCGGTATAACAGAAAAACTACAGTATCTTAAAGAGCTGGGTATTACTGCTATCGAGATTATGCCCGTAGCACAGTTCCCCGGCAATAGGAACTGGGGCTACGATGGCGTATTTCCATATGCGGTGCAAAATAGCTATGGTGGCCCTGCAGGGCTGATGGAACTGGTTGATGCCTGTCATAAGAAGGGCCTGGCCGTAATACTTGATGTGGTGTATAACCACGTTGGGCCTGAGGGCAATTACCTTAACGAGTTTGGCCAATACTTTACAGACAAGTACAACACCCCATGGGGTAATGCCATTAACTTTGATGATGCCCATTGCGATGAGGTACGTAACTTTTTTAAGCAGAACGTGCTAATGTGGTTCCGCGATTTTCATGTAGATGCGCTGCGTATGGATGCGGTGCACGCCATAAAAGACTTTAGCCCGAAACATATTCTACAGGAAATTAAGGAGTCTGTAGACGAGTTAATGGCGGATACGGGCCGTAAGCATTACCTCATTATAGAGTTTGATCTTAATGATAAACGCTTTATAGATCCGTTGCCACAGGGTTACGGTATGGACGGGCAGTGGATAGATGAGTTTCATCATGCCTTAAGGGTTACTGCCGGCGGCGAACGTAACGGCTACTACGCAGACTTTAGTGGTATTAGCGATCTGGCTAAAGCTTATCGCGACGCGTACGTGTACGATGGCCAGTACTCGCCGCACCGCCAAAAGAAATTCGGTACCAAAACAGATAATCCCGGGCAGCAATTTGTTGTGTTCTCTCAAAATCATGACCACGTAGGTAATCGCCTGCTGGGCGAGCGCAGTAGCGTGCTGTTTAGTTTTGAAATGCAGAAGCTACTTGCGGGTGCTGTAATGGTGGTGCCTTATTTACCCATGTTGTTCATGGGGGAGGAGTATGCAGAGCAAAACCCCTTCCAGTACTTTGTTAGCCATACCGATGAGGACATGATAGCAGCGGTAAGGAAGGGCCGTAAGGAAGAGTTTAAAGCTTTTCATGCCGAAGGAGAAGCACCCGATCCTCAATCGGAAGAAACTTTCAGGCGCTCAGCATTAAATTGGGACAGCATACACCAGCAGCAACATAAAACTATGCTGCATTACTATAAAACGCTCATCGTCCTGCGCAAACAATCCCTTGCATTGGCTACGTTAAACCGCCATCAACTGGAGGTTTCATGCGATCAGGAGCAGCAAACCTTATGGCTGCATCGCTGGGAGGGAGATGAACACGTGTATTGCTTTATGAATTTTTCTGACAAGGTGCAGCAACTAGCATTGCCTGCAGATGGCCCGGCACTTTCGATAATACTTGACTCGGCCGATCCTGAATTTGGCGGCCAGCGCAGCACATCCGTTCGGGGCGGGGAAGCAGAGGTAATTCTACCCGAATCTATCATCATTTACACGAATCAAAATGTTTAACCCCATCTCGACATACCGTATCCAGTTCCATAAGGATTTTACGCTTGCGCATTTGCAGGAGATAATACCTTACTTGTCGCAGCTGGGCATAAAAACCTTGTACGCATCGCCTATATTCAAGGCCGTGCCTGGCAGCAATCATGGGTACGACGGTACTGACCCGCTGAGCATTAACCCGGAGATTGGTACCCTGGAAAAACTGGTACAGGTAAGCAAAGAACTGCAGGACAACGGAATAAAATGGCTGCAGGATATTGTGCCTAACCACATGGCCTTCCATTATGATAATATATGGTTAATGGACCTGCTGGAGAAGGGGCCCCTGTCTGTTTACCGCAACTACTTTGATCAAAGCCTGTCTGATAATGAGCTGTTCAGCGGTCCGCTGATGGTGCCGTTCTTGGGCGATGATCTGGAGAAAGTTATTGAAGACGGACAGCTGCAACTAGGTTGGAATGGTGAAAGGATGGTGCTTAGATATGCCGAACAGAACTGGCCGGTAAGCCTTAAATCATACCCGGACATTTTAGAGGCCGACAAGGAAGCCGATACAGACGCGGTAGGCACCTTACTACAACAGCTGGATGCTTTATACGAAACAACCGATGCCGATGCATTTTCTAAAGCGGCCGAGGAACTAAAACTGCAGCTTACCTCACTGGTAAAAAATAAAGTGTTCAACGATCATTTGCTGCGTTGTTTCGAATTAATAAACGCCGATAAACAAGCGTTAAAGGATCTTGCGACTACGCAGTATTACCGGCTTTGTAATTGGAAAGAGACCGATAAGCAAATAAACTATCGCAGATTTTTTACGGTAAACGGACTCATCTGTTTGAATATACAACGCCAGGAGGTTTTTGACCATGTACACCAGTTGGTTGCAACATTGCTTAAAGACGGCGTTATTCATGGCTTGCGGATAGACCATATAGATGGCCTTTTTGACCCTGAACAATACCTGCATAGGCTGCGTGCGCTGGCAGGGGACGACACCTATATAGTAGTAGAGAAAATACTAGAGGAGGGCGAAGAACTCCCGGTAAACTGGCCTATACAAGGCAGCACCGGGTATGATTATCTTGCGCTTGTCAACAATCTGTTCACTCATAAAAAAAGCGAGAAGGCATTCTCATCTTTCTATACAGAATTAACAGGCGATGACCGGTCCATTAAAAATCAGATCTACGATAAAAAGGCACTGATACTTTCCGAGCATATGAACGGCGAATTGGAGAACCTCACCAGTTTGTGCCTCTCGCTTGATCTTGCTGATACTGCCAAAAAAAATACCTATGAGCGTAGTGCAATAAAAAAGGCAATTGGTTCACTGCTTATTCACTTCCCGGTATACCGTTTTTACGGCAATGCATTTCCGTTGAACAAACAGGAGTCTGTTGCATTGAAAGACGTTTTTAACAGCGTGGGCAAGCGCAGTGAAGAATTGCAGCCCGCCCTGAAGATTTTAGTGGATGCGCTGATACACAAAACCAGGAATGCCGACGAGGCATATCGTCAAAAAGTGTTGTTTTTTTACCAGAGATGCATGCAGCTTACCGGGCCATTGATGGCTAAAGGGGTTGAAGATACGCTAATGTATACCTATAACCGCTTTATTGACCATAACGAGGTAGGGGACTCTCCGGAGGCATTCGGGATATCTGTAGAGGAGTTTCACCAGGTGATGAAAAAGCGGCAGCAGCAATGGCCTTTAGCCATAAACGCCACCGCTACACACGACACCAAAAGAGGCGAGGGTGTAAGGGCGCGGTTAAATGCGCTCACCGGCATAACCGAAGAATGGCTGGAAATGGTAAAACATTGGCAGGCCATTAATGCTGATTTGAAGACCAACAATGCACCTGATGCAAACGATGAATACTTCATCTACCAAACGCTGATAGGATCATACCCAATGCCGGGTGAGGAAGAGGGTACCTACGCGCAGCGTTTAGAAGATTACCTGGAAAAGATGTTGCGCGAAGCTAAACGCCACTCCAACTGGGCCGAGCCTAACCAGGAGTACGAAGACGGGGTAAAGAAATTTGCTGCCGCCCTGCTTAACAAGGCAAGGCCGTTCTGGCAAAGCTTTTCGGCTTTCCACCAAAAGGTGAGCGAACTGGGTATTTCCAACACGCTTGCACAAGCTACGCTTAAGCTCACCTGTCCCGGGGTGCCTGATGTCTATCAGGGATGCGAACATTGGGACCTTAGCTTTGTGGATCCGGATAACCGCCGCCCGGTAGATTATGCGTTGCGCAGGAATCTTTTAAGTGAAGTTGAAGACGAGGTAAACGTAACAGACCTTTGGAAAGACAGATACAACGGGCAAATAAAGGTTTGGCTTGTAAGTAAACTGCTGAAGTTGCGCGCTGCAAACACAAGTGTGTTCAGCAAGGGTGAATACGTGCCATTAGATGTGAAAGGCTCTCATCACAAGAAAGTGCTGGCTTTTGCGCGTGCTTACCACGGTACATGGTTGGTGGTAATAGTGCCAGCAGAAACAGCAACGGTTGCAGGTTGGCATATAGCATTGGAAGGGGCCGACTGGGGAGACACCCGGGTGGTGCTGCCTGCAAATGCACCTGCAATATGCAGCAATGCGCTTACTAGCCAAGCTATTAAGCTTAGCAACGGTATTATGCTGCAAGATGTACTGAATGATATACCACTGGCGGTTTTGAAGCTGGAGAAGCAGTACCAGGGGCGAAGCGCTGGTGTATTAATGCATATCACATCGTTACCGTCTGCTTACGGGATAGGCGACCTGGGCAGCCAGGCATACCGGTTTGCACAAATGCTGCATGATAGCTGTCAGCAGTATTGGCAAATACTTCCGTTAAACGCCACTAGTGCCGGCGATGGACATTCGCCATACAGCTCTTACTCCAGCCAGGCAGGAAACACATTGCTAATAAGCCCGGAGCAGTTGCACAAGGATGGTTTGCTTAGTAACGACGACCTGAAAGCGGCTAAAATACCTGCCACTAACCAGGTAGACTTTAAGAAAGCGGAAGAAATAAAGACCGCTTTGCTGGACAAGGCATGGGAGAACTTTAACGGCTCCAATCATGCGCTGCTAAACCAATTTGAAGAGTTCTGCACCAAGGAGGCCAGTTGGATAGAGGATTATGCTTTGTACCTGGTTTTAAAACAACAGCATGGCTTTTCGGCCTGGAACACCTGGGCAAACGAATTTAAATTAAGGAACCAGGATGCACTTTCCGCATTTGCTACACAAAATGCCAATGTACTGAGAAAAGTGAAGTGGCTGCAATTTATCTTCCATAAACAATGGGCCGCGTTGAAGGACCATTGCAACCAGCTAGGCATTAAGATATTTGGCGACCTACCGTTTTACATCAGCTACGACTCGGCCGATGTTTGGGCTGCGCCGGAGATATTTGATCTGGATGAAAACCTGCAGATGAACCATGTATCCGGCGTGCCACCAGACTTTTTTAACGCCGACGGACAGCGTTGGGGTATGCCTATTTTTAAGTGGGACAAACTTAAGGAGCTTAATTACGATTGGTGGCTTAAACGCATACGCAAGACATTGGAGTGGTACGATCTGCTCCGTTTAGATCATTTCCGCGCGTTTTCTGCCTACTGGAGCATACCTGCTACCGATGAAACCGCTGTTAACGGCGAATGGATCGAAGGTCCAGCAGTTGACTTCTTCAATGCTCTTAAGCAGGAATTTGGCAGCCTGCCTTTTGTTGCAGAGGACCTGGGCGATATTGATCAGCCGGTTTACGACCTCAAAGACGGGTTTGGCTTGCCGGGGATGAAAGTGCTGCAGTTTTCCTTCGGCGATGATGTTGCACAATCGGCATATGCGCCTCACCATCACGCAGAGAATTATTTTGTATATACCGGCACCCATGATAATAATACCACCTTAGGATGGTTTGATAAAGATGCAGATAGTGCAGTACCTAAAAACCTGTCAAGGTATACCGGTATAAAGGTATCATCAAAAAACATTAACAAGGTGTTTATTAAAATGGCACTAGCGTCGGTATGTAAAACAGCCATTATCCCTGTGCAGGACTGGTTAAACCTAGACGAGCAATCGCGTATGAACACGCCGGCAGGGGAGGGTAGCAATTGGACCTGGCGCCTCACGGACGAATTGCTGGCAAAATTCCCGGTAAATAAAATTAAGAAGTGGACCACGTTGTACAACCGGTGCTAAGCCATATACAACAATCGGTTTTTATTTGGAAAATACAAGTAAGTGAAGGATTAACACCATTTACTTGTATTTTAGATTTTTCCTATTAACTTTATTGCGTCTTACGTACACAATAGCCATTTAAAACCAATTTTATAAACCACATGAAAAGAATTAAGCTATTTTTTGCTGCTGCGGTGGCGTTATTGTTTTTTGCCGTTAAGTCTAACGCGCAAACGCCTGCAAGTTACTACGCGGGCAAATGGGATGTTTTGGTAAAGGGAACGCCACAAGGCGACGTACATCTTTTATTTAACATCACCGAAAAGGATGGCGCGCTTTCGGGCACTATCCAAAACCCGGAGACCAAGAAAGATGAGCCCGTAACTAAGGCTGAAATTAAAGATGATAAGCTTTCTGTAGCTTTCACTATCATGACTTACGACCTGGTAATGAACGTTGGAAAGAAGGACGACAACCACGTAACAGGCACCCTTGCAGACATGTTTGAAGCTGTTGGCGAACGTGTTAAATAATAACTGTAAAGCTAAACTAAACAAAAAAGCAGGCCGCAAGCCTGCTTTTTTTGTAAACTAAAGATGTACTTTGCAAATGCGGCAGTTCTGTACGACCGATACTCATAACGATATTTAGTTACTCTTATTCATCAGCCTATCCGCAAAATCTCGTGCCACCGGGTGGTGTAGCCCTGGCTTAAATGTTCATGTTTAAGGCGCCAGGTTTTTTCGTAGCCTTCGCTGGCCATGCGTAGTGTGCCGCGCCCGTATGCAAGGTTTATGGTATCAAGCACAGCTGCTACCGCATCTTTTTTGCCATAATCGTGCGCATTAAATGCATTCAGCTGTAGTTCGCTTTCGGGTAACAACCCCGTTGCAATGCAACCTGCTTTACGATATTTTATCCCTGGTTGGTATAATTTACGGGCCATTCGAGTGGCGGCTTGTACAAGGTCGTGGCTGTTATTGCTGGCCAGCACCAGCTTTTGAACTTGTGAAGGAAAGTGCTGGGGATGATCTTCCCTGTGCTTGTTGGTATACAAAAACACCTGCAGGTAAAGGCAGCGCAGTTTATTGTGGCGCAGCTTTTCGGCAAGGCGGCTGGCGTAAAGGGTTACCGCTTCGCAAAGTACATCTGCATCTTCTATATAATTGCGGAACGACCGGCTTACTGTTATACCCTTTTTGCTTTCGGTACGGGCATCTATCGGCAGCGCCGGGCGTCCCCATAGTTCGTTCCACATGCGTTGGCCTTGTATGGTCATGTGCTGTTTAAACCACATCTCGGGTAGGTCGCGTAGCTGGCCTACGGTCTCAATGTTCAGTTCCTCCAATTTTTTATAGTACTGCCGGCCTATACCCCAAAGGTCTTTTGCCGGGAATATATCTACCGCATCTTTTATCTTTTGCCTGGTATCCAGCACCAGCGTGCCACCATTCTTTTTAGCAAGTTTGTTAGCCAGCTTTGCCAATGTCTTAGTAGGCGCCACACCTATAGATACAGGTATGCCTGTATTTCGCACTACGCTCTCGCGAATTTTAGGTGCATAAGCTTCCAAATTTCGAATACCACCTAGCCATCCAAACGCCTCATCTATACTGTACACGTCTAGCCGGGGGAACCATCGCGAAAGGTTATGCATCACTCTTTCAGACATGTCGCCGTACAGCACATAGTTGCTGGAGAATACTTTAATGCCATACTTATCAATAAGGTCTCGCACCAAAAATTCAGGATCGCCCATTTTTATTCCGCAAAGTTTGGCTTCCTCGCTACGCGCTATTACGCAACCATCGTTATTACTTAGCACTACAACAGGCTGGTTGCAAAGGTCTGGCTTGAAGAGCCGCTCTGCCGACGCGTAAAAGTTGTTGCAATCACAAAGCGCAAACACGGCTGTACCTCCCTTTTTTTAAACCAGGAGGCAGCATGCCCCGGCAGATAGCAGTTACTACGCCCCATATGTGCAGGTTTTCGCCATCGCTGCTTTCCATCGCAACGGTGTCTCCGGTAAGCACCGGATTAGTGCCACTGTTGTCAAACGTTCGGCAGCAAAAAGTGCCCTGCACTACGGCCACTACCACCGCGCCATGTACCGGTACAAGAGATCTGTCAACCACTAGGATATCGCCGGGCCACAAACCCCTGCTTTTCATGGCTTCACTGTCCATAGCAAAATAAAATGTACAATGCGGATCTATCACCAGTACATCAGCAACGTTTAAACGACCCTCCAGGTAGTCGCTTGCCGGCGACTGAAATCCTGTTATTTTTTGCTCCGCGCGCTGCTGAAATCCCCTTATCATAATAAATAAATGAAGCACAAAGCTATGCTAAAAATATTAGCATAAATTAATTAATTCACAACATTTTGGAATTTGCGCTGTATTACGGCCAACTAGTAATAGCAGGTAAGTGTTGAAATCAACATATCATTCTCTCTGACATTCACTTCTGCAATTTGTTCTTAATCTACACTCTCGGACGGATTAGATACATACATTTTTGACTAGACGGCGGGCGAAATAACAGGCTTATTTCATAGTAGTGTCATAAACACACTAAGATTAATAAAAATAGTAAATCTGGTTGACTAATTTAGTCAACTTAGTTTACCTTTGTCTCATTATCTACAAGACATGGAAACGCTTAGCCTTAAACAATCACCAAATCACCCTGCCAACACAGCGCAGACCAAGGGATCTGTAAAACAACAAGATGTTCTTCGTGCATCTGGTGGTTATCTGGCAAACGCTTTCAGGGAAGGCTTTAAACAAAGCTTTTTGGGCTATGATATAGATATGGACTTCATACTGATTTCACTGCGCAGTTTTGCTCATACATCCGGTAAAAGCATTAAAACTCTTGTTACAAAGTACAATGCTTTAACCGGGCACAACAAACGCGTCTATCATAATAATACAACCTTATCCAATTGCTAATTACATTACAATGAAAACCTTCACACCTTCGCTTTTTGCAAAAAGCGTAATATTATTCCTGGTAACAATTTTATCTTTTACAGTAAGCCGCGCTCAAACAACTGTTGTAAGAGGCGTTGTTACCGATGCCAAAACGCATCAAACAATGCCTTATGTTACCGTGTCATTTAACAATAGCACAATTGGCGGCAATACTAATACTCAGGGCCGTTACAACATTTCTACCACTGAAAAGTACAACCAGATTAAAGTGAGCTTTGTAGGCTTTAAAACAGTTGTCCGCAACGTAGAAGTAGGGAAGGAGCAGGAAATTAATGTTGCTCTTATCGAGGATAATCACAGCCTTAATGAGGTTGTGGTCCGCACATCAAAGAGAAAGAAATATACCAACAAGAACAATCCGGCTGTTGAGCTTATTCGTCAGGTAATTGCCCATAAAAAGCAAAACGTGGTAGAAAACTACAACTTTGCCGAGTACAAGCAGTACGAACGCCTTGCCGTTTCATTAAGTAACCTGTCAGATAAGTTTAAGAATAAGAAGATATTCAAGAATTACCAGTTCCTCTTCCGTGAGCAGGACTCAACCTTAATTGGCGGCAAAACTATGCTGCCGATGTATATGGAAGAAAAGTTGTCTACCAACTACTTCCGTAAGGATCCGTACTCCAAAAAACAGGTAATAGAAGCCACTAAACAAGTTAAATACAATGAGAACTTTGTAGATAATCAGGGCCTTACTACATACTTCAACCGTATGTACCAGGACATCAATATATATGATAACAACGTTTCGCTTTTGAGCAACCAGCTACTGAGCCCTATTGCCGATCACTCGCCTGACTTTTACAAGTTCTTTATTACAGATACACTTAAAGATCAGCAGCCTAACTTGATTGAGCTTAGCTTTACCCCAAGAAACACCAACGGTTTGCTGTTTGAAGGCAAAATGTACGTAACCATGGACGGTAATTATGCTGTTCAGGGAGCGGAGTTAACAGTAAACAAAAACATCCAGCTTAACTTTGTAAGGCGCATGCAGGCTAATCTCGTTTTCGAGAAAAATAACGACGGCAGGTACCACTTAAGCCAAAGCAATCTTAAAATAGACTTTGGCTTGAACAAGGAAAAAGGTGGAGGCGTGTTCGGAGAACGTTTGGTAACTATCAACAACTTTGTTACTAATTCGCCACGCACTGATGCCACTTACAAAGGCCCTGCACAGGTTTACGCTACCAACAGTGAGGATAAGGACGATACCTACTGGATGCAAAGCCGCCCTGACACACTGGACGCTGCTGCGGCTAAAATATATAAGAACATAGATAGCCTGCAGACAATTCCATCTTTCAAGAAAACGATGGACATTGCAACGCTGTTGCTTGCCGGCTATAAAAACTATGGCAAGTTTGAGGTAGGGCCGGCAAATACTTTTTACAGCTTTAACCCTGTAGAAGGTTTCCGTGGCCGTTTAGGTGGCCGCAGTACGCCGCAATTAAGCAAACGTTACTACTTTGAAACTTATGGTGCATACGGTACCCGCGACCAACGCTGGAAGTATTTCTTCAGCAGTACTTACTCCCTTAATAATAAATCTATCTATTCTTTCCCGCAGAACTATGTACGGGCAAGTTTCCAGCACGATACCAAAATACCAGGGCAGGAACTCCAGTTTGTACAGGAAAGTAACTTCTTGCTATCCTTTAAACGTGGCGAAAACGACCAGTGGTTGTACAACGATATATTCAGGCTCGACTATGTTAAGGAGTTCCTTAACCACCTGTCTTACGGATTTGGGTTAAAGAAATGGAACCAGAGTCCTGCAGGTTCGCTGCAGTTCCAGAATCTATTACCCGGTGGTGTTATCAATAATGTGAACACTATACATACTACTGAATTGTCTGCACAGCTGCGTTGGGCACCGCATGAAAAATTCTATCAGGGTAAACTTTACCGCACCCCAATACCTGACCGTTACCCGGTGTTTACATTGAACTACGCACAAGGTGTTAAAGGTTTATTAGGTGGCGATTACAACTACCAGAACGTTACCGGTAACATCAGCAAGCGCTTTTATATGTCACAGCTCGGCTTTACCGATGTAAGCACCGAAGGTGGTTACCTGTTTGGTAATGTGCCTTTCCCGTTGCTTGATATCCACCATGCTAACCAGACTTACGCATTTCAGTTATACAGCTATAACCTGATGAACTTCCAGGAATTTGTGAGTGACCATTACGCCAGCATAGCTATAGATCACAACTTTAACGGCTTCCTGTTCAACCGCGTGCCGTTGCTTAAGAAGCTGAAATTGCGTGAGATAATAGACTTTAAAGCCCTTTGGGGTGGTGTGAGGGATGAAAACAATCCGGCATTGCATAATGATCTGTTACGTTTCCCTAATGGTGCTTCAGGTGGTACTTATTCACTTGGTTCTACACCGTATATGGAAGGCAGCGTTGGTGTGGGTAACATTTTCAAAATCTTGCGTATAGATCTGGTAAAGCGCTTTACCTACCTGGATCACCCCGGTGCACCGGAGTACGGCGTTCGGTTTTTTGTTAAGTTTGATTTTTAACCTACATTCGTCTAAACCAGTTAGACACAACTATTGTTAATATCTTATTATGGCAGCAGAGAGTATAGATAACCTCGATGTTTCTAAGCGTATTACCTGTAAACTGGTATACCTGCTTAAAAGATCGATTGATGAATGGAGCATGAAAAAGCTCTGCCGTATGGACAACCCCGACTTCAACAACGCTCATATACCTTTCTTTATGAGCATTGGCACCACGGGTATTACCAATAACTCCCTGGCTTCCAAGCTGAATGTAAGTAAGCAGGCTGCCAGCAAGATAGTTAAGGAACTGGAAGCTACCGGTATGGTCAGGAGCGAGAAAAGCCCCGAAGATGCCCGCGCGGTGATGCTATACCTTACCGAAAAAGGTGAGAAGTTTTACAACCATCTTAAGAATCAGGTAGAGCATCTTGAGAACGAATACAAGAAAGTAGTAGGGGTAAAAAACTACGAAGCTGCCATTGACGTGATGCTGAAACTTGTAAAGTTTCATGAAAATTATAACTGCGGGGGCGAGTAAAAAACTTGCCCCCGCGTTTTATGCAAACCTCAATAACAGCATCAATAAGGCGGTTTTTGGCCTGAAATCTGAGCAGAAATCTGCAAAAACCACATTTTTTCATTTGCCGAACTCAAACATTTTTTGTGTTGATGTCGGTTGTGTTTTGAAGGGTCGACGCCGGTCCACCGGCTCTATTCGTTTTGTACTTTGCCGCGATGTAATTTAGAAATCTTAAATTGCGGCATGGGTTTTTCACCTATCCTCGCAAACGTTTCTAAGCACATAGCTCTTACCCCGGAGGAGACCGATCTGTTCACTTCCATTATCCATTACAAAAAAGTGAAACGCCGCCAGTACGTGCTGGAAGAAGGCGAGGTAAACAACCGGTTGACTTTCGTCACCAGCGGTTGCCTGCGCAGCTACGCGGTTGATAAGAATGGCGGCGAACACGTTTTACAATTTGCACCCGCAGGCTGGTGGATAGTTGATATGCGCAGCTTATTGAACCAGGAGCCTGCACGCCTTAACATTGATGCAATTGAGGAAAGCGAGATATTTTTCATCTACAAAAAGGATATGGATGACTTGCGTGAGAAAGTCCCCGCGTTTGAACGCTTTGGACGCATAATCGCGGAAAAAGCAATGGCTACTTACCAGCACAGGCAGGTTGATAACATGATACTAAATGCAATGGAACGCTATACCAACTTCTGCCAGTTGTACCCGTCGCTTATTGTGTCGTTACCCCAGAAGCAGGTAGCCTCTTACATTGGTGTTACACCGGAGTTTTTAAGCAAAATGCTGAACACCGTGGTAATGAAATAGGCGTAGAGCTTACTATAGAGCTTTGAGATTGGCTTTGCCGCCCCGGCAAACTCTTAATCTACATTAAGTATTTCCCTTAATCAACCTTATAGCTAAAGGTCTATTGCCTGTATAACTTTGTTTGGTACAATAAAGGTTCATCAACATGAAAAAGAAGATACAGCACATACTTGCCGGCCGTGAAAAGCAAATCACTAAGGAAGAGTCTGTTTTGCAGCCGCTGCCGCACAAGGATTTTAGGTTTGCTAATCCCTTTATTGTGTTGCATCACATGCGGCCAAAGCAGATAGAGCCCGGGCAGCAGGTACGCCTGCACCCGCATCCGCACCGTGGTTTTGCGCCTGTTACATTCATGCTGCAGGGCGAAGGTTATCATAAAGATAGCATCGGCAATAACGAGCTCATCAGTGCCGGTGGGGTGCAGTGGATGTTTGCCGGTAAGGGCATTCTCCATAGCGAGGGGCCGTCCGAACGTATTTCGCGTGACGGAGGCGTTAACGAACTGCTGCAACTTTGGATAAATGTACCACAGGCACACAAATTTGATGAACCTTTTTATCAGTCGGCCACAAGAGAACAGCAGCCTGCAGTATTGCAGCAGGATGGGGTAGACCTCAGGCTGGCAAGCGGCAGCTTTGATGGGCATACCGGTCCGCTAAAAAGCTTTACACCAGTTGTAAGTATTGCAGGCAATATATCGAGTGGAAAAACCGTGCAGCTTACGGCAACGCCCGGCTACTGGACACTGTTATACATTGCGAAGGGCAGCCTTTGCATTAACCAGGAAAGCATAAAAGCGTATAACCTTATTGTATTTGAGAAGGATAACGACGAGATCATTCTTACTGCAGAAGAGGATGCTACTATACTTTACCTGTCAGGTGAGCCCATTGAAGAAACAATATCTGCACGCGACAACTTTGTAATGAACACACCTGCGGAAATAGATCAGGCAATTGCCGATTATAAAAGCGGGGTGTTTGGTACGCTGGAGTTCTGATGATCTATCTCTTCTTCAGGATCAATCTCTTTCAACAGTTCGTCATAGGTATAGCATTTCTTTTCGGGCAGGCTGCTTTCGTAACATATCTTTACACGTAGTGCTTTCAGGCCCGAAATACCCTGCAGGTCTTCAACGTCCAGCATTTCTACCTCACTGTCCAGCATGCCTTTTTTCTGTAGAAAACGGATGTAGTTAAGGTATTCCTTTTCCTCATCCTTATTGGTATAAACAACAGTGAGTTTGCCGATAGATGTTATCCGTTCGTGTGTGCCTTTAATGCAAGCCTTGTCTATTCTTTTCTTAACTATTTCAAAGCGGGCGTTATAGGTTCCGTCAACATCAAACCGTTTTTCGTCCATTCGGAAGCGGATGGAGAGTGGGTTGCTAAAGGCCAGTATAAGCGATGTAACTTCCAACGGGTACGGCAAAATTTCACGGTTAAAATGATGCTCCAGCTCCATTTCGCATAACACCTGTATTTGCCACAGGCGCAGGTTGTAAACCTGTTTCATCTCAAAGTCCACAGTAGGCGCTATTTCTTTACCTATATATAGGTTGTGCTCTACGCCGTCTGTTTTAAAACGCTCAAAGTAATGCGGATAGGTTGCCTGAGCTTCTACCTGCCACCTGTCGAGCATGGCCGACATGCGCGAATTAATTATAGCTACCGTAGTCTCGTATTTACGGCGCTGCAGATGGAAATCGCCCATTTTGCCTGCATCTTCAAAATATTTTTCAATGCGTGCGCAGTGTTCTGTCTTAAGTATCAGCGCCTGCTCAAAAATAGGGTGCACCTGCTTTTCAAAGTAGTTTTGTATCTGTTGTTCGGTGTCTGCTTTCACAGCAGTTTCCAGCTCAATCCGGTAAGCTTTAAGCCGTTGTGCCACTGCTGCAAGCAAATCTATCCCCGATGATTTTTTTAGTTTCTCTATCAGGCTTATTGCCGATTTAAGCTGGTTCTGCAGGTCGGCCTGTAAACTGTTGTTGCGCGTTTCAGATGATCCTTTAATATCTATCTGCCCGTACAGCGGGTACACGTTGTTAAAGGTGATCTCCTTTAAATTATACGGTTTGTGCTGCCGTTTAAATTGCAGGTACTTGTTTACTTCGTTCTTAAACTTCCAGTGCACGCTTGGGTGTATACTGGTGTATTCGTCCTGTATAATGGCCTGCACCTGGTTTTGTAGCTCGGTAAATTTGCGGTCGATGGTATCTGTTATAAACGGCATTACCACATCAAGCTGGTTAGCGTTTATGCTGTTCAATTCGCCCTTATGGCTGGTAACAAGCTCCAGTATGCCAAGCATCTTTCCGTCTTTAATAACAGGTGCAAGTATAAAGCTGTTTATGTTTTGACTCTTAAACCGGTGCGCCAAAATACTGGTAGGGTTTTGCGCCAGGAATTTGGTTACATCAGATACCGCGAAGTAAACTTTATCGTCCACCACGTTCCTAAGCGAGTTCATGCAAAGTGAATCGTTGCAAAACTCTTCTTCCAGGTCATCCGGCAGTAAAAAGCTGGTCATCTGATCACTAAAGGTTGGCAGGCTAAACTTGTGTTCGTCCGGATCAAAGCATATAAAGCCCACCCGCAGATCGGGTATGCGGTAAATAGAGCGGAATACGCTTTGTACTTCGTCGTAAGCGCTGTTACCGCTGTTTATGCCTTCGCGCCCAAGCAGGGTGCCTTTTAATGATGATACGGCGCTTTCTACAGTAGAATCATACAGGTTAACTATAGCAAACCCATTTAACAACCAGCTGTTGGGCGGGAACTTTTCTTTCCAAAGGTCAATATTGTTGTAATTGTCCCTAAGCAGCTCTATATCCTCCGGTGTAAGCGTTACAGCTTTTTCGGTAGGGGTAATTTCAAGAAACTCGGCATTGTAAAGTATGCGGTAATGTTTTATTATGCCCTCACCGGTTGGTATATCAAAATACAGGGGCTTGGAAAAGTTAAAGTGCGTACCGTAAAATTCATCCAGTATAATACAGCACGATAGGATGTAGAACTCATGGTCGTTCAGGTCTCTGAAATCAATCTTGAATTCTGTACCAGCGTTTTCCAGAATATTTTTAAAACGCTCGGACTGGTTAAACAGAATATCCTGGAAAGGGATACTTACAGCCTTTATCTCGTTGTTGCTTAACACCGGCGGGAACAAGCTTTTAAGAAGCTGTTCAATAACACCAATGTTTTTAACAATTTGATCTTTATGCGTAATGCCGTCGCGTAGTTCAGGGTAAGGGGCTATCTCTTTCAGTATAGCCCGGGCATAATCTGCCGAAGCACCGCTTTCGTTAGCGGCAATCTCCTCAAAGTGCTCAATAACCTTGTGAAAGGATATTTGCAGTTTAAAAGGACTTTCTGATCTGAGATTGAGATTCATGTTATGTATATGTTCGCTCAATAGAGTACCGTAATTTGTAATTTGTTACAACAATAAAACATCTATGCGGTGGGCGTGTACCATCTGCATGTCTTCAGACCATGCAAATACCGTAAACTGCCCATCCTGCGAAGCTACCAGTGCAATAGCGTCGTTCTGATCATACACAAATTGTGCCGCAGCTAAATGCCGTGTGCCGCCGTTTTGCGCCGGGTGCAGTTTTGTCGCTTTGGCACCCGCGACCGGTTCCGTCACGACAATTTGTCCAACCGGCATGCTGTTCTCTGCCCGGGCTATCTTTGCGCCAAAGGCCAGCAGGTCATAATCATTGGTGATGATGGTTGCACCATCTACTGCTGTAAAGCCACCTATAAGGTCGATAGCCTGCAGCAATGCTTCCTGCCACTCCAGTTTTTTCTTTTCACTTTCAGGTCGCATCATCAAGTCGGGTATGGCACCGTAAGGAGGCAATACCGGGTACTTAACCGGGTGCACAACAGATTCCATCCACTTTTCGGTGCCCGTAGGTACTATGCCCACCAGGCCGCCTTTACCATGCACGCGCATAGATGCGGCAAGCTGTACCAGCACGTTAAAAGATTCGCCCATAAATGAGGGCAGGGGCATATTCGCCAGTGATTTAAGCAACACGGGGCAATCTGCAACGCCCATGGTTACTTCATCCAGTACCTTAATCTGATCGCCGTGCAGCACGGCTACGTTTACATACTTGCCAAAGCCACCAATGCGCTTGTGTTTAATAACCAGCAGGCCGGGTTCTACCACTTCCAGCACAAAACAAATTGCAGGTATGCTGTGCGTAGTACCCCAAATAAACAGGTCATCACCTTCGGGCCATACACCAAGGTGGATGCCGGGTTGCTCTACAGCAGGTGCCAGTTTAATCAGGTTCTGCGGGGTAAGTCTTAACTTTTGTCCGAATATCAGCGGCTTTTCCGACTGATCAGGACTTAACAATGCCAGCGAGATCTGCGGCGAGTGGCCCTCCTCGCGGCGTAAGCTGGCCCAAAAACCAATATCTATCACGGCCTCTATGATTGTACTGTCCGGCGCGGTAGCAATGTTAACAGCATCAGTGCCAACAGCCTTATCAAGATGTGTTTTAAAGTGGGCCTCTATAACAGATGCCACCATGCGGGCAGGAAGATAAGTAGGTTCAGACAGCATGCAGATGTATTACGTTGATACAAAAATAAGTATTATGGAAGCGTAACGCTCCTTAAAATATTCTTTATGACTTAATTGCGAAGAAATTGTTTAAGGCTGCTTTAGCGGCCCCTTAAGTAGTAAGGCCGAGCCGGTACCCAATACCGCACCGCCCAGTACATCGGTAGGGTAGTGTACCCCAAGGTACATGCGTGAGTAACTGGTTGCACCTGCCCAAAGGAATGATGGGCCTATGACATACCATTTTGGGTAAGCACTGGATAGGGCCGTTGCCGTAGCAAAGCTGCTGGAAGTGTGCCCGGAAGGGAACGAGCTTTCGCCCGCAATATATACGGGTACTATACGCAGGTTACGCACAAACGGGCGGGGCCTTTTTACTAATGTTTTAACCAGCATGGTAAAGCCGTAACTAATAAGCGTGCTGCTGGCAACGTAGCCGGCGTTCTCGCGCATGTTGCGGTCGTTGCTTAATATGCCGCCGATAAGCAAACCGGCCGGTACCCCAACTTCAAAATAGCGGTAGTTGGTAGACAGGAAGCGCATTACCGGTGTTTGAGCCGGCGTTCTGCTTAGTGCAAGACTTATCAGCGTTCGGTCGTCAAACCGTTGTATAAAGTTATCTTTAGGTGCCACCACAACGGCGGGTTTATTAGTAGGGATGGTATCTGCCTGTGCCCTGGCTTTGCTGCAAACGGCTGTAAGTACAACGCCCTGTAAAATAAGTTGCAGAAAAAAGTAGCGGATGCGAAAAGTAACATTCATTGGTAAACAGCGGCGTTTTATCTACATTTATAGCAAAACCTTTACGCCTTAAGCAAAGTACTGCAAAAAAATGTTTGCACGCTGTGCTATTTTAACACATTTTAAGGCGATGGTTGTTTAGTCAGCATCTTTTATATGAATTACCAACATCTGTTAAAACAGGTTAACGAGTATGTGTTAGCCTATTATAGTGCCCATGCCGATCCCCGCCTGATCTATCACGACCTGAAGCACACCGAAACCGTGGCCAGCCGCGCCATTGAAATTGCTAACCATTACCAGCTTAACGACCGCGACTACTTTGTGGTGGCCACCGCTTCGTGGTTTCATGATACCGGCTATATGCTGGATATAAAACAGCACGAAGAACACAGCGCGCTGCTTGCAGAAACCTTTTTGAAAACCATAGGTGTAAGTGACAGCGATATTAAAGATGTTAAGGGTTGCATCATGGCTACAAAAATGCCGCAATCGCCTAACAACCTTATGGAAAAGATAATCTGCGATGCGGACCTTTATCATTTAGGAACAGCCGAATTCGATGAAACCGATAAACTATTGCGTAAGGAAACCAATATTTTGCACGGTACCGACCTGAGCAAACGCGAGTGGCGCCGTAAAAGTATTGGCTTTTTGGCCGCCCATCATTATCATACCGATTACGCCCAGGTATTGCTTAACGGTGCAAAGCAACGCAAGATTGAAGAGCTTAAAGAGAAAGTAGCACTAGCTGATAAAAAATCCCCCGAAGAAAACATAGTAGAAGTGGCAAAAAAAGACGATAAGAAAGAAGACAAAAAGGACGATAAAAAAGAAGATAAAAAAAGTGACAAGCCTAAAGTTACTGTAGAGATTGACCCGGTGACCGGCCTTAAAAGAAGGCTGGAAGAACCTAAAAAGGGGATAGAGACCATGTTCAGGATCAGCTCTACTAACCATCAGCGTTTAAGCGACATGGCCGATAATAAGGCCCATATCATGATAACGGTTAACTCAATTATCCTTTCTGCCATTATCAGTTTAGTGCTGCGCAGATTAAGCGATAACCAGTTTCTTATTGTACCAACCTTTATATTACTGGCTATCAGCTTGCTAACTATCATATTCTCCATACTGGCTACCAGGCCATCTATCCCTGAAGGGGTTTTCTCTCGTAAAGATGTAGACAACAGGAGCGTGAACCTGCTGTTCTTTGGCAACTTCTATAAAATGTCGCTGGAGGAATACAATTATGGTATGGAAAAGATGATGGATGATAAAGAGTTTCTGTACGGCAGCTTGATCAAAGACCTTTATGCCCAAGGTGTTGTGCTGGGGAAGAAATATCGCCTGTTGCGCATAGCTTATAATATATTCATGTTCGGCCTTATCGTATCGGTACTGGCCTTTATACTTTCCTCAACGTTTTTTGCTGATAAACCTATTATATAAGGTTAGCTATGCATAAGTATTTCGACCGCGATCTCAGCTGGCTCAAGTTTAACGGGCGCGTGCTTGAAGAAGCGGCAAACCCGGCTGTGCCTTTGCTGGAGCGCATTAAGTTCCTGGCTATATATTCGTCCAACCTGGATGAGTTTTACCGGGTGCGCATGCCGGTGCTGCGTGCGCTCCGTAAAATTGGTGAGAAAAAAAGCAACGACATAGACGCCGAAAAGCAGGAAGACCTGTTACAGAAAGCGTCGGATATGATCCTGGCTCAGCAAAACCATTTTGGTCATTTGCTTACCACACAGCTTATACCACAGCTAAGGGAGCGTAAGATAGAATTGTTATATAATCAGTCTATCCCGCAGCAATTACAGCAGGAGGTAAGCAGCTATTTCCTCGCAGAGGTGCTGGCATTCCTGCAGCCGGTGTACCTTAAAGATAGTGGCAGCTTTTTCCCGGAGAACAACAAGCTTTATTTCCTGGTAGAACTTGAAGAAGAAGGTAAAGAGAAGCTGGTGCTGTTGAATGTACCGTCTGAAAGTTTGCCCCGCTTTTACTCGCTTAAAGCTGATGACACACAGTACATCTGTTTCCTGGATGATGTTATCCGCACTAATATGGACAAGCTGTTCCGCAAAGCGGAGGTGAAAAACTGCTACAGCTTTAAGATAACCCGCGATGCCGAGCTGGATATCAAAGATGAATACCCGGGAGATTTATCTGAGCAGATAGAGCGGCAGCTCGCCAAGCGCGATCAGGGTTACGCTACCCGGTTTTTATACCAGGCAGACATGCCGATGCGTATTATAGATGCGCTAAGTAATTTCTTAAACCTCAACAAGCCCACAGCGGTAGAAGGCGGACGGTACCATAATCTAAAAGACTTTAGTTCGCTGCCTATTAGTGGCGGTGATTTATCCTATCCTAAATGGCCCGCAGCAGCCGTTGCAGATGTTTCTACCGAAGAGCCGCTGATTGATGTGATCTCAAAGAAAGACCTGCTGGTGAGCACGCCATACCAATCTTATGACATGGTGCTGCGTTTCTTTAACGAAGCGGCAAACAACCCCGATGTAGAGGAAATAAGCGTGACCCTGTACCGCGTAGCAAGCGACTCCCGCATCGTCAATGCCTTGATCAGCGGAGCAAAGAATGGTAAAAAGGTGCGCGTGGTAGTGGAGCTAAAAGCCCGTTTTGATGAGGCAAACAACCTGCGCTGGGCCAAGAAAATGAAAGCCGCTGGTGTGGATATCATCTACAGTGTTACTGCCTTAAAGGTACATGCAAAGATAGCCCTGGTGAAAACCCGTAAAAACGATCGAACGCAATATTCGGGTTTGCTGGCCACCGGTAACTTTAATGAGGGTACCGCAAGATTTTACACAGATCACATTCTATTCACCACCAGCCACAAGCTGCTGCGCGAAATGGAGCTGCTGTTCATTTTTTTGGCAAAGAGAGAAAAGCCGTCCAAAGAAAACTTTATAAAGTTTGAGCATTTACTGGTCGCGCAGTTTAACCTGCAGGACTGCTTTCTGGAGATGATCGACCGCGAGATAGCCAATGCTAAAAACGGTTTACCTGCAAGCATCGTCATCAAGATGAATAACCTGGAGGAGACGGATATGATCAAGCGGCTGTACAAAGCCTCACAGGCAGGGGTGAAGGTGCAGCTTATCGTACGCAGTATATGCCGGCTTATACCAGGTGTAAGCAATTTCAGCGAGAATATTACGGTTACCCGGATTGTGGATCGCTACCTGGAGCATGGCCGTGTGTTTTTGTTTGAGAACAATGGTATGCCTGAGCTTTATATGGGGTCTGCTGACTGGATGAACCGCAACATTCACAACCGTATAGAGGTGTGTTTCCCGGTACTTGACGAAGCGGTTAAACAGCAGGTAATTGACCTGATTAACCTTCAACTGAAGGATAATGTGCAGGCAGTATCAATAGACAGTAATTTAAATGATGTAAAGCCACCTGCAGGCACAGAAATGGTCCGTTCGCAGGAAGCTATCTATAATTACCTTAATAGCAAGATGTAAACAAAGACTCATGAAGAAGTCAGCATTATTTTTACCCGTATTGGTAGTTGCCATTGCAATTGGCTCATGCAGCCAGGGCGACGGTAAGGGAACAGATAAAAAGAAAAAAGACAAAGAAGAAACCGAAGGCCCGGTTTCGCCGCCGGAATACGATCTAGCGAGCGGAGTGGATTATAATATGCCCAACGAGTTGCTCGAGATCTCTGGTATAGCCTTTAACAACGGCGACAAGAACCGTATTTACGCCGAGCAGGATGAGGATGGCAACATCTATTACATGAAGCCCGGTGATAAAGACGCAAAAAGTGTTAAATTTGGTAAACACGGCGACTATGAAGATGTAGCGATAGGCAATGGCCAGGCTGTGATACTCAGAAGCGACGGCGAGATCCGTACATTCCCGTTACAGCAGGTAGAAGCTGGCACAATTACCGGCCAGCAGGTTTTTAAAGGCCTGCTGCCTGAAGGGGAGTACGAAGGCATGCACTTTGATAACATCACCAAAAAGCTGTACATCATTTGCAAACAGTGCCAGGACGAAAGGTCGTCAAAAGAAGATGGAGGCTTTGTCTTCGATCTCGGTACTGATGGTAAGGTCACCAAAGCCGGTGAGTTTAACATTAATGTAAAGGAAATAAGCAAAGAAGAAGGCAAAAAGATCAAATTCCGCCCGTCGGCGCTTGCAAGAAACCCGCTCACAAAAGAGTGGTACATTGTATCATCCGTAAACAAGCTGTTGGTTGTTACGAATGCCGGCTGGAAAATAAACGCCTCTTACAAGTTGAACAAGGGATTTCTGCAGCCGGAAGGCATAGCTTTCGATAGCGAAGGCAATTTATATATATCAAACGAAGGAGACGAAATAAGCAGCGGGAACATACTGTTCTTTAAATACCTCAAATAATACGATCAAACTAAAGCACATAGCGCAGGCTATTTGCTTTGCGATACTTAGACCCTACTATAATGATTAAACACCTACTTATCTTATCGGCCCTCGGGTTGACGGTTTCGAGCGCCGTTGCGCAGAAAACTGCCGACAAGCCGTTGCCAGATCCGCAAATTAAAGACAGCATTACTGTTAAAGTACATCCATCATATAACAATGTAACCGGTATTCACCGCTGGCTCTTTGGCGAAAATTACCGTACAGACTGGGCTGCGCCTGTAAAGCTGCCTGTCATAAGGATATCGCAAATTTACGGCGGTCTTAAACCCACCAAAGAAGGTGGCGGCATGCAGTCTAAGTCGCTCAGGCTGGTTGATAAAAACGGGCGCGAGTATGCGTTGCGCAGCGTAGAAAAAACTCCTGATAAGTTACTACCCAAAGAATTACAGGGTACATTTGCTGTGGACTGGCTGGATGACGCGCTTAGCGGACAGCACCCTTACTCGGCACTTATTGTACCGCCGCTGGCGAAAGCCGCTAATGTTCCGCATACTCATCCAATAATAGGTATGGTGGCGAACGACCCGGCGCTTGGTGAGTTCAGCAAAAAGTTTGCAAATACGGTTTGTTTGCTGGAAGAAAGGGAGCCGCTTGGCGAATCTGACAATACGGAAAAGGCGTTAAATAAGCTGGTTGAAGACAATGATAACCACTTTGACGGACCGGAGTTTCTCCGCGCGCGTTTACTTGACCTTTTACTTGGCGACTGGGACCGGCATGAAGATCAATGGCGCTGGACAGATACAAAAAAAGGTGATGGTAAAATGTATGAAGCCATACCCCGCGACCGGGATCAGGTGTTTCACGTAGTACAAGGCTTATTCCCGAGCATCGCTTCACTGCCGTATGTAAATCCGGCTATAGATGATTTTAGCGGCGGCCTGCCTCATGTGAAATATTCGTTATTTAAAACCAGGTTCATTAAATCTTATACAGATGCACAGATGAGCTACGATGAGTGGATGCGCATCACCAATGAGTTTGTTGCGGCTGAAACTGACGCGGTTTTAGAAGAAGGGCTGCGCCTGCTCCCTAAAGAAAGCTACAAGCTTAGGCATGATGAATTGCTTACCAAGCTTAAGAACCGCCGTAATGCTATCCCCAAAGCAATGGATGAGTACTACCGCTTTATTTACAGGCTGGTAGACATACAGGCAAGCGACAAGAACGAACTGGTGACCATTACCGATGGGCCGGACAAAGGTATGCTGGTTACCATCAAGAAAATAAAAAAGGACGGCAGCACCGGCGACGTACTGTTGGAAATGAACTATAAGCCGGAGTTTACTGAAGAAATAAGGCTTTATGTATCTGGCGGAGACGACCATGTAGTAGTTAATACATCATCAACCCCGGTTAAACTGAGGCTTATAGGCGGGCACGGTACCAAAACATACGAAGGGATAAAGGCCTCAAGCTCGGTAAAACTTTACGATAAGCCCGATAGCCTTAGTTTCACAGGCGATGCAGGTGTATTCAGCAAGCATTTGTCGCGAGATACCAACAACATACGTTTTGTGCCAACATTCCCTTACAATGTGTGGATGCCGCTTGCCACGGCGGCACTTAACCGTGATGATGGTTTCTTATTTGGTGCAGGTGTACAGTTCCTTAAGAAAGATGGTTTCCGTAAGTTGCCTTATACCAGTTTACAGCAGTTGATGATCACGCACTCTTTCTCTACCGATGCATTCCGCATCAGGTACAGCGGCGAGTGGATAGATGCGCTGGGTAGTGCCGATATTACCATGAAGGCCTATATACAAGCGCCGGATAACACCCTCAACTTTTTTGGTTTTGGCAATGGTACCCCCCTGGTGAAAGTGGGCGATTACCGCACCTTTTATCGCACCAGGTTTGATACTTACCAGTTTGACCCGGCAGTGCGCTGGCGTGTAAACGATAGTACCTCTACCATAAGTATTGGTCCGTCGTTCCAGTATTATCATATGGATCCTATGGACAACGTTGGCCGTTTGATTCAGCAGCCGCTGCTGGTGAACTCTTATGACAGCCTTACCGTTGCTAATGATAAAATGCACCTCGGTCTGGCCTTCAACTACACCGATAATCACCGCAAGGGAGGCATATTTGTAAGCGGTGGTTACTACTTTACCGTAAGTGTAACCGGGTACAAAGGCTTAAACGGTTACTCAAAATCATACGCGCAAATACGCCCAGAGTTTACCTTTTATACCAAGCTTACCTCAAACGGCAGGTTAATCCTGGCTAACCGTACAGGTGGCGGTATTACCATTGGGCAGCCGGCATTTTACCAGGGTATGTACCTTGGCGGTCAGGGTAATTTACTGGGCTACCTGCAAAATAGGTTTGCAGGCAAGCATATGGTGTACAACAACCTGCAGGCAAGGCTTAAACTGGCCAATATAAAAGGCTATATTTTGCCGGGACAGCTGGGGCTTACCGGTTTTTACGACGCCGGTAGGGTATGGTCTGGTAACGACACAAACGATTCCGACAAGATACACACCGGTGTAGGTGGCGGCGCGTACTTCTCCCCGGCCGCACTTGTTGTAGTGCAGGCGCTGGTGGGCCACTCCAACGAAGGATGGTATCCTTATATCTCTTTTAACTTCAGGCTCTGATAATAGCCACTTTTATGGTATATAGCCCGCAACGTTTACCCGGTAAGCCTTGCGGGCTTTTTGTTTGGAGTGTTTTGTGCTACTATTCTTAACCTACATTAACTTTTCGCTTTAAGGTAGGTTAAGTGAGATTTTGCAGTTTGTACCGACATTTGAAGTATCAAAACAAACAACATGAAATTAATATCAAACATCATTGCCTTAATACTTCCGGATGCTAAACCCGTCCAGATAGCGGCAGTGCTGGCAATAGTGCCATTATACATAAAAGCAGGAATCAGCTTTTTGAAGGATAGTCATAGGGAAAGTGAGACAAACAATCATCAGTTCCCATGCTATATGCAGGCATGTTAATTTCATTTATAACAAACACAAACCAATAACAAAATAAACAAACAACATCATGGAAAATACAATAAACGGCATACACCACATCACTGCAATAGCAGGCAATGCCAAACGCAATTATAACTTTTATACCAATGTATTGGGATTAAGAATGGTTAAGAAGACCGTTAACTTTGATGACCCTAACACTTACCACTTTTACTATGGTGACGAGCAGGGTACTCCAGGCAGCATTTTAACCTTTTTCCCTTGGGAAGGTATACAAACCGGAAGAAGAGGAGCCAGGCAGGTAACAGAAATAGGTTACTCTGTACCCGAAGGCAGCTTTGATTTCTGGTTGAAACGTTTCGAAAAACATAATGTCATCTTCAACAAACCAGCCGAGAAATTTGGCGAGCAGTATTTGACTTTCTTAGATCCGGATGGATTGAAGTTTGAGCTGGTGGCATCCAAAAACGCCGACAATCGCTTACCATGGGAAACCGAAGAGGTAAAAGCTGAAAATGCAACTAAAGGCTTCCACAGTATAACCATTACTACCAACAAAATGAAACCTACAGCGGATATACTTACCAATGTATTTGGTTACAAATTGCTGGAAGAGCATGTTAACCGTTACAGGTTTGTAACTGATGCAGTTGATAACGCTAATATAGTTGACCTGGTAGAGGTTGCCGGCGAGGTAGCGGGGCACGTTGCCGGCGGCAGTGTTCACCATGTGGCATTCAGGGTTAAGAACGAGGAAGTATTAATGCAATACCGCGACAAAATTGCCGCGTTGGGCCTGCACATTACCGAGAAGATAGACCGCAACTATTTCTACTCATTATACTTCCGCGAACCGGGTGGAGTTTTGTTTGAGATAGCAACTGATAACCCGGGCTTTGCAGTTGACGAATCGGTGGAAGAATTAGGCACAAACCTTAAGTTACCTGCACAATACGAAAACCGTCGTGCCGATATTGAAAAGGTGTTACCAAAATTAGTTTAAAGATGTACACACACGATAAAGAGATTTTGATGGCCGGTGTTAAGCCGGCAGATGCTAAGGGTGCTTTGATCATGTTACACGGCAGGGGGAGCTCTGCCGGTAACATTGTCGGGCTTGCTAATAACCTGAATGTTGACGACATGGCCATTTATGCTCCACAGGCCACCAATAACAGCTGGTATCCGTACAGCTTTATGGCGCCGGACGAAGACAACCAGCCGGCACTTAATTCGGCATTAGAGATGGTGAACAAGGCTGTAAATACGGCTTTAGCAGATGGTATTCCTCAGCATAAAATTTACTTATTGGGTTTCTCACAGGGAGCCTGTTTAACGCTGGAGTACCTGGCACGCCACGCGCAGCCTTTTGGCGGTGCAGTAGCCTTTACCGGCGGCCTTGCAGGCGAAAAATTGAATATGGATAACTACAAAGGTGACTTTATAGGTATGCCGGTTTTAATAACTACCAGCAACCCCGACCCGCATGTGCCGCTTACACGTGTACAGGACAGTGTAAAAGTGCTAAAAGGGCTGGATGCGGCCGTTACGTTAGAGGTTTACAACAATAAATCGCATAGCATTAGCTATGAAGAGATTGAGCTTGCAAACAAAATCATTTTCGCATGAACAAACTAATCGCGTGGCTGTTGGCGGTATGGACAGCCAGAAATTTTAAGAAAATACGCAGATAATGAACTACGACGACATCAAACTCATTAATAATACCGCTTTACACAACTTTGAACTTTTTGTAAATGAGCACCGTTCGTTTATAGATTATAAACAGAAAGGCGATAAAATGTACCTGGTACATACCGAAGTCCCGAAGGAACTGCAGGGGCAAGGTGTAGCGGAAGCTTTGGTAGCTAAAGCGTTCGAGTATATAGAACAGCATCATCTTACGTTGGTGCCGCTTTGCAGCTACGTACAGGCGTTCTTACAAAAGCACCCAGAGTGGGACAGGATACTTGCAGCCTAACCAATGGAAGAATTTAAAGTTACCCGCGTTTATGCAGACGAAAATGGCGATAGCCGTTTTGGTGTGATTAGCTACCCTTTGACAGACGCCGGGCCAATCGGGTTTCTTTCACAAGGATTGAGCGTTAGCAAACTTGTTTTCAGAGAGGTGCCTGCAGGTTATAACGATCTACATAATGCCCCCGCAAAACAATACGTGGTACTGCTGGATGGCGGTGTAGAGATTGAAACGTCCCTAGGTGAGAAAAGAACATTCCGGCCCGGAGAGATATTGCTGATGGAAGACACAACCGGCAAGGGGCACCGTAGCAGCAACATTGAGCCGAAGCCTCGCCGCTCCTTATTTATATTGCTTTAGTGAGGGTTTAAAACTCTTGAGCAATCTTTCGCGCCGGGTTATCTAACCTGGCGCTTTTGCGTGTACCGGCTACTGTCATGTGCACGATATTCAGCTGATCGTTATAGAGGCTTTGCAGGATGGTAACATCCGCCTCAATTTTCTTAGGAGTAGAAATCTTAGGTGATTCCAGGTACACGTTAACAGCTTCCCGGTTTATCTCAAAACCAATATAATTTAATCCCACATTTGCATTGCCTGCTTTAACCTGCAGGTGAGATGCTATATATCCCTTCACCAAAGCATCCATAGCAGTATGCATCTCCGGTTTGCTCAGGTCAACCTTCGTTTTAAATTGCTTCTCCAGCACGGTTTCAAAATCGTCAGTAAAAATGGTGCAGATCACCTCCATTTGCCCGTCTTTAGTATTATAGCTGATGTCGCTTGTGCTTACGTGCAGCGGGTGAAATGCAACTGCAGCAGGTTTATCTGCCGACAGCGAATTCAATAAAATGTAACAATATAGTAGCGGTTTAAACAGAATAGCGGTCATATTTAAGCTCAGGTTTTATTAATTATTAAAACCTGCTAAATTTACGCTTTCAACCCCTGATTATTGTGATGTCTGATCTGGTTTTTTATTTCTCGTTAGGGTGGCAGCATATAATCAGTCTGGACGCGCTCGATCACCAGTTGTTCATCCTTGCCCTTGCGGCTGTATTTACCTTTAAAGATATTAAGCAGGTACTGATACTCGTAACTGCTTTCACTATCGGGCACAGCCTTACGCTGGCGCTAAGCGTTTTAGATGTTATCCGTTTCAGCAGCAAGTGGGTAGAGTTTTTGATACCGTGCACCATCTTTATTACCGCGCTGAACAACATCTTTCAATTAGACAAACAGGGCAGGAGCGCCCGTATAAACTACTACCTGGCGCTGGGCTTTGGGCTTATACACGGGATGGGTTTTGCCAATTCCATCCGCATCATGCTGGCACAGGATCAATCTGTAGGGATGGGGCTATTTGGCTTTAACATAGGGCTGGAGGCAGGCCAGATTGTAGTAGTAGCTGTAATACTTTTACTGTCACAGCTATTCATCAATATGCTTAAAGTGCCGAGGCGCGACTGGATATTTTTTTTATCTTCGGGAGTATTTGCACTCGCCGTTAAAATGGCTGTAGAACGGCTTCCAATAAACTGAACAACACAAACACCAAAAAGCAATATGAAGCGAATATTTACCGCACTATTATTTACCGCAGCTACTTCCGGAGCGGTCTGGGCGCAAGACATCCAGAACAACCCCGGCAGCAACCACGGTAACAAATTTGAGCAGTTGGGCACTATCTTGCCAACCTCAAATGAGCAGCGTACTGCCAGCGGCGCCCCCGGGGTTAAGTACTGGCAGCAGCGCGCCGACTACAACATTAAGGCCGAGCTTGACGAAAAGAACCTGCAGTTAAAAGGTAGCGAAACTATTACCTACTTTAACAACTCGCCGGATCATTTGGATTATATCTGGCTTCAGTTGGACGAGAACGAGCACAGCACTTTAAACAATTCTAATTACCAGAGCAGCTCTGGCATGCCAAGGACTTCTACCATCCAGAACATTGACCGGGTAGAGGGCCGTAACGGTACTGCTGATAATGGATTGGGTGACATGATTACCAAATTAACCGACGCTACAGGCAAAAAGTTAAGCTACACCATCAACAAAACAATGATGCGTATAGACCTGCCTACGCCATTGAAGCCGGGCGCGCAGTTTATCTTTAATATCGACTGGACTTATAAAATAACCGACCGTATGACGGTTGGCGGTCGTGGTGGTTACGAATACTTTCCTGAGGACGGCAACTACCTGTTCACCATGACACAGTGGTACCCGCGCCTTTGCGTATACAGCGATTTCCAGGGCTGGCAAAACCACCAGTTCACTGGCCGTGGCGAGTTTGCACTTACCTTTGGTAACTTCCGTGTGCAACTTACCGTACCTGCCGATCACGTAATTGGTGCTACCGGCGAGTGCGTTAACTACAGCGCGGTACTAAGCGCGGATAAACTGGCCCGTTACAACAAAGCAAAAACATCAACCGTCCCTGTAGAGATTGTTACACTTGCCGACGCAAAGAAGGCAGAGAAAGCGCCATCTACAGCTAAGAAAACCTGGGTATTCCAGGCGAACAACGTGCGCGACTTTGCATGGGGATCATCACGTAAGTTCGTTTGGGACGGCATGAACCAGAATGTAGCCGGAAAGAACGTAATGTGCATGAGCTACTACGGAAAAGAAGCTTACAACCTGTACAGCAAATATTCTACAAGGCTGGTTGCGCATACTATTAAAAGCTACTCTAAATTCAGCATCAACTACCCTTACCCGGTAGCACAGTCTGTTGAGGCATCAAACGGTATGGAGTACCCGATGATCTGCTTCAACTATGGTCGCACAGAAAAAGACGGAACTTATAGCGAAGCCACTAAGAACGGTATGATAGGTGTTATCATCCACGAGGTTGGTCACAACTTCTTCCCGATGATCATCAACAGCGACGAGCGCCAATGGACATGGATGGACGAGGGCTTGAACTCTTTTGTTGAATACCTTACAGAAGAGCTTTGGGACAACAAGTTCCCAAGCAAAAAGGGTGCTGCGTACACCATTGTTGATTACATGAAGCTGAACAAGAACGAATTGGAGCCGGTGATGACCAACTCTGAGAACATTGTTCGTTTTGGTCCGAATGCATACAGCAAGCCTGCCACCGCGCTAAATATCTTGCGCGAAAGTATAATGGGCCGTAAGTTATTTGATCATGCTTTCAGGGAATATGCTAAACGCTGGGAGTTTAAACACCCTACACCTGCAGATTTGTTCCGCACAATGGAAGATGCCAGCGGCGAGGATCTGGATTGGTTCTGGAGAGGCTGGTTCTACGGAACTGATCCTGTAGACATTTCTCTTGACTCAGTTAAGGTTGCCAGAGGTGATCTGAAGGATGAATACAAAGCACAAGGTGGTGGCAACCGCATGGCCCCTAGAGTTGCAGCTCCTGCTGTGAATTCATTCGAGGACATTTCCAAGGTGCGTAACCGCGAGGACAAAACCATTAAATTCCAAACTGATATTGATACCGCGACTCATGATTTCTATTGGAAATACGACAGGGGAATGGCATCAGTAGACACAGCTAAGTTTAACTCACTTGTAAAAGCGCAAACTCCTTCAACGTTTGCTACCGAGCCGATGACTGCGGAAGACAAAGCTAAATATGGCAGCAAGTGGTTTTACGAATTAACTTTCACCAATAAAGGTGGTTTGGTAATGCCGATCATAGTTGAGTTCACCTTTAAGGATGGTACCAAAATGATAGACCGTATGCCTGCACAGGTTTGGCGTTTAAACGAGAAGACCGTTACCAAGTTCTATATACAGGACAAAGAAGTAACCTCAATTAAGCTGGACCCAATGCGTGAGACAGCAGACATTGACGAAAGTAACAACTATTGGGGTAAATTGCCGGAGCCAACAAAGTTCCAGCTGTTTAAGCAAAAAATGGCAAATGGCGCACCGGTTAGAGGTCAATCTACAGGTGTAAGCCCGATGCAGGCAGGAAAATAACATCTGCTCATATTAAACAACAAAGGCCGGAAAAAAACCGGGCCTTTGTTGCTTTACGAATATCTTAGCTTTTATTTCAAGATGGTGACACTCCCACTTATCACCGGCTGTCCGTCTCTTGTGTCAATAACGTAGTAGTATACGCCTGTTGGCAGGGGCTTTCCGTTTGATGTTCCATCCCATGGTTTGTTATACCCTGTTGATGTAGTTATCTGTTTTCCATTTCTGTTGAATATGCTAACCAAACACTTTGGGTAGGAAACAAGTGCCGGAATGCGCCACACATCGTTTATGCCATCTCCGTTGGGTGTAAAAGTATTAGGCGGAACTATTGCGGTAGGAGTAGGCAAGACAGTTATAGTTAGCGGCCCTGCCGTGGATGGCATAATACATCTGTCGGTGAATGTTACAACACAGCTTACGAGGTCGCCATTAGTGAGCGTATTGATGGTAAATGAAGGCGTATTGCTGCTTAGAGATACTCCGTTCACCATCCAGTTATAACTGCTTACTTCGCCTGCAACTGTAACCGTAAAAATGGCGTCCTGCCCGTCATATATCTTTTTGGGTACCTGTAAAGTTGCGCTTGGTCCGGGCAGTTTCGTGCCGGTACCTACAACAAGCTGCTTCTCGATTACCGGTGCTGCAACATATAAAAGTGAGGCATCCTGGTAGGCACTTAACGTGGTACTGCCCTCAGAAAGGATATGTATTAACCCGGCTGAAGAGATGGTTGCCACCGCAGGATTGCTACTGCTGTAAATTACAGGAGCTTGGCTATTAAGCGTTGTTACCGATAAAGTGAAATCTTCACTGCATATTGTTTTACCTGTTGCATCGGCAACAGACAGCATTGGATCTGCCTTTGCAACCACTATTTGCCTGGATACCGGTTGTGCAGGCAAATAATTATCGCTGCCATCCTGTGTTGCAGTAATAGTGGCTTCCCCAACACCCACAATGTGTAACGTGTTATCTGCATTGATAGTAACAATGTTTTCGTTGCTGCTTTTTAACACCAATGGGCTTTCTTGTTGATTGCTTGTTATTGTAGGGTTGTAGTTGAAGTTCTTGTCCCAACTGATCGGTACAGGTGGATCAGGAAAGGTTATCACCGACGGTTGCTTCACCTCGCTTAACACTACTTTAAGCGTAAGCGTAGTGGTTGAGCTTCCTCCCGAGTTGTACGCTGTTATGTGATAATCGGTAGATGGGCTAAGCACCGTCGGCTTGCCGGATATCACTCCGGTAACTTTATCAAAGCTCAGTCCCGCAGGCAGCTGCCTATCTATAGTGTACCTGTCAAAAGAAATCGTTTGAATTACGTTATCAGATGTAGGCATGTAGATCAATCCATCATTACCGAAAGTTATAGAATTTGGACCGGAGAGGTAAATCTCGCTGCCACCTGCGTCTACTATTCGCACCGTAGATACAACGTTATCCTTATCTATTCGCCTTAAAATAGCATTCCCCTCATTTAGCACATTGTTGCCTATGTCAAGAATATAAAGATCACCCCATTCGTTCATGCCAACGCTTACCGCATTACCAAAACTTGCCGACATTGCCGGACCATTAATTACACCGCTACTGCCATTACCTGCTATCGTAGTCACCTTGCCGTCCGTTGTTATTTGACGTATTGTAACGTAATCAGCAACATAAAGGGTGCCATTCTTGTACAACAATCCTTGTGGCGCATTGAACCTGGCGGCAGCGCCTTGCCCATCAACATTGCCCTTCAAGCGGCTTCCGGCAAGAGTGGTAACAACGCCCTGTGGCGTTATTTTTCTGATACAAGCATTGTTAAGATCGGCTACATATAAATTGTTGTTTTCGTCTACGGCGAGGTCAGCGAGTCCATCAAACCGCGCTTTACCACCCGAGTCATCAACGTAGCCGCCTGTAGCCCCACCTGCAAGGGTAGTTACGTTGCCGCTCTGGTCTATTCTTTTAACAGAGTATTGATCTGTTATATAAACAACTCCCTGCATGTCGGTAACAATGCCCGACAAACCTGTAAGGAAGGCATTTATTCCCGGGCCCACAACGGTACTTACAATGCCATTTGGAGATATTTTCCTCACCGAATAGTTGTTGCGGTCGGTAGTATATACGTTACTGTTTGCATCAATGGTTACTTTAAATGGCGAATCGAATTGGGCGGAAGCTTTAGGGCCATCAGTACGCCCGGCTTGCCCGGTGCCTGCATAATTATTAATTAATCCGTAAGAGTATCTTGCAACTACTCCACCGGTGTTTGATGGAGTTATTGTTACGGCAGCATTTAAGATAAGGGTTTGCGGCGTGTTGTAATTAATTACAGGTGCTGGAGGTGCCTTAACTATTTCGCCGGAAACTTTAATGTTTATTGTTGCCTGGCTTGGCCCGAGAGCATTAACGGCAGTTACCGTGTATATAGTTGCCGGCGAAATGGTAGTGGGAGTGCCGCTGATAACACCGGTATTTTGGTCAAGAATTAAGCCGGCAGGTAAGGGTTTGTCAATGCTGTATCCTTTGGGCTGCACGGCACCACCAGAGTTGGTAGGCTGTAAAGGCGGAATTGCTGAATTAACAACATATATTTTGGGTGTTGGATAACTTATCTTGGGAGCTTGTGTGGGTGGCGGTACGTTTACATCTTTTACTTCTATACTTAATGTTGTGGTGCTTGCTCCATCTTTGTTTATAGCTGTAATCTTGTAATCTGCGCTGGGCGACGCCGCAGCTGGTGTTCCTGTAATTACCCCGGTAACACGGTTCAATACTAACCCGGCAGGTAATGGCATGTCAACTGAGTAGCCAGAAAGCAGGATCTTTCGTACGACATGATTTGATATCTCGGCTGCATACAGCGTTCTGTCCCTGGCAAACGCCAACCCGGCCAAACCGTCAAACCGCGCTGTAGATACACTTCCATCAACGTAACCTGCTATACTGCTTCCGGTCACCGTGGTTACAGTTCCGTCAGGTGATACTTTGCGTAGTAAGCTGCCATCGCTAACGTACATGTCGTCGTTATCGTCCAATACAATAGGCCCCAAGTTCGCGAATCCTGCCATTTTTCCTTTGCCGTCAATTGATTGCGAACTGCCCGTTCCGGCGAGTGTAATCACTGTACCCGAAGGATCAATTTTCCGGATAGAATTATTATACAGATCACATACAAATACGTTACCATAGCGGTCGCAAGCTAAGGCATAAGGGTCCCCAAAACTTACATTAGTTCCTGTGCCATCACTTGCCGCGTTTATCCCGTTCCCTGAAAATGTGCTTACCTCTCCCGCTGGTGTTATTTTACGGATCAGGTGATTCCCTGTATCTGCAACATAGATGTTACCCGCGACGTCTATAGCTAATCCATTCGGGTCCCTAAAACTGGCTAATGCACCTGTGCCATTTGTATTACCCATCAGGCCGCTTCCCGCAAACAAGGTCACGTCACCGGATGGACTTATCTTTCGTATAGTTGCTCCAATGGATTCGCTAACATAGAAATTACCAGATGCATCACGTACAATGCCGGATGGCGCATAAAATTCTGCCAACCTTCCGTTGCCATTATTTCTACCAACCGAACCACTTCCTGCAAACGTTGACACCGCACCATCAGGTGCTATCTGTCGTATAACATGGCTGCCAAAATCGGTAAGGTAAAAATTGTCAGTTCCATCGTTGATCATGAAACTCGGTATCCTGAACGACGCCGTGGCAGGCGGCCCGTCAGCGGATCCGTACTGGCCATTACCAGTAAATGTAGCCGCGGCACCATATTCAGATCCGTTTATTGCGCCTCCTGTATTGGTTGGGGCAAGAGGAGGCACAGGGCTATTAACAATGTAGCTTTGGGGTGTTTTATAGGCAATGGATGGAGCTTGGGCGAACACGCCGGCACTTAACAGGTAGCTCGTCAAAAATATATAAAGCCTGGCTAAATGAATTTTCATCGGTTGGGTGACAATCTAACGCCCAGATCGTGAGATAAAAATACCCTTTTTACAGGATGTTTAGTCACTTAATTCAGTAGAATAATACTTGCAAGCACTGCTTCTGCAATTGCTAAAAATATTACTAAATTGCAGCCTATGCCGGTGTATATTGCGTCATTGAATTCAGGGAGTAACGGCAATTGCTATTACGTTGGTAACGAGCGCGAAGCCGTGTTGGTTGATGCAGGTATATCCTGCCGGGAAACAGAGAAACGGATGCTGAGGCTGGGCCTGTCAATGCAAAAGGTTAGGGCTATATTTGTTTCGCATGAACACTCAGACCATATCCGTGGGTTAGAAGTGCTGTCTAAAAAGTACAATCTTCCGGTTTATGTTACTGAGGCTACATCTGCATACTGCGGGTTGATACCACAAGGGTTGTGCATTCATCTTAACGCTTATTCGCCTGTTAAAATTGGCGATCTGGAAATAACTGCCTTCCCAAAACACCATGATGCCATTGACGCGCACAGCTTTATGATCACTAGTGGCGATACCCGCATTGGTGTATTTACAGATATAGGTGCACCGTGCGAACACCTCATCCGCCACTTTTCGCAATGCCATGCAGCTTTCCTGGAAGCAAATTACGATGAGCAGTTGCTAGACCAGGGCAGGTATCCATATTTCCTGAAAAGGCGGATCAGAGGTGGCAAAGGTCACCTTAGCAATAGCCAGGCTTTGCAGCTTTTTATAGATCATCGGCCGCATTACATGAGCCATGTGTTATTAGCACACCTCTCCAAGGACAATAACGACCCGGAACTCGCATTAAAGCTATTTTCGGCTCACGCCGGCAACACCCATGTAAGTGTTGCATCAAGAAATGTGGAAAGTGAAGTTTTTTGCATTGATCCTACAGGTGCCGCCACACATCTGGACATCAACCAGGTAACCGGTCAGTTTCAATTTGCTTTAAGCTGATGTTGGATATTCTTTACCAGGACGAGCATCTTATTGCTATAAATAAGCCGCATGGCTTGCTGGTGCATCGTTCATCTATAGCAGCTGATGCTACCGAATTTGCCATACAAATTCTGCGCGACCAAATAGGGCAGAAGGTGTACCCCGCTCATCGTATTGACCGGAAAACAGGTGGTGTATTGCTTTTTGCTTTAGATAAGGCAACAGAGATTGCTATGCAACAGGCTTTTATGGAGAACAGGTTGCATAAAAAGTATCTGGCAGTACTGCGCGGGTTTACACCTGACGAAGGTGAGATTGACTATCCCTTGCGAAAAGAGAATGGTACTTTGCAGGATGCGCTCACACGTTATAAAACCCTAAAGCGTGCCGAAATTGATGTGCCGCTTGGCAAGCATACCACTTCCCGGTATTCGCTTATTGAAGCCGAGCCGCAAACCGGCCGTATGCACCAGTTAAGAAAGCACTTTGCGCATATCTTTCACCCCATAATTGGTGACCGTACGCATGGATGTAATAAGCAAAACAAGTTGTTTAAGGAGCGCTGGGATATGGAGACCATGCTGCTGCATGCAAAGGAGTTAAACTTCACACATCCTGCAAGCGGAACAGCCATTACGATAGAAGCGCCGCTCCAGCCAGAGTTTACCGCTGCAATGGCGTTAATGGGCTGGTAAAAAAAATAACAAATACTCAAATACTGTGTTACTTTTGCATCGGCTATCTAGAGCCTATTATTGTTAATGAAAAGAGTTGTAGTTACCGGCATGGGCGTTGTCTCTGCCTGCGGCACCGACATCGCCGGATTTTGGAACACTATTGTTGAAGGCAGGAGCCCTGCCATACCGATTACCCGGTTTAATACCGAAAAGTTTAAGACACGTTTTGCTACCCAGATACCTGAGTTTAACGCTGCAAACTACCTTGACCGCAATGAGATAAAGCGAAGTGACCTTTACACACAGTACGCGCTTATTGCAGCCGATCAGGCTATTAAGGATGCAGGTGTAGATGTAAGCACCATGTCGCCGTTTGATATAGGTGTGATATTTGGAACAGCTCAGGGTGGTATGGATACCTTTGAACACCAATACCGCGAATTTGCGGAGAAGGGTTATGAACCACACTTTAATCCCTTCTTTATTCCTAAAACATTGGTGAATATGGCTGCCGGTCTAATATCTATTAAGCACGGCTTTATGGGGGTTAACTTTTCGGCTGCATCGGCTTGCGCCAGTGCAAATACAGCTATCATGGACGCTTTTAACTACATTAAGTGGGGTAAAGCTAAAATTATTATTACCGGCGGCTCTGATGCGCCTATTTCAGAAGCGTCAATCGGTGGTTATAATTCACTAAAAGCCTTATCTACACGTAATGACGATCCTACAAAAGCGGCACGCCCATTTGATATAGAACGTGATGGCTTTGTAATGGGCGAGGGTGCTGGTATATTAGTGTTGGAAGAATACGAGCATGCGAAAGCCCGCGGCGCACACATTTATGCAGAAGTGGGCGGTGCAGCTATGACATCAGACGCTTATCACATTACCGCAACACACCCGGAAGGTAAAGGTGCTATACGTGCTATGCACCTGGCGATGGAAGATGCAGGCGTAAATACAACAGATATCGGCTTTGTGAATGCACACGCTACCTCTACACCTGTTGGTGATATCAGCGAAGCTAAAGCAATAAAATCTGTTTTTGACGGACACGATGTTATGGTAAGCGCAACAAAATCTGTTACGGGGCACCTGTTAGGGGCAGCTGGTGCGGTAGAGGCTATAATCAGCGTAAAAGTAATTACCGACGGCATTATACCGGCAACCATTAACACCACAACCATTGACCCGCAAATACCGCAGGATCTTCATATTGTTACAGGAGAGTCGATAGACAAAAAGGTAAATGCAGCATTAAGCAACACATTTGGCTTTGGTGGCCACAATGGTGTGGTAGTATTTAAAAAGATATAGCATGAGCAATAATGAAGTAATGAAAAAACTCCGAGTAGCGCTTCAGCTACGCGATGACGACATTATTGAAATTTTAAAGCTAGTAAACTTCAGAACGACTAAGACAGAGCTAAGCGCCATCTTCCGCGCCGATGATCATCCAAATTTTATGCCTTGTAAAGATCAGCTGTTACGTAACTTCCTAAACGGATTGGTGATTTACAAACGCGGCCCTATGCCAGACAAACGCGAGAAGCCAGCACAAGAGCACTAGTGGCTGCTTACGTCTTTTTGTATCAGCCTGTATTTTCCTTGTTTAATAAGTTTTTGCTGTTCGGCAGAAAATGATTCTCGACCTCCAAAGTCCTGCACCCAGTACTTGTTTACTTCGGCGACACCAACTTCTTGAAAGCCCGGGTTCATCAGATTTTTGCAATGACCCTCACTTTTAAACCAGCCGGCCATTACCTCATCAATACTGGTCTGACCAAAAGCAATGTTCTCACCAATCATAAAGCTTTTAAATCCTTTGAAGTAATACCCAGCAAATACTATTCGGTCCTCCATGCTGCGGCCATCTTTACTGGTGTGGCTGAAATAGCTGCGTTTAGACATGTCTTTAGCATGGCCTTGTGCTGCTTTCTCCAGGTTGTTGTTCCAAACCAACGGCGCTGCAGGCGGGTAATACGTGTTACCGCAATTACACCCCATTTGCCGTGTTTTATTGATAAGACGTAAGAAATCCTGTTTAAAGTTATCGTAGCTAGTCTCTTCCTGCAAATACGCGAAACTGCTTACAGTTGCCAGAGTGGCTATTAAAGCTATACCTAAGATGTATTTTCTCATCACGTATATAGGACAACGTGAAACATTTAAGGTTTAGTTTGGCAAAAGCTGATTATGTGTTCCTTTTTCTGTAGCTAAATATTACAACAAGGATAACAATGATAGAAGTAACTATAACGATGCTACCAATTTTTTGACCGGAGCTTTGCGAACTGCTTTCTTTGTGGACGATGCGAGTAGTTTTTTTTTCGTTACCGGCTTTACTTTCTTACTACCAGAGGTATCAGGTGCTACTTGCAGCGCAGTAAGTTTAGCTTCTTCATCTTTTTTAATGCTGTCCAGTATGTCATCTGCACGCTTCATGGCAATCGTGCCTTTTTCATAATCCTTCATTCTGTTGTACAGAAATCCGTAATTCTTTTGTACAAGGGCTTCCATTTGCGGTGTGCGGATCTTTATTGACATACCAAGAGCTTCATTAAGGTCGCGCATGGCCAGCTTATAATCTTTAATAAGCATTTTTATGTTGGCCAACTTTACAAGAGAAGATATAATGTTTGTAGTATCGTTCCTTAATCTGGAGATACTGTTGCTTTGCAGAATAAACCATTTGGCCTGTGCAAACTTGCGCTGAGATGTGTATACCTTAGATAATGCTTCGAATGAGGTACGCAACCCTAATGTATCATCGTAACGGCTGTACAAGTGCAAAGCCATCATGCTGTAGTTGATAGCTTCGTTTTGATATCTCAACCTCATGCCTCGGTTGGTTATCGTATCATATTTTAAATACTCGTTAGCTATTTCGGTATATACAGGAGCTTTTAGTGAATCATAGGCAATCAATTGCAGCTTTTGTTTCAAACTGTCAAGATCACTATGCTGCGCTGCTTTTAGGCTGGATACGGCAAATAGAAGTGCGGTAAGGATAAATAGTTTTTTCATCTGGTTGCAGATATCATACATACACCATTGTTATTCAAATTGCATGCCCGAATAAGTGTAACAAGCTTCTAAGTTCATCCGGCGCTTGCAATCTGAGGTATGGATGATATAACCCGCTGATATGCAGGTAAAAGTGCATAAATTATATTTATCAACAGTATGCTTAATGTAAATACTATTAAATAATTGTACACAATACTATTCACAATCTTGAATATAGCCTACTGAATGATCTTTTCGTAATGATCAAGTGACCTTTTGATAAGCTTAGAAGAAGAGAGAATTAAATTAAATAGTATTATACCCAGTATTGCGCATATAATACCGGCCAGAACATCCAACACGTAGTGGTGGCTAGCATATACAGCTGTAAACCAAATTCCTACGGTTACTATAAAGAAAAAGATATTTGCTACACCAAGCTTATTTTTTATTCCGTAATACAATACTATAACCGGGTATGACGAGTGTAACGACGGCATTGCCGCAAAAACATTAGACCCTTTAGAGTAAATGGATTTAAACACATTTACGTTAAAGTATTTGTCAAAACGGTCCAACCCGGCGGTGCTACCGCGAGTTAAAGGGTGAAAGTTAAAACCATGTGCCTGTATATACCAGGGTGGTGCCGCAGGGTAGGTATAGTAAACAACAAAGCCCAGCAAGTTTACCACAACAAATGTAAGCGAAAAGTATAAGAACTGCTGCTTATTTTTAAAGAACAAGTAGGCTGCAAAACCAAGAGGAACCGGTATCCAGCACAGGTAAAAAAGACCGGCCATTACATCGATGAAGGATGTACTCCTGATCAAAAAGTATTCGTTTGGAGTTAACAGCTTACCGTCAACGTAAATGCCAAATAAACTTTTTTCTGCGTTGTACAGGTCGTCAATAGCTACAGGATTATAATTGTAGTTTGGAAACGCCTTCATATAATCGAAGATGATCCAATAGACAATGAAGATAGAAAAACCCAGGATGAATTTACGGGTAACTACCGATGCATAGAAAAGTACATTGAAGATGCCTATAAGCACCAACTGATCGCTTTTGAAGCCGACCAGAAAGTAGGAGATAATCAGGTATAAAACCGACAGCCCCGTTACAACACTTACACTTTTAAGATTGATACGGATGCTGCCATTAACAGCATCAGCCATTCTGCTTTTTAATAAAATCCGAATTGAACACTTTATCCCAAAGGGGAGAGCTCACACCGTAACCCTTGGTTGGATCCTGGTAATGGTGCAGCATGTGGTGTTGTTTAATCCTCTTCCAAAAGCTTCCTTTAAAGTTGAAATGATGTATGGCGTAGTGCGATATATCGTACACAAGATAACCTAAGATGAAGCCAGGAAAAAAGCCGAAAATGTAATTGGCCGGCAGCAAAGCATTAAACAGCAAGTAAAAAGCGGTAGCTAAAGGTATGCTGGCGGAAGGCGGCATTACCAAACGCTTTGCGTCGCTGGGGTAATCATGATGTACACCGTGGAATATAAAGTGCAGGCGTAATGCCCAGGGCGCCTTTGGCACAAAGTGAAACACAAAGCGGTGCATAACATATTCGGTAAGCGTCCATATGAACAGGCCTGCTAAAAACAACCATATATAGTTACCAACACCAATGTTGTTTGTGTAGGCAAAATAGCTGCAAACCAGTATAACAGGTACAAAAATTATAATCGGCACAAAGTAGTGCACTTTAGACAACCCTTCTAAAAGGTCGCTTTTGAACATCCTTACGGATTCTTGCGAGTTAGAAACAAAATTCCTTGCCATAAAACATCAGGGTTTAAAACGTTCTGTAATTTCTTTTCCGGTCACCGGGTCGTTGCCCCTCATCTCCACATACACAATATTGGGCAACCAGAAAGAACCTCCCTCTATTTTAATAAATATATAACTAAGCGCCATTAACTTTTGCGCAACAGTTGCGAAGATATGATATTTTCCGTCAGCACCCTTCATAAGGGTAAGCGGAAATTTTTTGTATGACACAAACCTGATATCATACTTGTCTTCACCGGTCTTTTTCTGCACCAGCCCATAAGCAAACTTGCGTTGTACATAGTTCAGCTCTTCTTTCTGGCCTTTATCTGCATAACGTATCCAGTAGGGGTGTACCGGTGCATCCTCGTTGGGCTTACCTGTTTCTTTGTCAATGTTAAGCTCGTATATCAGCGTGTTGATATTAGGCATACGCTGTACGTAGAACAGCCTGCTGAGGTCTGCAGGAGGCGTAGGAAAAACAATTGGCTTCTCGCCTTCGTAAGCATTGTTCAGCCTTAAACGACTGTCCGGATCGGTAATACTTGTCGCCTGTGTACGTGTTGCGCAAATAACTAACCCTACTAAAAGTAACGGTAATCTTAAACTTTTGTACCAGATCATTGCTCGTTCTCTGACAGCGCCTTTTTGGCGTCTACTAACCTTTTAAAGGCAGTAAAATTTGTTAATACAGCAAGTATTGCAATAGGAAAGGTGAAAACCGACATGGTTTCAAACACGTGGAAGCGAATGCCGGGTACAAACAGCTTATAATCGCCACCGATGTATGATGATGTAATGCCACAAGCTATAGCGAAGACGCCGATGGTAATAACTCGTTCCGGGCGCTGCATTAAGCCACCTTTTGATTCTACCCCAAGGCCTTCTGCACGCGCTCTTACGTAACTCACCATCATCGAACCTATAAGCGCTATAAACGCGAATATAGAGCTCAGAAAGTAATGGTGGGCTACCAGGTAGTAGCATATGCCCAGGAACATAATAAGTTCGCTATAACGGTCAAGCACCGAGTCATATAAAGCGCCAAATACCGATTTCATATTACCTAAACGTGCAACCTGCCCGTCCAGCATGTCAAATAATCCTGCAAAAAGGATAAGGGCACCTGCCCACCCCACATAAGTAAAATCCCCCCGGTTTCCGTCCTCAGCTCCAATAATGAAGATGGCCGCAACGCCTACGTTCAATACAAAACCAATTGATGTAACCGCATTTGGTGTTAAGCCCAATTTGATCAGCAGCTTAACAAACGGATCAATAATCTTGTATATCCCCAGCTGTAAACTGGTGCGTATTGATGTTTGCTGTTCCATTATATAATAAAAATAAAAAAATTCAACAATAATTAAAAATCGAACTTGATTTTGACCCTTAAGCCAATCTTGGCAATATCCGGGTGGTCCAGGTACGATAGTCTTTTTACAACGTCAAGCCTGATAAACTTGAAAATGTTTTCTACACCAACACTGGCTTCCATATAAGGAGTATTGCCAAGTGTGTAGGTAATAGGCGCACCCGCAGCGTTAACCGGGAACTGAAAAGTCTCCGGATTGGTAGCCGGGTTATTTTGCGTGCTTATTCCTCCCCATAGTGCCTTGAAAGATGCTGTTTCGCGCAGCTTTAAACGTTTTAGCAAAGGTACTTTATTAAAAAAGAAACCACCGAAATGCTGGTCGATATTTACACTTGCTGACCTGTCGCTTACAAATTCAAGAAAGTTCATCAGGTTATAAGAGTCGATAACATAGGCAAAGGTTTGATTGGCTCTGTGAATATTTAATAGCGGATAGGGTACATTGCCAAATATCCGCGAACCTTCAACAGTTACGTCTGAAAATCCGAATGGAGCTATATAAAAGCGTTTATCAAATCTTGCCTTTATGTCCTGGTAATTATATTCTCCGCCTAAAAAGTTCTTTAAACCTGCTGTAAAGTCGAGCGATACAATTGGATATTTATTAATGATAGGTGTGCGGAACATTTTACCCTGGTAGTATTGCTCATTTGGAGCATAACGGATACCCGCAGATACCTCTGACGTGGTAAGGTGGTAAATGATGTTGTTGCTGTTGTCAACAAACGGGAACAATGTGCCGGTAGGTGTTTGCACCCAGTTACGATAACCTAGTTTATACGAAAAGTGGTTCTCAAACTCGCGCACATAATCAATTTTGAACTGATCGTTATACAAGTACTTATCGTTTGTGCCACGCTTAAAAGATAACAATACGTTGTCTTCCTGTATAAACTGTAGCTCCTGGCCCGGTATTTTGGTGTCACGCTGATAACTTACACGCAGGTAGTTTTGCGGGAAACGGTAAATACTTTTACTATTAAGTGAGTATGTTGCCGCTAGAAAGTACTTCCAGCGGTCGTCTTTGAAACCGTACGCACCATATCCTTCAAAATAGTAGCGTTTGCTTAGCTCCGTTGTAGTACGGCCACCAACACGCAGCCTAAAACCTTCTATGGGGTTGAAGCTATAAAACGTACTTGCAGGTCCTACTTCAAATTTCCCAAAACCTTTATATCCCGCCAATAAAAGGGTAACCAAATCAGCAGTACGGCGGAAGGACGGCATGTGGGTGAGGCTGTCAATGTTTTTATAAACCTTTGATTCTGCTGTGGTAAGTGTATCGAGCCGGTTCTCGCGCCAGAATTCTTCGCTTCGGTGCTTCACCTCGTCGTTCACCTCCATATTTGGGGCGTACATAAACTCAGGCTCCTGTTTGTTCACAACATAGTTAGCAAACGTAACGGTGCGCACCCCAAAAAGCCCGCTTTTACGCTTTTGCGTGATACCGAAATCCGCAAAGGTGTTGCTGCGGCTAAGGTGATAACGACCGTCTGGATTGGCCTCAAAGCTAAGGTCGACATGCATCATGCGAACAAAGTTCACGTTGATGTTTTTATTTATGGTAAGGGCAGCCTTTTGTACGGCGTAGTTACCGTCAAGCGTAATATATATATCACCTTCAAACAAGATGTCGTTGGTGTTACGTGGCGTAAAGCTTAGCTGTACCAGTTTCTTGTTGTCGGCAGTTGTAATTGTATCTGTGATAAAGAATTTGTAATAAGAGGGTGCCGCATCAGCAATGGGGCTTAAAAACTGTCGTCCAAGCAGGTAAGAGCTGTTAGCATATATATCAACATCTGCATACAAGTGCTTAAAGTATTGACCAACACCTTCGTTATCAACTGCAGGGCCGAAGTTCACGCTTTTTTCTCCCAACGGCACTTCCTTTTTAATCTCAGGGCTTTTGCGATAGTATACCTGAGATAGCTTTTCTACCAGGTAAATGGGCAGTAACGATTTGCCGGGATAGCTTACACTGTCTTTATTCTCGAAAAGGAAGTTATATTTCTTGAAGAATTTACGCTCTGTTATCTTTTCTGACAAGTTGCTGAGCGAGAACTGCATCTTATCGTATTGTTTATATTCTACAAAATTGTAAGCTTCGGGCCGGTTCTTATCTTTATTAGCAATAACCTTGCGGATGAGTTCTACCGCAGGATTCTCTTTATTGGTGTAGCGCGCGTTCTTTTTTCCTTTTACTGTAACTTCAGTAAGCGATTTTGCAGACGGAAACATGCGGATGTTGATCACCTGCTGCTTGCCCGGCGTAACCTGAACTATGGCATCCTTATAGCCAAGGTAACTGGCTTTAAGCTGAGTATACGGCTGAGAAGATCTTATAGAAAACTGGCCCTGGTCATTTGTGTTAACACCTATTGTGCTACCGGGGAAAGTAACGGTTACAAATGGAAGCGGTTGTTTATTCCCGGCATCGGTAACAGTGCCGGTAACAATGGTTTGAGCAGATAACGCTGAGCTTACAAACAAGAATAGTATTAGCAGTAAATACTTGGTATTGATCTTATTATTCATTTATAAACTTGCTGTTGGCGGATACAACCTAACTGGCTAATAATTTAACTTAATGGGGATAATTTTAATTTACTGCTATTGATAATAAGTAGCTAGTGATAATTTGGAATTTGCCTGCTACTTAAGGTGCAAATGTAGCAAAAATTCGCTACAGACTATTGTGGTCAAAAAGTCAAATGTAGTTGTTGATTTTAACTCCGGTGGAACCAAAATTGTAGTTTGTGATCTCATCTTTTGTATTAAATAATGTAGCTTATTGCTGATGTAGACGTGCTAGGTTGGTAATTGTTACCATGTACGATAAAAATTGGAGAGTAGTAAGTTAAATACAAAATAAACTTGTATCTCAACTATTTATCGTAATATTGCGATGTATGGGAGTGACTAAAACCGAGATGTATACTAATGAGCAGAACCAATTGGCTGTTCAGTTAAAAGCTATTGCCCACCCGGCACGTATTGCCATTCTGCAAGAACTAATTAAAGCTAATGCCTGCATATGCGGCGACCTGGTCACTGAATTGGGTTTAGCACAGGCAACTATTTCACAGCACTTAAAAGAGCTAAAAAACGCCGGCCTTATACAAGGGACTATTGAAGGTGTAAGTGTTTGTTATTGCATCGAACCAAAAGCATGGAAGAACCTTCAGGAGAAATTTAATGTGCTGTTTTCTTCTTATCAGGAAAGCGGCACTTGTTGTTAATTTTTATTTCATAAAATCAATCGTAATATTACAATAAATATGGAAACAGATCAGGAATTAAAAGAAATTGTAAGGCAGAAGTATAGCGAAATTGCTTTACAGGACAAGGAAACCAATCAATCGTCTTGTTGTGGTGCCGGAGGATGTTCCACGGAAGTATACAACATTATGACGGACGACTACACGCAGGTAGCTGGCTACAATGCTGAAGCAGACTTGGGGCTTGGGTGTGGATTGCCCACACAATTTGCATTGATAAAGAAGGGGGATGTGGTTATCGACCTTGGGAGCGGCGCTGGTAACGATTGTTTTGTGGCCCGAGCGGAAGCAGGGGAAACAGGCAAGATAATTGGAATAGATTTTACTCCCGCTATGATTGATAAAGCACGTGCCAATGCAGAAAAGCTGGGCTTTAATAATGTTGAGTTCAGGCAGGGTGACATTGAGAAAATGCCCGTAACCTCTAACATTGCCGATGTTGTTGTAAGCAATTGTGTGCTTAACCTGGTTCCAAATAAAGACGGCGTTTTCAAGGAGATTTATCGTGTGCTGAAACCAGGAGGACATTTTAGTATATCTGATGTGGTTTTGGTAGGAGATCTGCCCGAAGCATTAAGGCGCGACGCTGAGATGTATGCAGGTTGTGTGTCTGGTGCTATCCAGAAAAATACCTATCTCGATTTGATTGTTGCTAACGGTTTCACAGGTATGACGGTACAGAAAGAAAAACCGATCATTATCCCGGATGATATCTTAACTAAATATCTGAATGAACAGGAACTGTCTGCATTCAAAGGAGGAAGTACAGGTATTTTCAGTGTGACAGTGTTTGCTCAAAAGCCAACAGAATCCCAAGCCTGCTGTGCACCCGGTTGTTGCAGTTAACTTGATAATCAAATGAAGAATATACTAGTATTATGTACAGGTAATAGTTGCCGTAGCCAAATAGCCGATGGCTACCTGCGCCATTTTACAAAAGGAAAAGCAAGTATCTATAGCGCAGGCATCGAAACACATGGTGTTAATCCTAGAGCAATAGAAATTATGAAGCGAGACGGCGTAGATATTAGCGATTATACGTCAAACAATGTGAATGAGTATTTAAACATCCCGTTCGACTTTGTAATCACTGTTTGCGATAAAGCTAAAGAAAGCTGCCCTTACTTCCCGTCGAATGCTGTCAGGTTGCATTACAATTTTCCGGACCCGGCAAAAGCGACGGGAACTGAAGAGGAGATTATGGAACAATTCAGAATAGTAAGGGAGATGATCAGAAATTATATTCAAAACTTTGTGAACGAAAACCTGAAAGATAGCTGACCTAATAAACGTTTTAAACAAATAAAGCCGGGTATTTACCCGGCTTTATTTGTTATTGTAGAGATGTAATGTTACTGTTGCTGACCTGCAAACATGTCATCGTAGTAATCAAGACCAAGGTGCGTGATAAGGTCTTCACCCATCAGGTAACGCAGGGTGTTTTCCAGTTTTATCAACTGTTTGAAGATGTCGTTTTCTGCGTGTAAACCAGGTGCAGTTTGAGGCGACTTCAGGTAGAATGATAACCACTCCTGTATACCGCTCATGCCTGCACGTTTAGCCATATCGCTGAAAATAGCAAGATCCAAAGCAATAGGCGCTGCAAGGATAGAGTCACGGCAAAGGAAGTTGATCTTTATCTGCATTTTGTAGCCTAACCAGCCAAAAATGTCGATGTTGTCCCAGCTTTCTTTGTTATCACCATGAGGAGGGTAGTAGTTGATACGGATCTTGTGGAAGATCTCACCATACAACTCAGGGTTCTCATCAGGGCGAAGGATATCTTCCAATACGCCAAGTTTCGAAACTTCCTTAGTTTTAAAGTTATCCGGATCGTCTAACACCAAACCATCACGGTTACCCAAAATATTGGTAGAGAACCAGCCGTGTACGCCCAATGCGCGTGCAGCAAGGCCCGGAGCCAAAACGGTCTTCATTAAAGTTTGACCGGTCTTGAAGTCTTTACCTGCAATAGGAGTTTGTGTTAACTTAGACAGCTCGATCATCGCAGGGATATCCACCGTAAGGTTAGGAGCGCCATTAGAAAATGGTACACCCAGCTTTAAAGCAGCATATGCGTAGATCATACTAGGAGCAATGCGTTTGTCATCGTCCTTTAATGCCTGCTCGAAAGCAGCAAGGGTTTCGTGTATTTCCGAACCTTCAAAGTAAACTTCCGTAGAACCGCACCAAACTAATACCACACGGTCAAGTCCGTTCTGCTCTTTAAAGTTCTTGATGTCTTCCATCACCTGCTCAGCAAGTTCCTGGCGGGTACCGGTTTTAACGTGGGTGCCATCCAGGTTTTTAGCATAGTTCTTATCAAACGCGGCTTTCATCGGTTTAATAGATTCTAAGCCTTCACGTACCTGGTTCAATAATGTTGGCTCAAGTACTTTTGCGTTCATTGCCGCTTCGTACACGTTATCTTCATATACGTCCCAACCACCAAAAACAATGTCTTCTAACTTAGCCAAAGGCACAAAGTCTTTGATCTTCGGGTGACGGTTCTCAGTCCTTTTTCCTAAACGGATGCTTCCCATTTGTGTAAGTGAACCCACAGGCTGAGAAATGCCTTTCTTAACGGCTTCAACGCCGGCAATCAGGGTTGTAGCTACCGCTCCTAAACCTGGTATTAAAATACCTAGTTTACCTTCGGCAGGTTTAATGTTGATCTTCATTATCGTAATTAGTGTTAAATGTATAATGAAACTATCCTAAGCCGGCTGAAGAAGCAACCCACGATAGTTATCATTTTCTTGTTTTTCATAATGGTCTAAGCCATGTCTGATGTGTAGCCGGTTTTAGTTGCCCGGTCTGCGGCGCAAAGAACTCGTTTTTACCTTCAAGCCGACAGTATTATTTACAAAGTTTACAGGCAGATGAAACTAAAATATACAATTTGAACTGCTTTGGTGCAAGGGCTTGGTATTCCTGGGGCATTGCACTTGTATCTTGCTCTGTTCCTCTTGTTCAGAGATAGGTTATCTTATATTTCCTTTTCGTAAATCCTGTATGTTTTGTATTGATCGCCGCCAATTGCCTCGATAGCGCGGTTGACCATGTCGTTTTTTTCAAGCGTCCATGATGCTTCTGCATATTTCAAGCCCTTACGGCGGTATTCTTTTATAATGCTACCATAAAGGCAAGCCTCTATGCCCATCTTGCGATACCCGTCTATAACTCCTAGAAGCATAATACGGATACCTTGTATCTTACTTTTATTCAACAGGAGCTTAAAAATACCGGTAGGCAATAAGCGACCTTTTTTTATTGTTTTTAGTATTTGGTTGATGTCTGGTATGGCAACACCAAAACCTACTATCTTCCCATTCTGCTCAGCAACAAGCGCGAAATCGGGGTCAAGTATCATCTTAAGATCTTTAGCGGTATAATCAAATTCCTCGTTGGTCATCGGGAAGAAACCAAGGTTCTTATCCCATGCCTTGTTGTATACATCACGCAAGGCATCAGCTTCCTGTTTAAATTTTTTAAGGTTTATTTTTCGTATAGTAATGCCGCTATTGCGTGTCAGGCGTTCCTGCAGCCTGTCTAGCATCTGTAACGATTTATCATTGTAATTTCCGCCTTCCCAGTACCAGGCTAGTAAGTCTGTCTGTTTCTGTAAACCTGCTTGCTCTAGCAGCGTAACATAATACTGGGGGTTGTACGGCATCATAACAACCGGCGGCTTATCAAAACCTTTGATCAAAAGCCCGCAGGTTTCGTTGGTAGATGGGTTTACCGGGCCTACTAACTTAGTAGCACCTTTTTCTTTAACCCAGTTAGCCGCAGTAGTTAACAGCAGATCGGCAGTTTCCTGGTTGTTCTCACAATCAAAAAAGCCGAAAAAGCCATCGTTAACATTGTTGAATTTGTTATGATTGGTGTTGTAAATAGCGGCAATACGGCCAACTATCTTGTCTCCGTCATAAGCCAAAAATGTTTGCAGCGATGAGTGCTTGTGAAAAGGGTGCGTGGTTAGCAAATCCTTTTGAGCTATAAATAATTCCGGTACGTAGTTTGGATCGTTTTTGTACAATTCATGCGGAAAATCAATAAAAGAAGCAAGCTCTTTTTTTGATTGAACCGGGACTATTTTTTTCATCATGAGAGATTAACTCCGGGACACAGCGGGGGCAATGAACAGAAGCAGGGCTTTTACAGACAGTTGATAATTGGTTATATATTTTCTTTAATGGTGTTTACACCAACTTCTTTACATACCGCTATCAACTTTTCTACAGCTTCATCTATCTGCTCAAATGTGTGCGTAGCCATTAAAGAAAAACGCAGTAAAGATGAGTCGGAAGGTACAGCAGGAGAGACAACCGGGTTAACGAAGATACCTGCCTTTTGCAAGTAATTTGTCACCAGGAAAGTCTTGGCATTGTCGCGTATATATATAGGTATGATCGGGCTTTCAGTAGCGCCTACATCAAAACCTTCGTCGGTAAGCAGTTTCATGGCATAATTTGTATTATCCCAAAGCTTCTGTATACGTTCAGGTTCAGATTCTATAATATCCAAAGCAGCAATAACACTGGCAACTGAGCCAGGCGTCATGCTCGCACTAAACATTAAAGAACGCGCACGGTGTTTAATGTAATCTATAGTTTCATAGTCGGCAGCAATGAAACCACCAAGAGAGGCAAGAGACTTGCTAAAGGTGCTCATGATCAGATCTACCTGGTTGGTTAGGCCGAAGTGAGATGCAGTGCCAGAGCCATTTTTACCAATAACGCCTAAACTGTGGGCGTCGTCAACCATAATGTTAACACCATATTTATCAGCTAGCTCAACAATTTCGGGCAATTTAACAATATCGCCTTCCATGCTGAAGATACCGTCCACCACAATAACCTTCACGGCTTCCTCCGGCAGGATGCTAAGCTTGCGCTCCAGATCTGCCATATCATTGTGCGCGTATTTGATCACTTTAGAGAAAGACAAACGGCTGCCGTCTATAATAGAGGCGTGGTCGTATTCATCAAGTATCAAGTAATCGTTACGGCCGGTAATGCATGATAATACGCCCAGGTTCACCTGAAAGCCGGTGCTGAAAAGCACAGCAGCTTCTTTGCCAACATAATTTGCCAAACGGTTTTCCAGCTCAATATGAATATCAAGTGTACCGTTCAAAAATCTTGATCCGGCACAGCCAGATCCATACTTATCAATGGCTTTTTTTGTAGCTTCTTTGATTTTGGGGTGGTTGGTTAATCCCAGATAGGAGTTAGAACCAAACATTAAAACACGCTGGTTATTTATAATAACTTCTGTATCCTGGCCGCTTTCTATAGGCCTGAAAAAAGGATACAGTCCCTGTGCCCGGATCATATTCGCATCCTGGAACTGGGCTATCTTCTCGTGTAACTTTTTAACCATTTATTAACACTTCTTTAAATTTTTGTAAAAATACCATGAATAAGCAAAACTCGGGCATACAACATGCAAAAAAATTTACACACATTTCATTCAAGCCACGCCACGGCATACTACTTCATCAGGCAAATTAATTAAATTTTTATTTAATCAATGTCACCAATTTTCAATTTCTCTCAAAAAGATGAACAATTATGCTGTTTTAAGCCTAAATATCTTTACTAAGTAAAAATTCTGTTGCCAACTTTATATTGTTTTATAATTGTTTCATCTTCGCAGCGCTATACTTAATAAATCAAAAATCAATGGGAACTTTCGGTCCCTATTTTGGTTGTAATATTCGAACTGTATTCCTCTATGAAAAAATTCTGCTTTCTATACCTTACTAATATACTATTTTTTTTACCAATTGCGGTATTTGCTCAAAGTTCCTCAGTTGATACGGGAGTAGCTATTGTAACATTAAAACAAAGTGTACAGTACGCGCTGCGCAACCAGCCTGTACTAAAGCAGGCATATATTGATGAGCAGATCAACGAGCGCGACATCCGTATAGGTTTGTCGGGATGGCTGCCGCAGGTGAACAGCAGCAATAGTGTTCAGCATTATTTTCAGCGTCCCAACATCATTGGTGGCGGTGTGGCAACAGGTGTTGGTACCGGCACTGGCGGTACTGGTACCGGTGGAACCGGCACAGGTGGTACAGGCACGGGAGGAACAGGCACCGGCACTTCACAGCAGAACCTGGCCATAGCTAAAAATGTATCTACACTTGGCGTATCGGCTAGTCAAACTATATATAATAATGATGTGTTGCTGGCGTCGCGTGCATCTAAATACTCAAGGCAGTACTACAAGCAAAATACCGAGAGCAACAAAATAGACCTGGTATCTGATGTAAGTAAGGCGTTTTACGATGTGTTGCTTTCTCAGCGCCAACTGGATATTATTAAGGAAGATATTGTACGGCTTCGCCGCAGTTTAAAGGATGCTTACTCGCGCTACCAGGCAGGTGTGGTTGATAAAACAGATTATAAACAGGCAACTATCGCCTTAAACAACGCCCTCGCATCACAAAAGCAAACTCAGGAAGCTATCAAAAGTAAAACTGCTTTCCTAAAACAAACGATGGGTTTCGACCCGAACAGACAGATAGTACTGTCGTATGATTCTGCACGACTCCAAAACGAAGCGGTGGCAGACACTACTCAGATGTTGAATTACGGCAACCGGGTTGAATACCGTTTGTTAGAAAGCACTAAAAGCCTGCAAAACCTTAATGTGTCTTATTACCGTTGGGGTTTCCTGCCTTCATTATCTGCTGTAGGCGCTTATAGCCTTGCTTACTTTAATGATAGCTTTAGTGGTTTGTACGATAAAGGATACCCAACATCTTACGTTGGCCTCTCATTAAACATTCCAATTTTTACCGGTACAAAAAGGTTACAAAACTTAAGCAAGGCCCGCTTGCAGGTTAAACGTACAGATCTTGACCTTGAAAATACCCGCAATGCCATTAACACTGAGTATGTACAGGCGCTTGCAAATTATAAAAGCAATTACACCAACTGGCAGCTGCTAAGCCAAAATGTGCAGCTTGCGCAGGATGTATATAAGGTAGTGGATTTGCAATATCGTGAGGGTATTAAAACTTACCTGGATGTTATTGTTGCTCAGGCCGACCTTCGCACCGCCGAACTTAATTACTACAACGCGTTATTCCAGCTGCTATCAGCAAAAATTGATCTTCAAAGAGCTTTAGGAACCTTGCCACTTGAATAGAATATGACCATGATAAACAAATACAATTCGTTTTTAGCCGCTGTTGCGTTGCTCGCTGTAACAGCCTGCGGTGATAAAAGTAAGAAAGATGCTGCCGCGGCTGCACCGCCCCCTACGCCTGTAAACGTTGTTGCTGCCGAAAAAGCATATGCAACCTATTATGATAACTACCAGGGTGTAGTAACAGCTATTAACACCGTAGAGCTTCGCAGCCAGGTAAGCGGCTTTATCACCGGCATATTCTTTAAAGAAGGTGATGTGGTTACAAAAGGAGCACCTTTGTACGAAATAGACAGGCGCAAGTATGTTGCTGCTTACGAACAGGCACAAGCCAACGTTTCCAGCGCAAAGGCTAACCTGGTAAAAGCACAAAAAGACGTAGACAGGTATAACATGCTGTTGAAAAATGATGCTGTTGCCCGCCAAACTGTTGACCAGGCCACCGCAGCTTATGAAACCAGCCGCAGCCAGGTGAGCGTAGCGCAGGCAGCACTTGCATCTGCAGCTACTGATCTTTCTTATGCTACCATCCGCGCGCCATTCACCGGCCGTATCGGCATCTCACAGGTAAAGCTAGGCGCACAGGTGTCACCGGGTACAACCTTGCTGAACACCATCTCTGCAGGCAACCCTATAGGTGTTGATGTTGTAGTAAACGAGCAGGACATCGATCGCTTTTACAAACTTCAAAAAGCAAGCAGCGATTCTACTTTTAGGTTAACGATGGCCAATGGAGATGAGTACCCTTATCATGGTAAGGTGTTCGCGATTGACCGTGGTGTAAGCGATCAGACCGGAAGTATTAAAGTACGTATACAGTTCCCCAATCCTAAAGATGATCTTAAGGACGGTATGAGCGGTGTGCTTAAGGTACTTAACACGGCATCTGGTGATAAAGTGCAGATACCTTACAAAGCTGTAATTGAGCAAATGGGCGAGTACTTTGTATTCATTTCTCAGGATACTATCGCCAAACAACAAAAGGTAACGTTAGGCCCGCGTGTACAGGCTAATGTTATTGTGCTTGACGGCGTTAAACCGGGCGATAAAATTGTAACTGAAGGTTTCCAGCGGTTAAGAGACGGTGGTAAGATAACACTTGGCCCTCCTCCGGCTGCAACAGGAGCAGGAGCTTCAGGCGCAGGTGCCCCGGCTGGCGGAGGTAAACCTGCAACTCAAAGCAAATAAAAAGACCAATAAGCAGGAGGGTAGTACCCTATTTTAAAGCTTAAAGAATTTAATAATGATCGCAGACACCTTTATACGACGCCCAGTAACCGCCATTGTAATATCACTGGTGATAGTTATCGTGGGCATCCTTTCTATCCTGAGCCTGCCGATAGGGCAGTACCCGGAAATTACACCACCTACAGTACAGGTTACCGGTAACTACACCGGTGCCGACGCGTTAACAGTAGAGCAAACCGTTGCTACACCTGTAGAGGTGCAGGTGAATGGTACCCCCGGCATGACCTACCTGCAAAGTAACAGCACCAGCAACGGTGCCATGAGCATGACGGTTAACTTTGAAGTAGGTACTGACATTAATATAGCAGCGCTTGACGTACAAAACCGTGTGGGTATTGCACAGCCAACGCTGCCGCAGGAAGTACAGCGACTTGGTTTGATCGTGCGTAAACGTAATCCAAGCATCCTGATGCTGGTTGCCATGTTTTCGCCTAAGGGCACACACGATGTAACTTTTGTAGATAACTATACCAACGTATTTATTAAAGACGCTTTGCTGCGTACTAAAGGCGTGGGTGACGTGTTTACCCGTGCAGACGACTTTAGTATGCGTATCTGGCTGAAGCCCGATAAACTGGCGGCACTCAACATGACTGCTGCTGATGTTACGCAATCATTGCAAGAGCAAAACGCCCAGGTTGCCGCTGGTACCGTTGGTGCTACACCACAAATGAAGGGGCAAACGTTTGAGTATACCGTTCTTGTAAAAGGCCGTTTAACCAGCAAAGCCGAGTTTGAGAACATAGTCGTAAAAACCCGCCCTGAAAACGGCGCGGTAGTCCACCTGAAAGATGTGGCGCGTGTGGAACTTGGTAAATTTAATTACTCCGGTAACTCATTTGTTGACGGTAAACGTGCCTCGTACCTGCTTATATACCAGGCGCCAGGTAGTAACGCTATCGAAACAGCAAACAATGTTGTGGCTACTATGAAGCAACTAAAAGCTACATTCCCTGCGGATGTGGACTTCGTAGTACCTTTCGAGTCGGTAACAGTGGTAAAGGTTTCATTGGAAGAAGTAATTGAAACCTTAGTTATCGCGCTGGCGCTGGTAATTGTGGTGGTATTCCTGTTCTTGCAGAACTGGCGTACAACACTTATACCTGTACTGGCTATTCCGGTATCGATAGTTGGTACGTTCATCTTTTTTATTCCGCTACACTTTACTATTAATACGCTAACGTTGTTTGGCTTCGTACTCGCAATAGGTATTGTGGTGGATGACGCCATCGTGGTGGTGGAAGCAGTTCAGCACTACATGGATGAAAAGGGGATGGATCCGCGTGAAGCTACAGAACACGCCATGCGAGATATATCCGCTCCAGTTATTGCTATTGCGCTCATCCTCGCGGCAGTGTTTGTGCCGGTTGGTTTTGTGCCGGGTATAGTAGGAAGGTTATATCAGCAGTTCGCAATTACCATTGCTATCTCTGTATTGATATCTGCTTTTGTCGCTTTATCACTTACCCCAGCGTTGTGTATTTTGCTGCTTCGTCCACATAAAATAGATGAGAATTCTACCGGTATCAACAAGTTATTTTACAAGTTCAACTTATGGTTTGATAGGGTTACCGGTCGTTACCGTAATGCTGTTGATAAAGGTATTAAGCACTCGAAGTTTGTTATCGTTATATTGATATGCGTGGTGGTAGGTACAGTGTTATTGTTTAAAGGTAAACCATCCGGCTTTATCCCGTTGGAGGATGAGGGCCGTGTTTATGTAACTTACGACTTGCCTGAAGGTTCATCTACCGAACGTACTGTAGCTGTATTACACGAAATGATGGACACGCTGAAGACAGTAGGAGCTATAAACCACTTTGCAGCCTTAGGCGGTTTGAACGCGGTTAACTTTGCAACAAAGTCTAACAGTGCTACCATATTTGTGCAGCTGAAGCCATGGGAAGAGCGTAAAGATGAAAAAGATCAGCTGAATGGGGTGATTGCAACTATCCAGAAGAAGCTGCTGAAATTTAAAGAGGCCAGCGTTGTAGTTATCTCTCCTCCGGCGATACCTGGTTTAGGTAACACAGGTGGTTTCTCGTTCATCCTGCAGGAAAAAGAAGCAGGCGGCGATATCAAGAATTTCGAGAAGGTGCTTAACACGTTCGTAGGTGCCGTGAACCAACGACCGGAGATAGCCAAGGCTTTCTCTTTCTTTGGTGCGCATACACCTGCTTATCAACTCACTATCGACAGGGAGAAAGCTAAAAAGCTGGGGGTAGCAATATCAGACATCAACAATGCCCTGCAAACGTATATGGGTAGTGCTTACGTAAACGACTTCACTATTTACGGCCGTAACTTCCGCGTGCTTACACAGGCGGATACAAATTATCGTACCAGTATACAAAACATAGGGCAGTATTTTGTGCGTAACTCGCAGGGAAGCATGGTGCCGCTAAGTACGCTTACCTCTTACAAGGTTATTGAGAATGCACCTTTGATATCGCACTACAACTTGTTCCGTTCTGCGGAGATAAACGGTGCAACAAAACCTGGGTATAGCTCGGGTGACGCTATTAAGGCGTTACAGGAAGTTGCAGCGCAAACGCTGCCTCAGGGCTACGGGTACGAGTTCTCCGGTTTGAGCCGTGAGGAGATCCTGTCAGGATCTAAAACAATATACATATTTGCTTTATCTATCGGGTTTGTATTCCTGTTCCTGGCTGCGTTGTATGAAAGCTGGTCGGTTCCGTTCTCGGTACTGCTTGCCGTGCCGCTTGGTGCCTTTGGTGCCATATTATTTTTATCATTTAGTAGTACGCTTACTAACAACGTTTATGCGCAAATCGGTCTGATTACGCTTATAGGTTTGGCAGCTAAGAACGCCATCCTAATTGTGGAATTTGCCAAGGAGCGCGTGGATAGGGGTATGGAACTTGAAAAGGCTACACTGGAGGCGGTACGGCTTCGTTTGCGGCCAATTATCATGACGTCGCTGGCGTTTATACTTGGTGTGTTACCGTTGCTGTTTGCATCAGGTGCTGGTGCCGAAGCACGTAAAACAATCGGCTTCACGGTATTTGGCGGTATGCTCACGGCTACATCGCTGGCAATATTCATCGTGCCGGTATTGTTTTACCTTATCACTAAGGTGGCTTACGGCAAAGAAAAGCTGGCGGAGTTGGAAAAAAACTATGACCCCGACGCTGAAGAAAATCATTAAGAATTGACATAACGAGAAGCCCCGCCAAGGGGCTTTTTTTATGGTATAAACGGTTGTAAACTGTTAAATAACGTTAATTAATGTTAAGCGGCACGGCAAAGCCACCACTTTGTCAAGGTTTCATTAAACGTTTTTATAGTATTAAGCATACACTTTTGTATGCTAACGGGAACGGATTTCACAATTTCTTAAAATTGTGATACAGCTTATCTGCCAACTATCGTGCACAGTCATGAGCGTGCATAAATTTATTGATTATCAGTGCATCTATGTTCAAAAATAGCGTTGCTAATTATTAAAATGGCAATTTTATTTTAAAAAAGTTGTAAGTATTAACGTATTGATTGGCATACACTGGCAAAGTATTTGATTATGCCGGGTTATCACAATTAAATTGTTTACTACTAAAAACACGACAATGAAAAAAATGACAACTTTAGTAGCCGCAGCTTTTACAGCCGCAGCTTTATTTATCGGAACTACTACAGCTAGTGCACAATCAACTCCAAGAGGAAAATGGCGCTTTGGTATTGGTGTAGAAGGTTTATTGCCAACTGGTAACTTGAAAGATATTTCGAGCTTCGGCCTTGGTGTTTCTCCACGCCTGCAGTATGGCCTAGCTGACAACCTTGCTTTAACCATCACATCTGGCTACAATGGCTATTTTGGTAAAGAGATAGGCAATACCGGTGTTGACTACAAATCTTACGGTTTAGTACCAGCTAAAGTAGGTATCAAAGCCTTCATTTCTCAAAATGTTTATTTGAGCGGTGAACTGGGTGCAGCTTTTGAAACTTCTGGTTTTGGAGAAGTTAAAGGCGGTCCGGACTATGACACAAACACCAAGTTTCTTGCTTCACCTGGTATAGGCTGGGCAAACCAAAGCTGGGATGTTGGTGTGCGTTATGAGAACTACACTGGCCAGAGCAACAACTTCGGTACAGTAGGTCTTCGTATTGCTTACGGTTTCGGTTTGTAAAACATACAACACAAAAGCCACAACAAAACAGAAGCCTCCTGCGAATTGCAGGGGGCTTTATTGTTTTATAATCTCGTCGGTATGCTTACGGATGGCTTTGATAACCTCTGCTGTAAAAAGGTGCGCGCCGTTTTCATTGAGGTGTTTAGGCTCCGAGAAGTTACCGGCCGTTAGGAGCGTGCCTTTGTTAGTCATATCAAGAAAAGGTATGTCCTGCTCGTGTGCTATTTGTTCAGCTAAAACATCGTAGTTTGGTCGCTGCAGGTACTTGCCATAATAGGGAGATTCAATCATAATCAGTTTTATATTCTCTTTTTTGCAAAAAGCTATAGCGGCTTTGTAAAACCTCACGCAATTACTATCAATGGGCATAGTAGCTCCATTGTAGGATGATACAGTTAGCGGTTCTGTCCAGGTATGTTTAAGCGGTACAAAACCCTTTACCGACGCTTCCTTTTTATCGCTTTTATATGCATTTACAACCTTGTTAAGGTTATACATCAGGGTTGAGTTATAAGGATAAACCCGCGACAGCATTTTGTACTTTTCTGAAGGCTTTGCGAAATCTATAACTTTCCTGATTTCTTCATGTGTGTTGTAAAAAGGGTCCAATGATGCCACATCCTGATAAGTAAGTTCGTTTTTGACAAGGCCTTCCCAGTAATCCCAGATAATTATTTTAGGGTGATACCGGTGTACAATAGTTTGCAGCGTTGCATACTGATGCAAAAAACGAGTACCCCACATGCCGGCATTATAACAACTTATATGCAGGCTGTCTTGTATTTGTTGTGCTACGTAACTATGGGTAGCTCTTGACGATCCTACAATCACAAGATCAGCTCTGGTAGAGTCCAGGGCATAAGTAAGATCATGGTATTTGCCTTCTTTCGGCTTAAAATAAAGGTAGCGCAGGCCCCAACCAACTGTTCTGTCCAGCAGAAACAAAAGTGCTAAGCACAGCAGTACTTTATAAATATTTTGATATTTTCCAGTCAGCTTCAAAGTTAAAATTGAAAATAAATAAATTGGCTTCCATCAAAAACTCCTAACGCCACTATTGATACGGCTAAAAAAGAATAAGATAGGCATCTCACCACAAAGTGGTCGCTTTTTATAAACCACTTATGCTGTGGGTAATATTCCTGCACTAATTCGCTTAAAAATAGTACCGCTGCTCCTAAAAATACATAAAGCATGTTCTCCTGAATAAATAGGTGTCCCCAAGCTGTAACTATTTTATTTACCGCATAAAGTGCACTGTGCATGTCGTTCGCGCGAAAGAATATCCAGGAGAAGGAAATCAGTATTATGGTTGTAATTATTTGAATAAGGGTGTAGAAGGCATTAATCTTGGTAATACCTGCAGCTTTATGCAACTTTTCTTTTGGCGCTTTAACAATAGCTCCAACAATAAGGTAGAAGCCATTAATGCCACCCCATACAACATAGGTCCAGCTGGCGCCATGCCACAATCCGCTGATCAGAAATACGATCATCAGATTAAAATATAGCCTTGGTACTGACACCCGGTTACCTCCCAGGGATATATAAACATAGTCCGTAAACCAGGTAGATAGAGATATATGCCATCTTCGCCAAAATTCAGATACCGTCCGGGCGAAATAAGGCCGTTTGAAATTCTCCATTAAACGGAAGCCCATGATCTCTGCAGTGCCAATAGCGATATCAGCGTAACCAGAAAAGTCGCAATAAATTTGGATGGCAAAGAACAAAGTGGCAACCACAAAGTCTACACCTGAATGGTGCGTAGGGTTGTCGTAAACAGCGCCAACGTACGTTGCGGCCCTATCCGCCACAACCAGTTTTTTGAAGAAACCCCACAGCATCCGCTTTGCGCCGCCACTTGCATTATCCCAGTTAAAATCATGTCGCTCATAAAACTGGTGCAGCATATTTTGAGGGCGTTCTATTGGCCCGGCTACCAATTGCGGGTAGAACATTACATACAGCGCATAGATGCCGAAATTACGTTCAGGAGGCTGATTACGGCGATACACCTCAATGGTGTAGCTCATGGCCTGGAACGTGTGGAACGATAAACCGATGGGCAGTAATATTTTTAGTAATGGCAGTGAATATTGCCAGCCAAAGCTCTGCAGCAGGCTGGTGAAGTTCTCACTAATAAAGTTAAAGTATTTGAATACTGCCAGGATACCCACATTGGCAACAATGCTTATGGTAAGCAGCATTTTTCGCCGCGTGCCTTCAGCATCGGCAATGTAAATGCCCGCAAAGTAGTCTATAAAGATAGTAAAACCCAGTATCAGGATGTATACCGGTACAAAAGCCATGTAGAACACACAACTTGCAGCTAACAATAAAAACCAGCGGAAGCGGTGAGGTAATAAAAAGTAGAGCGGCGTTACAATCAGGAAAAAGATAACAAACTCTACCGAATTAAAAACCATATAAAAGGATAAAGAGAGGCAATGGCTAAATAGCAGCCACTAATATAATTAATAATTACTCAGGATAGGAATTTACAGCATGTTGAGTAAATTGAAAAAAAGAATGACCGGTCGGGAACCCGACCGGTCTTTATGCTCATTCTTGAATTCTGTAAATCCTGATTCAGATAATATTACACCAGCTTGGCCAGTGCTTCTTTTATCCTGCGCACGGCTTCAACAAGTTTATCTTCTGCAGCTGCGTAAGATATACGGATTGATTTTTTGTCGCCAAAAGAGTCGCCGCCTACTGTAGCTACATGCGCTTCTTCCAGCAGGAAGATAGAAAGCTCATCGGCATCGTTTATGGTTTTGCCATTGTAGCTTTTACCAAAAAACGAAGTTACGTTAGGGAAGAAGTAGAACGCGCCATCAGGCAGGTTCACGGTAAGTCCCGGTATTTCTGTTAGTAACTTGTAAACAAGGTCGCGGCGTTTTTGGAACTGCTCGCGCATGGCGTGCACACTTTCCAGGCCGCCGGTGTACGCTGCTACACCCGCTTTTTGTGTAATAGAGCAGGTACCTGAAGTGATTTGTCCCTGCATTTTGTCACAGGCAGCTGCAATAGCGCTGTTGCTGGCTGTGTAACCTATTCTCCAGCCGGTCATGGCAAACGCTTTAGACCATCCGTTGATGATAACTACACGGTCCTTAATGCTTTCAAACTGGGCTATCGATTCGTGGCCGCCGATAAAGTTAATGTGCTCGTATATCTCGTCACTCAAAATATAAACGTGCGGGTATTTCTCAAACACTTTTGCTAGCGACGCCAGTTCGTCTTTGCTGTAAACGCTGCCGGTAGGGTTACAAGGAGAAGAGAACATGAACAACTTGGTTTTTGGCGTAATAGCAGCCTCCAATTGTTCGGCAGTTATTTTAAAGTTGCTCTCTACAGTAGTGTCAATAAAAACGCTTACACCTTCGGCAAGTTTTACAACTTCCGAGTACGATACCCAGTACGGGGTAGGGATGATCACCTCTTCGCCGGGGTTTACCAGGCATAGCACCGCGTTAGCAATAGCCTGCTTGGCGCCGGTAGATACAACAATTTGCGTGTCAGTATAATCCAGGTTATTCTCATCCTTTAACTTGGCTACTACAGCCTTACGCAGGTCAGGGTAACCGGCTACGGGTGTGTAGTAAGTAAAGTTTTTGTCCATAGCTGTTTTAGCAGCTTCTTTAATGTGCTCCGGTGTATGAAAATCCGGTTCGCCAAAGCTTAGGCTGATCACATCAACGCCTTTGGCCGCCAGTTCGCGACCCATTTTGGCCATCTTAATGGTTTGAGATTCCGACAGGTTGTTTATCCTGTTACTTAATGCGCTCATTGTTATGTGTTTTGTTGCGCGGCAAATATAGAAAATTAGTCGGGGCGAAGGCAAGCAAACAGCAAATGCAGTGTTCTGGAGCCGTTTATTTTGCACGGCTGCCACTACTCAACTTATCATAGTGTATCCGAAATACAATATAATTACCAGCACGCGATGTTCAAATAGCGAAGAGTAAATAAACAATGAGGGCCACTGTTTTGCAGTGGCCCGTTATTTTAAAGTGCAGTAGTTATAGCATGTAAGCTGCCGACATCAGATTTCGGGCGCTTCTTTTCTGCATGATCCTGGTGATATGGGAAGTTATGTACCTCTTCGGCAATTTCCCCACCTTTTCTCTTAAGGTAGTACCATGCAGCTGCACCTGCAGCGGCAGTGCCTAATGCTATTGCAGCAACCCAAAGGCCGCCATTACTTTTGTGTTCAAACGGGTTTTTCAGATTATCAAGTAGGTTTTTCATAGTAGTATTTTCTTTAAACAACACCTTATTAACTATTTGGTTGCAATTATTTTAAATTGGACGTATTGCCCGCCATCCGCCACGAGAAAGCTTGTATCAGCAATTTAATAACTAACAATTACCAGTACTAGCTGTTGCAGATAAGATTGATTAAAAACACAATTATGAGTATTACAATTGAACAAGCCGAAAGAATTTCCGAAGCAGCAAAAGCCAAAGCAGCAGCTATAGGCGTTGCCATGAATATTGCTATTGTTGACGAAGGTGCCAACCTGAAATCTTTTCACCGGATGGATGACGCGTGGCTGGGTTCTGTAGATATTTCTATAAAGAAAGCTAAGACAGCCCGTTATTTTGATATGGCGACCGGCGAAATTGGTAAGCTATCGCAGCCGGGTGGGCCGTTATACAATATTGAACATTCTAACGGCGGCTTGATCTCCTTTCCGGGCGGCGTGCTGTTAAAACAGGATGGAAAAATTGTTGGCGCAATAGGCGTGTCAGGCGGATCTGTAGACCAGGACCATGAAGTAGCCACAGCAGGGGCCGAAGCTTTTACAAACGGTTAACGGGTACTATGTAAAGAAATTAAAAGCCGGTTAGCCGGCTTTTAATTTGAATGATTATTTTATTGCCGCCTTATTAAAGAGGTTATAGGTGTCCCACCTCAATATCTTTAAATATGCTCTAATTGGTATAACCTGTTGTTTCATAAATGTTTATGAGGTTAAATTAAAGCTTTTGTACTGTCCCGCACTGTCCCGCTTGTGTTAGTTAAGCCGCTGTAAGTTAGACGTTTAGTGCAAAGAGGTGTCCCGGGTGTCCCGCTTGCAAAGCGGGACACTTGTAACTGAATAGAGATTTGCTAACTTTGTTAGCATGAAGCGATCCGGTAGTGCCGATCTTCCTTTACACCACGGGCATGTACCACCCTGGCTTGCCGAAAGGATGGCCAAGCTTGGTCTCGCTGTTGTGGAGAATATAGTGCTCGATTACGGTAAAGATGAAGTTCTTCGCAGATTAAGCGATCCTTTCTGGTTCCAGAGCCTTGGTGCCGTTATGGGTATGGACTGGCATTCGTCGGGCATCACCACATCTGTTATGGGGGCATTAAAAAAAGCTGTAAACCCCCATAGTAAACAACTAGGTATCTACATATGCGGCGGGAAAGGCAAGCATAGCCGCGCTACGCCGCAGGAACTTATAATGATAAGCCAGCGTACAGGGCTAAATGGTGACTACCTTGTAAAGTGCAGTAAGCTAAGCGCCAAGGTAGACAATACCGCGATACAGGACGGTTTCCAGCTATATATGCACAATTTTATCCTGAGCGACACCGGCAAGTGGGCCGTGGTACAGCAAGGCATGAGCGATGCCAGCAGCACCGCCCGGCGTTACCATTGGCACTCCGAACAACTTACTTCCTTTGTGGAGGAGCCGCAAACTGGTATATACGGCAAGAACAATGGCTTTATACTAAACATGGTAGCTAAAGAGGCTGACACCAGCAGGACCGGTGTCATGCAAATAGCACATGAACATCCGGAGAGAATGCTGAGGGAAATTAAACTGATAATGCCTACTCATCATGACGTCAGAGAGAAAGATGTAGACCTTAAGCGACTCGGCGCTGTGCTTTGGCTGGCGCATGAAAAACAACCAAAGGATTTTGAAGAGCTATTGCAATTAGAAGGACTTGGCCCGCGTACGCTGCAGTCTCTGGCTTTAGTTAGCGAAGTTATACACGGTACACCATCACGCTTTAAGGACCCTGCGAGGTTCTCGTTCGCCCATGGTGGTAAAGATGGGCACCCGTTCCCCGTACCTACAAAGGTTTACGATGAGACGATCAGTACACTTCAAACCGCGATAGAGAAAGCGAAGCTTGGCAATAGTGAAAAGAGTGACGCTATACGCCGCCTTACTAATATTGCACAAGCAGCTGAAAAAGAATTTACGCCTAATGCCAATTTCGACAAGGTTATAGAACAAGAACGCCGTAACTCCTGGAAGTACGGCGGTCAAACTGTGTTCGGGAAAGCAAAGCCGCCGGCAGGGCAGCAGCTTAAACTATTTTAGTTTTGCACAAATAGCATTTGCTTCTTTTAAATGCTCGCGCAATTTTGGCAACGTTTTATCGGCAAGGTCATTTATCTTCTTGTCGGTATTATCTGTAACGGTCTCAAACAAACCAATAGCTTTTTCATGATCATGAACCATTACCTGCATGTATTCTTTATCAAAGTCCGCACCTGTTTTGGTAGTAAGGCTGGTTAAGATACGGTTGTGTTCAGTATCAATCCCATCGGGAATATTAACTTTTCTTTTGCTGGCCAAATCGGTAAGCTCTTTGCCGTTTTGCGTATGATCGTTAATCATCATCTGGGCAAACTGCTTTATTTCAACATTTTGGGAGTTCTTTAATGCCAGTTCTGAAAGTTTAACTTCGGCGTTTCCACTTTGTATGCCCTTCTGTAAAAACGGCAGTGCCTGGTCATCAACTTGTGTTTTCTCGTTGTAGTTTTTGGCTTTGCGCTGGTCGTTACATGCGTAAACGCTAAATATTAAGCAAGACAGAAGTGCTATGCGGGTTAGTAGTTTCATTGTAAAATTGTTAAGCGTGTGGTTAATTTCTTAACAATAAATGGGGCATCATGTTTACATAGCCTTCACTTATTTTACTTGGAACTTATACCAGGCTTAAGTTCTACGTTGTGCCTTCTCCCAAACAGAGCTTTGTTTTTTTGTAAAATAGCGAATGATGCCTGCCATAACAGCATAGTTCATCACGCAGAAATAATAGGGTACAAACAAAGCCTTAACGCGTGTTTGTCTTTTTTCCATTATATAGCCAAGAAGCGCCAGCAAATAGAAAAAAACCTGTCCGGCAAACAATGCCTCGTAGATCCAGCCTTTTTCTGCAAAGGCAAGCGCCAGATTGGTTATGAATGCAAGGATCATGAAAAAAGGAGTAACTGTCCATCTTAAAACACGATGGCTAACATATTGAAAAGAAAGCAACGGATATTTAAAAGAGAATAGGAGAGGCTTTAACCGCAATATCGACTGCACGCCACCTGCCGCAATCCTTATTTTACGCTTGAGTTCTTCCGAGACGTTTTCCGAAGAGGTTTCCAGAGCGTAAGCGTCGGGTTCATAAACTATCCGGTAACCTTTCGCTGCTATCAGCATCGAAATCATAAAGTCGTCCAGTACGGTGTCCGCCGGTACGTCCTCATATAAATCCCTCCGTACGCTGAACAGTTCTCCGGCTGCGCCCACTACCGAGTATAATTCTGAGTCCCACTTTTTCAACGCCGATTCATACTTCCAGTAAAAACCTTCACCGGCAGCGCTTGCATCTGCACTGGCATCAATATGTACACGCTTTTCCCCGGCAACAGCTCCCACAGTAGCATCAGAATAGTGCCTGCAAATGCGAATGATCGCCTCCGGGTTTAAAAATGTATTAGCATCAGTAAATACAACAGCTTCGGTGTCTACAAACTCCATTGCGCGGTGCACTGCCGCTATCTTGCCAGACCGTTCAGGTTTATGCAGCAACTGAATTTGCGGGTAAGTAGCAATTATCTCGGCGGTACGGTCGGTAGAGCCGTCGGTCACAAATATAAATTTGAGCTTACCAGCAGGATAGCGAAGCAGCAGGCTATTTGCTATTTTCTCTGCTATAAAGTGTTCTTCGTTATATGCCGCAACCACAAGCGTGCAACGGGGGAGAAGCTCGTCTGCTACATCAAGTACCACTTTTCGGCCTTTAACGGCACGCTTTATCTTGATAATAATAAATAGCAGAAAGCCATAGCCAACAAAGGTGTAAAAGGCAATAAAAAGGCTGAACCAGAATGCGAACTTCATGAAACTTTATTTACGGTAAAGCCTAGTTCTTCGCTATGCTTGTTATGGGTAACGTTCCACCAAATTGCACGAAACAGTATGCTGATAAAATTATATTTTTTCTCTTTTACGTAGCTGATAATGTTACGTGGTACTACGGTAAGCATGAAATAGATGTAAAATACAAAAGCTTTCAACGGCGGCGCATTATGGCGAATGAAAAGAATGCGGTTGCGATTCATAAAATATTCCTTGAACGGACTTTTCTTACCAACCGTCATTGATTCTTTATGATATATAACAGCGTCCCCGCGCACCCAGGCCTGGTAGCCCGCCCTGTTGATACGTTCGCCCCAATCCACCTCTTCATAGTAGATAAAGAAATTGTCTGCCATTAAGCCAGCCTTATCGCATGTTTCCCGTTTAACCATCATGGCACCGCCGTGGCAGTAGCCTGTTTGGCCTAAGAAGCTATCGTACTGGCCAACATCCTTCTGGTTTTTACCAATAGCCTGGTTACGGCAGGTGTAATAATCAATTAAGGTAAAACCCATGTATTGAATTATGCTCCTGTCAAAGTCATACACCAGTTTTGGTGATATAATACCCACTTGCGGGTTTGCGTCTAGTACCTCAACAAGTTTTTGCACCAGCCCTGGTGTAAACTCGGTATCGTTGTTCACCAGGAAATAGTAATCGCCTGTGGCTTTTGCAATACCAATATTATTCCCTCCGGAGAAACCTAAGTTAAGTTCTGAACGTATAAAGGTCACATCAGGGTACTTTGGCAGCCATTTAGGGAGTGGATTTACAGTGCTTCCATTATCAACAACAATAATCTCTATGTTTTCATAGGTGTTTGTTGCGGCAATAGAGTCTAACAGTTCCTCGGTTATGGTATCCTGGTTAAAATTAATGGTGACTACAGAAACTTTTTTCATGTAATAATATTGATTACTGTTCTACGCTAAAATATAACAAAAGTTGGGGATTTTATCAGCAAATACAACATTGAAGAGTAAACAGGTTAATGACGAGGCAGCCTTACTTGAACTTAAGGCAGATGAATTGGTTAGTTTACTGCAGAAAGGCGTAGTAGATGTAGCGCGTGTGAAAGCCATACAGCAAAGGGTTATCATTGCATTGGATGAAGCATCGTTACCGAAAAAAATTGAAGCTTTTAAAGAAATAGACACCAACGCAGACCGGTTGGATATGCTGAACAGTTTTGAGCAACTACTTTCTCAGCATCAGCTGGATACCGCTGTGTCAAAAAAATACATCACCCGCGAACGGGTAAAAAAAGCTCTGGTTGTGGTTATAGGTATTATCATGATAACGCTTGGCATGGCCATGATAATTATGCCGGCTCCGCCATACTTTGAAATGTTTACCATATTCTATTTCAACGATAATGACGGCGTTACAATAATGGATATAATATCGTTGCTTATCGTTTTTACGGGCGTATATTTGTTCTTAAGCGCTGTGTTAAAAAAGCAGACGGCGTAACTGAACCTTAATGGCGCAATCCAAAAAAATTTTATTGGTTGACGATAACCCGCTTGTGCTGGAAATGATGGGCAGAGCTTTGTTTAAGGAAGGTTTTGAATGTATGAAGGCCAACTCTGCAAGCGACGCGCTGATATTGCTAAAGAATGAAAAGCCCGACATCATTCTGTCCGACTATCACATGCCGGACATAAATGGATTCGAGTTTCGGCAAACGCTTTTGTCCTCTCCGGATCTAAGCGACATTCCATTTATGTTTTTAACCAGCGAGGTAGATAATGAGGTAATGCTGGAGGGCATAAACCTGGATGCAGTAGATTATATTTTGAAAGATACGCCTGTAAAGGTGATTGTTACCAAAATAGATAACTTTCTTGCCTCAGTTCGTGAAGAACACGAGCGTACACTTCAGGAACTTAGCAGGCAGGCAATTGCACTGGGTTTGCGGTCCGTACCACGGCAAGCACCTAATATCACCGGTATAGAAGTTGATATCTGGCATAAGTCTTTCCAAAATTATCCTGGTGGAGATTTCATTGATTTCATCACCGTTGATGAACAATACACGTTTGCGGTTTTGGGGGATGTGATGGGAAAGAAGTGGGGTGCGTGGTACTTCTCATTCGGATTCTTAAGCTACATACGTGCTGCTGTACGTATCTGCATCGCCGAAGGAAACTTTTCTACCAGGAGCATAATGCAAAAGATCAACTCCGTTGTTTATCATGATCCTGTTGTAAACGATGTGCTTTCGAGCTTGTCAATGCTATTGATAGATGCTGTGAATGGCCTGGTAAGATATTCGGGAGCAGGAGACCTGCCTATGCTTTGTTACAATAAGCAGAACGATGCGGTTACAAGGGTGCAGTCGGCCGGATTATTGCTGGGTTTAATGCCTGATGGCGATTACGATGAAATTGAAGTAAAGTTAAACACCGGCGATCAGTTGTTTGTACTAACAGACGGGTTGATAGACAGTGAGACGGCGGAAGGAAAAAAGACAGACTACTATTCGTTTGAAATAGCTGTGCAACCCTTTTGGAGCAGTACGTTTGCAGAATTTAAAAATAGCACATTCCTGAAGGACAAGGCAAACAACCAGGTTGATGATTGCAGCCTCATATACTTAAAAAAAATTAGCTGATGATAGTACAAACAGAAGTTCAAGAGTCCGCCACAGTCGCAACCATTTTAGTGAAGGAAGCCAACCTGATGGTTTCCGATCAGTTTAAACAGGAGGTTACGCTATTGCTTGATGGCGGCCAAAAGTATCTGGTAGTTAGTTTTGAAAATGTGATATATGTAGACAGCTCCTTTCTGGGTGCTTTGGTTGCTGCTTTAAAGCACGCTATAGCCCATAAGGCAGATGTAGTTTTGGCCAATCTTAACAAAGATGTCCTGGGGTTATTTCAGCTGATAAGGCTTGATAAAGCTTTTAAGATTTACCCATCCGTTAACGACGCACTGGCGGCACAAGCTAAATAACCATCAATTTGGCTTTACATCATTATACCTTTAATAACAAGGCAGAAGAACTGTACCCGCTGGTAAGCACAGTGGAGCAGCTTTTGCAGTCGGTGGCTCATGCAAGCAGCGCCGCGGGTTTCCGTGCGAAAGCAGCACTTACCGAACTGCTCACAAACGCTATTAAGCACGCCGGAGATGCAGAGACTACCATCGAAGTTATAGTTGATGATCAGGCTATCCTCATAAAAAAACTCGACAGCGGAGAACCCCTGGTATTAACCAGTGATGGGCTCAAGTACGTATGGCCCTTGCCCGGTGTCCATCATCAGGAAAAAACCATTACTATATACGGCGATGACGAACTGGTGCTTAAAGCACGGTTCATCAATAACACTGAAGTAACTTTTTATACCGAAGAGCTGCTAAACTTACACCCTGATGCCGGTCACCTGCCGGAACACTTCGGATTGATGATAATTGCGCGGGCATGCTCACATTTTAGCTACCGATTTGACATTGACACCTGTACCAATATCTTCACGGTAATCATACCTACGGAATAGATTGAAGTAACAGCATATAGGCCCCGGCTAATTCCAATCTGTACTTGCTTTATCAGGGGCAAATTCTTTATTTTTAGCTTCCTTATAAAACACGTGGTCATTACTTTTTTTAACAAACATCATCAGGTTATTGTATATGGCGCAGCTTTGGCTTTGCTGCTCTTTGTGATGAAGTGGCTGGAATGGCGCTTCCTGATACTTGACCATGCTTTTGAAATATACGCCGGGTTAATTGCCTTGCTGTTTACAGGCCTGGGTATCTGGCTGGCATTAAAACTTACAACGCCAAAAGTGACCACTGTTGTTGTTGAAAAGGAAGTAATAGTAAACAGCCCCGAATTTGTGTTCAACAAGCAGGAACTTGAACGGGTTGGGATAAGCCAGCGCGAACTGGAGGTGCTGCAGTTAATGGCCGGTGGCCTGAGCAATGCCCAAATAGCCGATAAACTATTTGTATCGCTCAATACCGTTAAAACACATTCGTCAAAAGTTTTTGAAAAGCTGGAAGTGCAAAGGCGTACGCAAGCTGTCGAGAAGGCAAAACAGATAGGCCTTATACCTCGGTAAGCGTGATACTTTAGGGCGAATACAGGCTGTTTATTAAAAATCACCCTAAAGTATGAGCTTTGAAATGTGTATCATCAGCAACTTTGAGCCATAAACATTAACAAAAAGTTATGAAAAGAAATGTAATTGTGTTTGGACTGATAAGTGGATTGCTGATCTCCGCTTTTACGGTTTGTACGATGGCAATGTGCTACAATTCGGGCACGTTGGAAAGTAGCATGGTCATTGGCTTCTCGGCCATGATATTGGCGTTATCGTTGATCTTTGTGGCTGTAAAAAACTATAGGGATAAGTATAACGGCGGCGTAGTGAGTTTTGGCAAGGCCTTCCAAATAGGATTATTGATCTCGCTTATAGCGTCTACTATGTACACCCTGTCATGGGCCATAGAATACCACGTATTTATACCGGATTGGTTTGATAAATACACCGCGCATGCGTTACGTGACCTTCGTAACAGCGGCAAGAGCGCTACCGAAATAGCAGCCAAAACCCGCGAGCTCAACGAGATGAAAGTAGCTTATCAAAACCCGTTGATATTTGCAGCTTATACCTATTTGGAGATTTTCCCTGTAGGCGTTATCGTGTCTTTAATAGCTGCATTAATACTAAAGAGAAGACAAAGACCGGCACATTTTGCAACCGTATAACTTAAACATCTATGAAAATAACCATAACAAGCGTATTGGTTGACAACCAGGACAGAGCACTTGAGTTTTACACTGAAAAACTTGGGTTTGCCATAAAACATAATGTTGATATGGGCGAGTTTAAGTGGCTTACGGTAATATCTCCTGAAGGGCACGACGATGTAGAACTCCTGCTTGAACCTAATGCCAATCCCGCATCAAAAGACTTTCAGGCAGCGCTGTTTCAGCAAGGTATCCCGGCCACTATGTTTAACGTTGAAGACACGGATGCCGAATATGAGCGCCTTAAATCGCTTGGCGTGGAGTTTAAGATGCCGCCCACCCAGGCAGGACCTGTCAAGATTGCGATACTGAATGATACCTGCGGTAACTGGATACAAATTTATCAGCAGTAATAATAAGGCTAAGTAAAAAGGCGTGTACTTCCTGCTTATAGAAGCAGGAAGTACACGCCTTTTTTATTGATTTGTAGCGCTCAGGCAACCTAAAGCAAGCTAATTATTTGTAATCTTGCACCGCCAATTTACATCCTGTTATGGATTTTACTACCGTTATAAGAAAAGCCTGGGAAGGCTACGATGCTTCAAAAACCATCAGCAAGATCGAGGAGATCAGCGCGATGGTATCTACCAATCATGTATTCCGCATTACCTTTGATGATGACGATATTATCATTGCCAAGCTGTCCAACTTTGGCACTTTTGAGCATTTTAAAGAAGATCACCGCATCATACACTCGCTAAGCAATAACCTGCTTTACCCGTTTGAGAACGTATTAGCCAAGTCGCTGCTCAAAAACAACCGGGTATACATATATCATTATAAGCAGGGCAGAAGCGATGCCTGGGTTGTTTTTTATAATCCGACCCGTATACTCGACCGCTTGCCACGGCGGCTGGACGATGAACTGATTAAGCGCCTGGGACAGCAGATGGGCAAGTTCCATAAGGCATGTTCCAAGATCCGTAATGTGCTGCCAAAGTCATCTAAAACGCTGCGTACAGACATCTATGCTTTACAGCAGCAACTGGAAAAAAACGAGAAAGATTTTGGCTCTGCCATGCAGGTAGACTTTTTAAAATACCATTGCGACCTGTTCCTGCGCAACCGCTCTAAGTACAACATGAGCTCGTTTGACATTATTCCAGTTTTTATCGACTGGAACATCGGCAATTTTTCGGTAACGCCAAGTTATGAGCTATATTCACGCTGGGATTACGACTGGTTCAGGATGAGCTACCGTGTGCTGGACTTTTATTTCCTGAGCAGGGTAGTGTCAGACGTGGGCGACCGCACGGTGTTCAGTTACGTGATCACTACAATGATGGAAGATCGCTTTATCCTCTTTTTGCAAGAGTATCATAAGGTGTACCCGCTTACAGCTGATGAGATCCGTTTTATGAAGGAGGCGTACCGGTTTTTCATCCTCAACTATGTTATTAAGGACGGTAAGCACTTCTTTAGCGAGCAGTACGCTAAGAAGCTGCAGGCCGAGGCATTTGACGTTTATTTGCCATCAGTAGACCGCGACTTCGATGTTGAAAAAATAGTGGCTGCGCTGGGTTTAAAATAGCCGGCGAGAGCCAAACTATTTTGTTGTTTATATTATTAAATCATCTCTACCATAATTACACATGAGGCGCATAGAAGATTTCAGGGAAATAATTGATAATTATGAGGTGGTGTTCTTTGATGCCTTTGGGGTTATTAAAAATTATGGCGGCCTTGTACCCGGTATAGAAAAAACATTTGACTACCTGGAAGAGGTAGGCAAGGAGTATTATATTGTTACCAACGATGCATCCAGGAGTCCCGCGCAACTGGCCGAATCTTACCATAAAAAAGGGCTAACTGCAATAGCTGCCGACAGGGTAATATCTTCGGGCATGCTTACCAAGGAGTACCTGGACCTTAAGGTTGATGAAGGTATAGTAGCTTACCTGGGTACCGAAGATTCTGCGCATTATATTGACAGTTCCGGCCTGCATACCTTACCGGTAAGCGCCATTAACGACGACAACATAGATAGTGTTAACGCACTGGTGTTTTTGGATGACGAAGGCTTTGACTGGTTTTCAGACCTGAATAGAGCTGTGAACATTTTGCGCAGGCGAAACATACCTGCCATTGTTGCAAATACTGACAAGGCTTATCCATTATCAGTAAAAGATGTTTCTATAGCAATAGGGGGGCTTGCCGGAATGGTAGAGAACATTGTAGGCAAAAAATTTATCCGCTTTGGTAAGCCCGACTCGCAGATATTCATGTTTGCTTATGACCTTATCCGCGATTACCGGCCTATTAATAAAACCGAAATTGTAATGGTAGGAGATACACTGCAGACCGACATACTGGGAGGTAATAAATTTGGCCTGGATACGGTGCTGGTTTTAAGCGGAAACACGCTGCCTGCAGATGCACAGACCAGGATGACCAGCACCGGCATTGTACCCACTTATGTATGCGATACGGCAGTTATTAAATAGAATAATTGTACCTTAGACATCAATCCACCCGGACTAATCAATTATCATTTATATTATGCAAAACATTCTAAAAAACTCAACTTTGTCGTTGGCACTTGCGGGCAGCCTTTTAACTGCGGCTTGTAATCAAAACGCCTCCAAAAGCACAGCTACCATGACAGACAGTACTTCTTCTACAACGGCCGCCGCTACGTTGCCAGCAGCTTCCGGTTTCGAAAAAACTATAGATGGCAAGCAAACTCATTACTTTTTGCTAAGCAACAAAAATGGCTTAAAGGCAGCAGTGACAGACTACGGTGCTCACCTGGTTGGTTTACTTGTGCCTGATAAAACGGGTAAACTAACCGACGTTGTGCTTGGTTTTGATGATATATCCGGCTTCCAGAAAGCTAAAAGCGCTTACTATGGGGCAACAATAGGCCGTTATGGCAACCGCATTGCCAACGGTAAATTTAAACTGGATGGCAAAGAGTATACCTTATTTAAAAATAACGGCCCGAATACATTGCACGGCGGTAAAGATGGTTTCGACAGCAAAGTTTGGGATGCCAGGCAAATCGACAGCAGCAGCGTAGAGCTTACCTATACCTCAAAGGACATGGAAGAAGGTTTTCCGGGCAACCTTAAAGTTAAAGTAGTGTACACGCTTACAGACGACAATGGTATAAAAATCACTTACGAAGCTACGACGGATAAGAACACGGTTGTTAACTTAACCAACCATACTTACTTCAACCTTAATGGTGCCGGTAGTGGTACAAACCAGGATCATATTGTACAGATTGCTGCAGACGGCTACACTCCGGTAGACAGCACATTGATACCGACCGGTAAAATAGAACCGGTAAAAGGTACACCGTTTGACTTTACAAACGCGACATCCATAGGTAGCCGTATAGGAAATGATGACCAGCAACTGAAATTTGGTAAGGGATATGACCATAACTACGTACTGAACAAACATGACATGAATACACCTATTGCTACTGTTGTTGGCGACAAGAGCGGTATCCAGATGCAGGTGTTCACAGAAGAGCCCGGGCTGCAGTTTTACACCGGCAACTTTATGGATGGCAGCAACACTTTGTTCGGCGGAAAAAAAGACGAGCACCGTACGGCATTTGCCATGGAAACACAGCACTTCCCTGATTCTCCAAATCAGCCAAACTTCCCAACCACGGTGTTAAAGCCGGGTGCAGTTTACAAAACGCAAACCATTTACAAATTCTCAGTTAAATAATAACAAGAAGGGCTGTTCCGAAAAGAACAGCCCTTCTTGTTTAAAGATATATGAGACGGTAGGAAGTACTGTCTCGTAGGGTCTTCGCAATCAAGTTAATAGAATTGGGTTTCCATTGGCCACATTCACAAGCGAAAGCTGGTCAGGTATATGTTAGAGTTTTCTCACAGCAGTTGGTCTTACAACATTATTGTTCAATTTGTTTAGCACTATAGCACCACGTTTTAGTAATGTTGGAACAAATTCCAACCGTTAACACTACATATTGTTCAAGCTTAGATGCAGTACTTTTAAGCCGGGTATTTTAAGAAGTAATAACTTATTAAGTTCCAAATTTTTGTGAAAATAGGCCGATAAAAAAGTGTGGTTTTTAAAGGTGGCCACATGGTTTTTGGTGCGAAAACCTGCTTAACAGTGCTTTTTCGGCGGTTTTTATGAAGGTGTAAACAGGTGTTCAAAAATGCAGATTAAGTGATGAACACAAAAAAAGCTGAACACTTTTGAACACCTGAGCTGATTGCGGGTGATATAATCGTACTTTATCTTTACCACCGCCCGACAAACTTTGGTGCTCAACGAGGCGTTATCTGCTTATATTTACATCACTTTGCTTTTAGATAATCACGGAAGACCGATAAATTACCTCAGGCTGGCTGTAACAGACAGGTGCAACCTGCGCTGCTTCTACTGCATGCCCGAGCATGGCCTGGATTGGCTTTCCCGTGCAGAGCTGATGTCCTACGAGGAGATGCTGCGTACCTGTCGTGTAATGATGGGTATGGGTATAAATAAGATCCGAATCACGGGCGGTGAGCCTTTCGTTCGTAAGGATATCATGAAGTTAATGACTGCGATCTCTAATCTTCAAGGCCTTAACGAATTAACCCTAACGACTAATGGTGTACTAACTGCACCTTACGTAGCGGACCTTAAGAAAATAGGTGTACGATCAGTTAATTTAAGCCTTGATACCCTGGATGCCGCCAGGTTTTTTGCCATTACGCTTAGGGATGAATTTGCCAGCGTAATGCACACGATGCAAGAGCTGCTTAAGCATGGCATCGAAGTGAAGATAAACACCGTAGTAATGGCCGGCAAGAACACACAGGATATTATCCCGCTGGTAAACCTGACCAAAGAACTACCTGTAAGTGTGCGGTTTATTGAAGAAATGCCTTTTAATGGTGATGGCCATGCCTATAGCGGCATGACATGGGATTACGTTAAAATATTCGAAGAGATTAGAAGTGTTTTTCCGGATATACAGAAGACGCCTGATCCCACTTACTCAACCTCATACAACTACAATATGCCCGGGCACAAAGGGTCAATTGGTATTATAGCGGCTTATTCGCGCACTTTTTGCGGTACATGCAACCGCATACGTATAACCCCGCAGGGCACGCTTAAAACCTGTTTATATGATGACGGCGTACTAAATATAAAAGACCTGATGCGCAGCGGTGCCGATGATACAGTCCTACAAGGTGGATTGCTTAAGGCAATGAGCAACAGGGAAAAAGACGGCTGGATGGCGGAACTTAAAAGTATGCAGAAGCCGGGCAAGAGAGAGTCGATGGCCTCAATAGGAGGGTAATAAAATGATAACGGTAGAACAAGCCGACAGGATTATTTTAACTGAGCTTCGTGATTATGGTACTGAACTGGTGCCATTTGAGGAGGCACTCGGGCGTGTTCTGGCGCAGAATATAGTTGCCGACCGTGACCTGCCACCATTTAACAGAGCAACAATGGATGGCATTGCCATTGGCTTTGAAGCTTTTTCTAATGGCTTACGAACGTTCGAAATAGAAGGAACGCAAGCGGCAGGTGACACGCCTTTAGACATACAAAATGGTACTGAATGTATAGAGATCATGACTGGTGCTGCCCTATCGTCAACTGTTGATACAGTTATACGTTATGAGGATGTTGAGATTGCCGGAGGTAAGGCGGTTGTTACTGTCAACAGTATCAGCAAGGGTCAAAACATCCATTTAAAAGGGAAAGATAAGAAGCAGGATGACGTAGTTGCATCGGCAGGGCAAAAAGTAACTCCCGCAATAGTTGGCCTTGCCGCATCTGTTGGAGCATTAGAACTGCTCGTAAAAAAGTTACCGAAGGTTTTGATTATATCCTCCGGGGATGAGCTGGTAGATGTAAGCGATACGCCAGCTGATTATCAGATCCGCAGATCTAACAGCTACACCGTTAAAGCGGCTTTAAGTAGAATTGGTTTACAAGCAGATATATTGCATGTACCGGATAACCCGGTTATCATCAAACAGCAATTATTATACTCGCTGCAATCTTACGATGTGTTGCTGTTAAGCGGTGGGGTAAGCATGGGTAAGTTCGACTATATTCCTAAAGCTTTAGCAGAACTCGAGGTAACGCAGTTGTTCCATAAAGTACAACAGCGGCCGGGCAAGCCATTCTGGTTTGGCACGCATGCTGATGGCGCGCTTGTCTTTGCCTTTCCAGGCAACCCGGTGGCTACTTTCATGTGTATGCGTCGGTATTTCCTTCCGTGGCTTAATGCTGTGCTCGGGCTGCCCAATGTAAAATCATTTTACGCTATTTTAAGTCAGGACATCAGCTTTTTGCAACCTTTGACCTATTTTCTGCAGGTGAAACTATCATTTTCTGAAGACGGCAGGATGCTCGCGATTCCCCTTGAAGGAAACGGCTCAGGTGATTTTGCTAACTTAGCAGATACGGATGCTTTTATGGAATTGCCCGCTGAAAAAAATAACTTTAAGGCAGGGGAGGTCTTTCGCGTGTGGCAGTTTTAAAAACGAGTTTTTAATTTCGATAAGAGTAAACAATGCTGAGTCATATCGACGATCAAAATAATCCTTCAATGGTAGATGTTTCTGCTAAACAGCCTACCCACCGCACAGCCACTGCTCAGAGTATAGTTGTGCTGCCTGATGCAGTCATGCAATTGATAGAAGGCGAGGAGTTACAATCAAAAAAGGGTCCGGTGTTTCAAACCGCAATAATAGCCGGCATTATGGCGGCCAAAAAGACCGGTGATCTTATCCCGCTTTGCCATCCATTAGGAATGGAAAACTGTAGCATTAGCATAAAACTACATGCAGATAACCAGGTAATTATAGAATGCACTGCAAGCATCACAGCAAAAACAGGTGTGGAGATGGAAGCCCTGGTGGGCGCCTCCCTGGCAGCGCTAACAATTTATGATATGTGCAAAGCAATGAGCCACGACATCATTATAAAAGAAACAAAACTCATAAGTAAAACAGGAGGTAAACGTGACTTCAACAGGGCATAAAAAGCACGTTGCAATTACAAGACCAGCGTTAGGCAATTTTGCACTTAATGAATGGGCGATTGTAGGAGGCCCATGCACGGTAATAAAGCTGATTGCTGATAATGTGATTACCAGCCTGGCTGCCGATTACAAGTGTGCTTATGCAGATACCTCTCACAATGACAATGTTATTGTTGCGCCCGGCAGGCTGGCTAACGGTGCTGCAATGGAATATACAGATCAACTGAATTATTCCCAGATTAACATTAACGCGAAACTTAGCCCTTTTAAACAGCGGTCCTTATTTGCAGAAATGGACCTGGTGCTGGTAAACGGCAACCATCAGCAAGCAAAAGCGCAGGTGGTTATTATCGATATAAATAAACGCGCTTCTCTCCTAAAAAGAATAGGTGAGCTTACCAATGTTGAATTGATATTATTGGCCGACAATGCTGATGATGTGTTCGATTTTGTGCAGGAGGCCGTGCCTCTGTGGAAGCAACTACCAACCTTTAAAGTTAACGACACTGCAGCAATAATAGATTTTTTCAGATCAAGATTACAACAGCGGCAACCAGTCCTTAATGGACTAGTATTGGCCGGTGGGAAAAGCGTTCGGATGGGCCAGGATAAAGGAGCTGTAAACTGGTATGGTAAAGAGCAGCGTTACCATATGGCAGACCTATTGAAAAGCTTCTGTAATGAGGTTTATATATCCTGTAGAGATGCTGTGCAGCAGCAGGAGATAGATGAAACTTATAATACTATTACAGACACGTTTACAAATTTGGGTCCGTTTGGCGCAATATTATCGGCCTTCCGGCAGCAGCCTAACTCAGCCTGGCTGGTAGTTGCCTGCGATATGCCACTGATAGATGAACATATACTACAACATTTAACATTAAACCGCCAGGTTAAAGCTATTGCAACAACCTACCAGAGCGAGACGACCAATTTTCCGGAGCCATTAATTACCATTTGGGAGCCGAAGGCTTATCCGGTACTGTTGCAATTTCTGGCGCAGGGCTATTCTTGTCCGCGTAAGGTACTTATCAACGCCGATGTTGCCGTCTTAGATGTACCAGATCAGGAGGCGCTCTCTAATGTAAATACACCCGAAGAAATGGACAGGGTTAGGCATGTTATCAAACAGAGATCAAAAAAGCCAAATGGATAAAGATCTGTTAAGATATAGCTGTCAGATGGCTTTGCCTGGCTTCGGCGAATCTACTCAACGACTGTTGCAAGCTGCCCGGGTCCTTATTGTAGGTGCTGGAGGACTAGGCTGCCCGGCAGCTCAATACCTTGCAGCCAGCGGAGTAGGAACAATTGGAATAGCAGATTATGATGTAGTATCAGTTAGTAACCTCCACCGGCAAATATTGTATGATCCGGATGATGCAGGTAAAAACAAAGCAATTATAGCTTGTGAACGTTTATTGCGCCAGAACCCGGAGATCCAGCTGGTGCCGCATGTAGATAAGATCACTTCAGCAAATGTGTTGCAAATAATCGACGGCTATGATGTCATTGTAGATTGTACCGACAACTTCGACACACGTTACCTGCTAAATGACGCAGGGGTGCTAAGTAACAAGCCCGTTGTTTATGGCGCTATTTACCAGTACGAAGGTCAGGTTGCTGTATGGAATGTAGTTAACCACGACGGTGCCCGCTCACCTAATTACCGCGACCTCTTCCCTAAAGTAGACGCCAGTCAGATACCAAATTGTTCTGTAGCCGGTGTTATCCCTACACTGGCGGGGATAATAGGTTGTATACAGGCTAATGAGGTTATAAAGTACATTACAGGTTCGCTAGGCGTCCTCACCGGAAAAGTACTTGTATTTGATGTGCTGAGTATGCAAAGCAGGATCGTAAAAATAGGGGCGACTACCAAAACGAGCATAACGGAACTTGCACAAACTGTTGATGTACAAACAATTTCGCCTTTGGCGTTAAAGCGCAGCATTGCAGAAGTACAATTGATCGACGTACGCACCTATCAGGAGCGTGACCTGGAGGATATTGGTGGAGAGCACATCCCCTTGGATGAGTTAGAGCAGAATCTCGATAAATTAAGTACCGGCAAAAAAGTAGTGTTTTACTGCGCAACAGGCAAGCGTAGCGCCGAGGCAGTAAAAATAGTAAAGGATAAAATGCAGGCTGTAGATGCGTTTTCCCTGCAGGATGGACTCGCAGGCTGGTCGGGGTTAGAAGAGCACTGATAATTGCTAGGGGTGGGCCGCTACCCAAGTCTCACCATCTTCAAACACTTCTTTTTTCCAGATGGGTACGGTTTGCTTTAATGTATCGATTACATACCGGCAAGCCTCAAATGCAGCATCGCGGTGAGGTGATGATACAGCTATTATTACAGGCACATCGCCGACCTCCAAAACCCCGGTACGATGATGAACAAGCACTTTAAGCAGTGTCCATTTCGTAAAAGCTTGCTCAGCTATCTTGATCATCTCCTTGACAGCCATTTGTTCATAAGCTTCAAACTCGAGTCTTACTACGGCTTTGCCCTTTGTGGCATTGCGAACGGTGCCAATAAAAACATCTATGCCACCAGCTTCCGGAGACATTACCCTGTCGATACAGGCTGATACGTCTAAAGGTGTTGAATGCAGTTCTACGTTGATATCCATTTTAACCTCCGCTAACAGGTGGTATAATTGCTATCTCATCACTCATGGTTAAAGCCAGCGTATTGTCAGCATATTCGTTGTTAACAGCAACCATGTAGCTGGAAAGTTGCTTTAAACGTGGGTAACGGTCTTCCAGTGTATCTTTAAGACAGGCAACATCTACATCCCCATGAAGGTCGACTGTAATTGTGTTGCTGCCGAAGATGTCCTTTGCAATGCCAAATGCCAATATTGTTATCGTCATAGATAAGCAAAGATGCAATAATCCGACGATAATGATAGTATAAGCACCATCTACCCGCGGTTTTCGTAGGCTTTTAGAAGCTCTTCCACGAGTATGCCGTTTATTTGCATACCTGTTATATTGCAGCAGGATATACTCACTCCGCTAAGATCACAGCTGGTAAAGGTACTGTTGTTTAAGTCGCAGTTTTCGAACTTCAATGGTCGTTGTTTGGCGTTAGGATCAAAAAAAGGATGCCCTTCTGGTGGCATACCTATATTGTGTATGAAGGCGCCACCCAGTTGAGCGCCATCAATTTCCAGATCGCTTAGATTTGCATTGGTGATCTTCACACCAACCAGTGCTACATCTTCAAAGCGGGCATTGTTTAGGCAGGCCATTGTGAAGCTCGATCCTGCAAGGTTTACTTCAGTTGCCGATATCTTTTTTTCAGCTTGTTTAATTTCCAGGGTTTCCATTGGTTTTAGCTTTTCCAAAGATCACAAGAATTTTCCTTATCAATCAGGGGGTAATAACGACAAAGGAACATGCTTTTAACGACTAAACCAGTGAGCCGAAGCATAAACAAGGAAGAAAGCTGGTGCTTACACTTGTTAAATGTAGCGCACTAAATCTCTGTAGCTAAGCTCCCCAAGCGGTAATTACCAGCCGCCGCTCGCCGCCATGATCACGATGTTCGCACAGGTAAATGCCCTGCCATGTACCCAGGGCAAGCCGGCCATTGCGAATAGGGATAGTGACAGAACTACCAAGCATTGCAGCTTTTAAGTGGGCCGGCATGTCATCCGGACCTTCATCGTTGTGCAGGTAGTCGGGGTCGTTCTCCGGTACGGCTTTGTTAAAATACATTTCAAAATCCTGCCGTACCGTAGGGTCAGCATTTTCGTTGATGCAAAGCGAGGCAGAGGTATGCTGTATGAAAACCTGGCATATACCAGCAGTGATCTGGCCAAGCTGAGGAATTGCCGAGATTACTTCTGATGTAATAACGTGAAAACCACGCCTGCGTGCCCTCAGAGCAATGCTATTTTGATAGATGTTCATGATACAGGAACAAACTTAGAGCAAAGAAGTTGGTGTTTCACCCCGTAACGAGTACAATTACCAGTTATTGATCTAACATCCGGGTGGAACACTTAAGAAAACAGCCGACCAACCAGTATTTCAAATTCACTCACTTAACTTACGTTGATACGCCCGGCCAGGCGCGCTCTGCCCACCACTTAACTTATGGGTAGAAACCGGCTGTTTAAGTACCATGACGGACGTTTTGGTGTAACTGATACACCCCTACGAAAATAATTTTTGATTTTTAGGGCAGTGATAATTGCTATGGATGTTACCAACCTTGTATCCTATGGCTTATTGTTTATTTGCAAATCTTGAGAGCTTAAAATTTCTGAAGAGTATTACATAAAACTGACCGCTATAATTAACTCAGATTAGCTAATTACCTTATTTTTGCAGCATAAACTATGGCTGAAAAATCACTCGCGCGCCGCCTGGGGCTTGCACAGGCAACAGCCATAAACATGACCGATATGGTGGGCATAGGCCCCTTTATTACTTTGCCTATGGTAATAGGCATGATGAACGGCCCCTGGTTCTTGTATGCCTGGCTTGCCGGCGCTATTCTTTCCTTTATTGATGCCATGGTTTGGAGCGAGCTTGGTGCCGCTTTCCCGATGGCCGGCGGATCATACAACTTTTTAAAAGAAACTTACGGCAAAACAAAGCTGGGCAGGCTCATGAGCTTTTTGTTCGTTTGGCAAACTATGATACAGGCACCGCTGGTAATAGCGTCCGCCGCAATAGGTTTTTCTTACTACTTTTCTTTTCTGACGCCACTTACCGCATGGGAATCTAAACTGATGAGCGGTGGGGTAGTTGTGGCTATTGTTGCCTTGCTATACCGAAGAATAGAATCTATCGGGAAAATAAGTGTTGTGCTTTGGGTAGGAGTGTTGGTGACCATGTTCTGGATAATAGGCGGGGGTATAGCTCATGGTAACTTTATGGCGCCAATTAAACACATTAATGATGGTTTTAAAGTTAATTACGCCTTTGTTGCAGCTATAGGTTTTGCCAGTGTCAAGAGCGTTTACAGCTATTTGGGTTATTATAATGTTTGCCATTTAGGCGGGGAGATTATTAATCCTTCTAAGAACATTCCGCGCAGCATGTTCTTATCCATTGCAGGCATAGCACTGTTATACCTATTGATGAATATCAGCGTGGTAAGCGTTATACCATGGCAGCAGGCAAAAGATAGTAAGTTTGTTATTAGCGAGTTTATGCAATACCTCGCCGGCGATACCGCTGCAAAGGTTGTTACCTGTCTAGTTTTGCTTGTGGCGTTCTCATCGGTATTTTCGGCAACATTGGGGTACAGCCGTATACCATATGCGGCAGCTGCCGATGGTGCTTTTTTTAAGGTATTTGCCAAATTGCACCCAAAGGGCAATTTTCCATACGTCTCCTTATTGGTATTAGGTGCAATAGCATTTGCTTTTAGCCTGCTCTTCAAGCTAAGCGATGTGATCAGCGCTATATTGGCCATGCGTATACTGGTGCAGTTTATAGCGCAGGCAATTGGCTTGCTGTTGCTACGTAAATCTCGAAAAACAAGTCTGTTTCCTTATAAAATGCCATTCTTTCCCGTTCCGGTGATACTTGCCGTGCTTATTTGGCTGGGTATACTCATCTCAACAGGGTTGCACATGGTGGCCGGGGGATTAATAGCTATAGCTGCAGGCACTGTAGTCTACTTTGTAAAAGCAAAGATGAACCGGGAATGGCCTTATCAACCTAAAAACATTGTGGAATAAAAATACTGGAATACAGCTACTTAGCTTACTTGCTGGCGAATATTCTTCCTAAAGTTTGATGGGTTTACCCCAACCAACTTCTTGAATAGCTTATTAAAATAAGAGAGGCTTTCAAAGCCAACATCGTAGCAGGTTTCCGTGATGTTCTTGTCCTGCATTAACAAATTTTTTGCAATGTCTATACGGTACTGGTTCACAAAGTCGGTGAAGGTCATCTTGGTCTGCCGTTTAAAATACCGGCAGAACGCAGCTGTAGTGAGGTTTACCTTGGCTGCTACCACATTCACGTCCGGCTTGCGGTTGTAGTTAGCATCTATATACTCGTATATCGCACCCATCCTGATCTTGTCCTTTAAGAAAAATTGTATGCTGATATCATCTTCATTTAATATCAGGTACTCGTTTGATTGTGCCAGCACATTGAATATACGCACGAGCTCTATCAGCTGCTCAAATGAATTCATTTCCTTTAGGTTTTTCAGCCGGGAAGCTATGGCTGTCCTCGTTTCACCGTAAAATGCTATTCCCCTTTTAGCTCTTTTAAACAGCTGATCTATAAGTGCCATTTCCGGTGCCGTACCAATAGCTCTGCCGAGAAAGTTTTCCCGTAGCTGAACAACTATCTGGTGGTAATCGCTGCGCAGGCGATAGTCAAAATTGAGGTGCGGGATGTTACTGCCAATTAGCACCAGGTCGCTTTGCGTGTAGCTGGATATGTGTGCTCCCACGTGCCTTATGCCGGCATCCGCTTCAACATACACCAGTTCAAACTCAGGATGGTAGTGCCATAAAAAAGTATTTCTCAGGCGCGGGGAAAACAGCTTGAATGACTTGCCCGGCTCAAAGTCTACTTTTTCTAATTGTATTTCGTTCATCTATTATTGATTACAATCTCTAGTTAAAGATAGAATATTGGTCAATACAGAGCAAGTTTCTGTCATTGTAAAGAATATTGAAGGGTAAGACCAGTTTTACATTTGTAATATAAACCACATTAAACATGATGACTGAGCAAAAAACAATGGAGACAATGACAATGGCCGCCGGACCGAAAAATGCCCATAAGGAAATACCCGGCAATCCGTCTACTGCAAAATCAAGCACGCTTAAGCTTAATGACCGGAGTTCGGGAAAATCACTGCAAGTAATGAGTGAAGAAGACTGGAAATTTTGGATAGAAAACGGTTACGTAATTATAAAGAGCGCCGTACCGCGCGAACAGGCAGAAAAGCTTGCCGCTTATATATGGGAATATGAAGATAAAGATGCCAATGATATTAACACCTGGTATAAACGGCCAAACGCACAAATGCAGATGGCTGAACTAAATAATACGGGCATGGTTGAGATATATAATCATCAACTCATGTGGGACAACCGCCAAACACCTAAAGTTCATCAGGCCTTTGCTGATGTATGGGGCACAGAAAAGCTTTGGGTTACGATAGATCGTGCCAATCTTAATTTCCCACTGCGGCCAGGGTTTGAGTATAAAGGCTTTATCCACTGGGATTATGATCCGGAAACAAAGCCTCAGAACGTGCAAGGTGTATTGGCACTGGCCGACCAGACTGACGAAGCTATGGGGGGCTTTCAGTGCATACCCGAATTATACCGCACGTACGACACCTGGAAGCTTACACAACCTGCGGACCGCGACCATTACAAACCCGATACTACTGGTTTTGAATTGGTGAAGGTTAAACTAGAGGCTGGTGATCTGTTGATTTTTAACAGCTTGCTGCCACACGGCATACGTGCAAATACAAGCGGTAATAAAGTGCGTATTGCACAGTATATTGCTATGATGCCAGCTCAAGAGGATGACGAGGACCTTGTTAACTGGCGTATAAATAGCTGGAAAAGCCGCGAAGCTATGCAGGGTTATGCGTTCCCCGGCGATCCGCTTGAACGCGAAAAGAAAAACCCTGTAGCTGAGCTTACCGAACTTGGGGAGAAATTGCTGGGCGTACGCAAGTGGTAAATGCCGATATGTAAAACAACTAAAGGGAAGGAATAACGCTTCCCTTTAGTTATACTTCGTTTATCCACCTTTCGGCATCGTAGTAATCTGTAAAGAATTGTACAGTAACATTGCCTATACTCACATCTGCGCTTTTTTCCGCAGCAAGCCTGGCAAACGCGCTGGGCGAGTAGATCCATGCAAAATACCTTAGCCCGGCTGCCTCCATCATCGGGAACCATTCCTGAGCCGCCCAGTCAGATGCTTCAGACCAATTACCAATAACATGAGTATTATCATTAAGTACCCTGCTCACTTTATTATGTTTTAACATGCGCAGCATACGCATTCCGCCAGCCTTTACGCTTTCCAGGTCCTGGAATCCCGTCCAGTCTACATCTAACCGCTTGGCTGCTTCGTTGTAAGTTACGGTAATGGTTTTATCCTTGTAAAACACATCATCCTGATCAATTATTTCTACAGGTTCGTCATTCTGCAAAGGAAGGCGGAAGAAGAAGGTGGTGCCCTGTCCTTGACGGCTTTCTATCCAAAAGGTGCCATGGTGGCGTTTTAATATTTCCGAGGAGATGAACAGGCCCAAACCAAGGCCCTCAAAACGCATGGCGGTGTTATCTACGCGGTAATAACGGTCGAAAAGTTTGTCCAGGTGTTCTTCATCTATACCGATACCAAAGTCTTCAACGGATACTACCACGCCATTGTCCTGCACCCTGGAGTTAATAAGAATACGACCACCGTTTGGTGAGTATTTTACGGCGTTGGTTAAAAAGTTGTTCATCACCTGTTCCAGCCTGAGCCTGTCGCCGGTGTAGGTAAGCGAATCTGCACTTTCCAGTATGATTTGGTGGTTATCTGCTTTTAACTGCACACTCTCGATCGAGTCGGACAGCATTTGGGTAAAATCGAATGGCTGCAACTCGTAGGTCATTTTACCGGCGTTTATCCGGGTTACGTCCAGCAAATCAGATATTAGTTTTTCCAATCGGAAAATATGATCAGCCGATTTGCCAATAAATCCATTCAACTTTTCGGGATCTTTTGTGCGCTGCATTAGCTGATTAAAAGCTTTAATGCTGGTTAGCGGCGTTTTTAGCTCATGGCTTGCAATGGATAAAAACTCATCCTTTTTATGCTCATTAGCTTTCTGCAGATCGATGTTGGTATTTGTTCCTAGCCATAATGTAACTACGCCGTTTTCCCGGAATGGTACCGCCCTGGCCAGGTGCCAAATGTAGCTGCCATCCTTCATTTTTAAGCGAAACTCAGTTAGATAAGGAGTTTCTGCGGTAAGTGCGGCGCGCCATGCGTGCATACATCCCGGTAAATCGTCCGGGTGAATGAACTGCTGCCAGCCATAGCCAACAATTTCGTGCCCCGCAAAACCAAAATCGTTCGCAACTACGTCATTCACATAATCAAGAGCGCCGTCAGGCCTTGCGGTCCAAACCTGCTGTGGTATAGCGTTCAGCATAAAACGGAACCGCTCTTCACTTTGCTCAAGTTTGCGCCTGGCTTCTACCTGCTCAGTTACGTCCTGGCACAGCACCATAACACCGGTTACTGTACCATCAGTTTCATGATAGGGTTGGTAAGCCAGGTTCAAAAAGCCTTCAATTGTTCTGTGGTCGTTATATACAAAATAAGGCTGATCATACAGGTAAAGGGTTTCGCCGCTATCGCGCACGCGTTCAATTATCGGGCGGAAGGTTGCTTCGGCTTCCGGGATAATGCTAAACAGCGCTTTGCCTTGCAGTTCCTCGGTTGTCCGACCAATAAGATTGCCGTAAATTTTATTTACCACATCAACCTTAAACTCTTTTCCCGTAACCAGTATAATACCTATTGTAGCATCGTTAACCAGATTGCTAAGCCGTTGCTGGGTCGCTGTTAAACCGGCTAATGTTTCACGCAGATGCTGCTGTGTTATATTAAGTTCTTCATTGGTTGCCGCTAATTCTTCATTGGCAGCAAGCATCTCTTCGTTGGCGGCTCTTATTTCTTCATTTAAACCTTGCTGCTCTTCTATGCTTTCTTCAAGTTGTTTTGTACGTTCTGCAACACGGTCTTCCAACTGGGTGTTTAGTTCTCGTAAGCTGTGCTGCGCTTTTTGCAGGTCTTCGTTGGTTGAGGTAAGTTCCTCATTTGATGCCTGCAGCTCTTCGTGGATTGCTTGTAGTTCCTCGTAAGCAGCCTTGAGTTGTTCGTTCGCTTCCGATAACTTCTGCTCGTTTAACTCCAGGGTTTTCCTGGCGAGTACATGTTCTGTAATTTCGTATTTAAAGCTAAGCAGCGCATCTATTTCGCCCCTGTCATTCCTGAGCGGCTGGTACACACTGTTAAAATAATGGTCTATCAGTTTGCCGCCTTTATAAGCTGCCAATGGTACGTAAAGTTCATTTTCGATGTGGGGTTCACCTATCGAGTAAACTTGATGTAAAACGTCTATTATGGGTTGATTGTTCAGTTCGGGTAAAGCAGCCAGTAAAGGCAGGCCTAGTATGTCTCTCCCCGGAAACAGCTCCCGCTGATATTGAGGATTTACATAATCAAAAACCATATCCTCTCCGCGAAAAATTGCTATCTGAGCCGGTATATCGTGAAAAAGGCGCTCCATCTGCTCGGCTAGAACCGTTGCCTTTATTGCAGACTTATGCTCGTCTTCAAGCGCGTCCTTCAATCTGTTTTCACGCAGCACCTGCTCTGTAACCTCTTCTGTAAGATGGATGATATACTTAAGGTTCCCGTTGGCATCTTTAACGGGTTTATTGGTTGTTTTCCAGTAACGCTCTTTTAAGCTGGCGGCTCCCACAGTTTCCGGTGTGTCAAACCGTGTAACAGGCAGCTCATGTGCTTCACCGGTGCTTATTACCTCTCGGAGAGATCGTTCAATACCCTGATCAACGTTGGGCAGCCATTGTGTATAGGTGGGGAATACATCAAACAGATGCTGTCCGCTCATATCTGTTCTGGTCTTGTGCGCAGTATAAAGGTAAGCATCGCTTGCCTCTATAATTATCAATTCCGGAGATAGCAAAAGAATGTTTTGCGGTAAGTTCCTAAAAATTAAAAGTTCTTCCGGATTGAGGTCGTTAGTAAAATTCGGCTGCATCAGACGTTAGATAGCTTCTTCAGAGTGCAAGGATACTAAAGCAATACAACCTGGTTAATAAAAAGTTTGCCGGTGCAAAAAAAATGTGTTTGTTGCAGTGCCTGCTTGTTTCAAATCAAAATAGCTACTTTAGCTTATGATGAATAAGGATGGGAAGAAAAAGATATTCGTACTGGATACATCAGTAATATTGTACGATCATAATGCCTTTGAGAACTTTCAGGAACATGATGTTGCTATACCTATCCAGGTGCTGGAAGAACTGGACAATATGAAGAGCGGTAACGACACCAGGAACTTTGAAGCGCGCAGCTTTATCAGGCTGATGGACAGGTTCTCTCAAAACTCGCTTATTAACCAGTGGACTCCACTCGACGGAAAAACCAAAGGCAGTTTTAAGGTGATAATGGACGTAAAGAACGCCAGCGCTGATGCTGAAGCCGTTTTTGGATCCGAAAAGATAGATCACCGGATATTGAATGCGGCGCTGGGCGTACAATTTGAGCACCCTGATAAAAAAGTGATTCTTGTTTCCAAGGATATTTGCCTGCGACTAAAGGCGAAAGCCCTAAATATTCATGCCGAGGATTATGAAACCGGCAAAGTAAAAAACCTTGATGAGCTTTACAGTGGCAAAACCGTACTTAGTAAAATAACCGAAAAGCTGCTGGGTAAGCTGAACAAGAACGACAGCCTGCCGGCCGATGAATTCAGCATTAAACCAAATGCGGGGAATCACTTCTATATACTCAACAGCAAAAACGGTAACGGCGCAACCGGCTTTTACAACGCAACTACCAGGCAAGTCGAAAAGGTAACAGAGCAGCCTGTGCTCAACATTCATCCGCGTAATACCGAGCAAGCGCTGGCGATACATGCACTGCTGCATCCGGATATAAAGCTGGTAACTATACAGGGAAATGCCGGTACCGGGAAAACGCTGCTTGCCTTAGCCAGCGCGCTGGAACAACGCAAGTACTATCGTCAGATATTTGTTACCCGGCCCATAGTGCCGCTGAGCAATAAAGACATCGGCTTTTTACCGGGTGATGTGAAATCAAAAATCGACCCGTATATGGCGCCGATATGGGACAACCTAAAGTTTATTAAAGACCAGTTTGCCGACGACGAGAAGATGCGCGCCAAGATAGATGAACTGGTAACCAACGATAAGATATCCATTACACCGCTGGCCTTCATCCGCGGGCGTACGCTGAGCAAGATATTCTTTATTGTAGACGAGGCACAGAACCTTACACCACATGAGGTGAAGACAATTATCTCCCGTGCGGGTGAAAACAGCAAATTTGTATTTACAGGCGACATTTACCAGATAGATACGCCGTACCTGGATGCGGAAAGTAATGGCTTATCCTACCTTATCGACAAAGCTAAGGGCCATCCATTGTACGCGCATATTACCCTGCAAAAAGGGGAGAGGAGCGAACTGGCTAACCTGGCAACTGAGCTGCTTTAAGTTAACGAAGAATATTTTCTGTCACTTTAGAAATATCCACGGCTATTTTGTTGATAAAGCCAAGTTGTTCTTTCATTAGCTCATCGTCTATGGAAAGCGGTACAGGCGCCTCCGTTGATTTTGGCGGAGCAGGTTTTTGTATAGTTGGCTCCGGTTCTTCTCCGCTTAATTTTTTGCTTGTTTCCTTTAGTACGGCAATACTTCTTTTTACAAGCTTTAACATATCAGCATGCGGCTTTTGCCTGCCGGTACGTATCAGTGCCGATGCGATGTTTGCGGTATAAGATGCCAAGATATGGCTCAGCACAACAAACTTGTGTATATCTTTTATATGTATCTGCTTGCTTTTAGGCTCCGAGGTCATCCGCTCGAACGTAGCCGACAAGTTGGCTGAGTGTACAAATACATCCTTACGGGCCAGCTTATATTCGGTAAGTTCAACCATTTCACCGCTAAGGCTGTCCCGAACCTTACGGAGATAGTTGGTATTCGCGTTAATAACCGCTTTAAGGTTTTCCTGCACCAGTTGAAACTCCCATGTGGGAAAAATAAGGTAGCTGGCGAGAAAGGCGATGGTAGATCCTATAACGGTATCTACAATACGCTCCTGCGCAACATCTATCAACCCCACACCCAAAAACTTGAATAGGATAAGTACATAAGGCGTCATAAAAATAACGCTTACAACGTAGTTTAGCCGTAAAAAGCTGTAAGTACCCACCATAAACACAATAAAGAAGATGAACTGGACCGTGGTATTGGGTATGAAGTTCAGGATAAGTATACCAATAACACCGCCAGCTATGGTGCCAATGAGCCTTTGGTAATTGCGTTGTTTGGACAGGCTGAACCCCGGCTTCAGGATTACAATAATGGTAAGCAGTACCCAGTAGCTATGTCCGCCTAAAGACACATTTTTTGCAGTTACAAAGCCAACTAAACATACCAGGGCTACCCGCAACGCGTGTTTGAACGTCGCGGAACTAAGGCTGAAGTTGTCCCAGAAAATATGTGGTGCAAAATCCTGGTGGGTAACAAATTTAGAATACTCCACCTCTTTGTCGCTGTTGATCAGCAGTTCCGAAGCCTTAGAGTGGTAATATTTATAAATGTTTGATATACTTTTGCTGACATCGCGCAGGTTAATCAAGATCTTTTTTAGAACAAGATTGCTGGTCTCTCGGTCATCAGCGCCTACAGCATCTATCTTAATCTTTAATTGCTCCAACCGTTCGTTCAGGCTGCTCAATTTTCGCGGCCGGGTATTGGTGAGTACAGCGTAGCCAATATTGTCCAGATCGTCTGCCACTACATGTAAAAAGCTGGCTATCTCTTCCAGTACGCCGGTGTCTTTAAACTTCTCGCGTATATGCTGGTAATCATAGTGTGTAGCCATAATCTGCTCAAACATATCCACCAGATCGTTAAAGGTCAGCACCAGTATCCTGCTGGCTCCTGTAGATTCTTTAACCATTAGCCTGCTTTGGAAGAGCATCTCGCGCACCGCGTCCTGGTGGTTACTTACCGATATTTGCTGAAGCACAAGGCGCCTGTAGTTCTCATCAATGTCGGTGTCAGGCAGGTAAAAATCTGCTTTAATACGCAGAAAACGTGCGACGTCCGCCACGTTTTCTCCAAGCGTTTGTTGTGCAGCCCGGTAAGGCCGTATGCCGAAGAACACCAGGCTAAATACCATATACCAAACACCACCTGCAAGTATTTCCAGGCAAAATACAGGGAGTTGGGGCGGGGGTATTGCCTTATCCATCATGAATATCATGATGAGTAAGGACGATGTACCTACTGCCGCGGCCCTGTTGCCATATACATTCAGCATACTGAACAAAAACGAGAGTAACGTTATCTCTAGCCCCAGTGTGAACACATTAAGCCTGGCGTAACCGGTAATAAGCGCCACCAAAAACAATAGGAGGTTGCCGGCAGCCATGGCATTGCGTTTGTGTAATACAGGCCCCGGGCTGTCAATAGCGCAAATACAAAGTGCACCGAGTGAGAGGGTTAAGCCCAGGTCAAATTCGCCAAATTGCATGGCCGCAAGCGACGGTATTAATATCCCTGCCGAGATACGTAATCCGTCCGAAAAATACTGGCTGTAAAAAAAGCTCGTTATCTCCCGCTTGTGGTTTTGCATGCAGTTTATCTATATGAATTTAGTACACTGCAAATTTAAACAAATAAAAGGCGCAAGAGTTGTAATAAGCATTATTGCATTAAAACGGGTTATCTGTTATTAATTATTCATATATTAAGATAATTTAGTTTTAGATACCTAAATTCACGCCATCATATACCGGGTAACTGGATTATGTAATTTACAAAACTGTTTGTTATGCCATCAACCCAAAGGCTCAGCCAGCGCGAAGCTACCTTTAATCACGAAGTTGTAACCCGATTTGACCTGTACAACAGCCTCTTTCAAACGCTGCCGTTTTACCAGGTAAAGGAAATAGGTATTTTGCTGCCGTTCTTCAGTGCGCATTGCGAAAAGGGCGCTGCAAGCCAGCTTTCGCCAAAGGAGATCATCGAGTCATTTTTTGAGAAGTATGTGCCGGGTATAGATCACCGCGAGCAGCTAAACCGTCTGTTTCGTTTTATACAATATATAGAGCGGCAGGTAGTACTGTTTGATGCCATTGAAGATTCATCGTTTGGTACCCTCGGCCGGTCTGATGATACCGGCCCACTGCAAAGCATGGTTCAGCAGGCAACCTCTAACGAGCAGGCAAGGCGTGACATCAGCAAACAGCTTAACGATTTTTCACTCCGCCTGGTGCTTACCGCGCATCCTACCCAGTTTTACCCGGGTACCGTGCTGGGGATCATGACAGACCTGATAGAGGCGCTGAAAACAAACGATATCCCCAGCATAAACGTATTATTACAACAGCTGGGTAAAACACCTTTCTTTAACAAAACGTCGCCAACGCCGGTAGATGAGGCGGTTAGTTTAGTGTGGTTCCTGGAGAATATTTTTTACCACGCGCTCTCCGGCATACAAAGCAAACTGGAAGAAGAATTTGAGATAGATAACGCCCACCAGGTACTGGAGATGGGCTTTTGGCCGGGCGGCGACCGCGACGGCAACCCCAACGTAACCACAGAGACCACCAAGTCTGTTTCTTCACTCCTGAGGCAAATTATTTTTCGCTGTTATTACCGCGATTTCCGCAACCTGAAGCGCCGTATAACCTTCCGCGGCTTTGGCGATAATCTCGGCAAGCTGGAAACCATGCTTTATGATAACGCGTTCAATCCACAGGAAAACGCTAAGGACCTACAGCCCGAAATGCTGGACCTGCTGGTGAGCATACGCCAAACACTGGTTGCCGATCATGACAGCCTTTTTGTTGATGTGGTAGATAACCTTATTCAAAAAGTAAAACTCTTTGGATCTTACTTCGCTACGTTGGACATAAGGCAGGATAGCCGCATACTGCGCAGTGTATTTGAGTACGGCACACGTAAAATATATACAGGCGTACCAAAAGGGTATGCCGAAATGGATGAGGCTGCTAAGCTAAAGGTACTGCCTTTTACCGAAGCCGACTTCGTTTGCCCGGATGATGCGGATGAAATGACCAAGGACACGCTGAACACAATCCGCCTGATGCAGCAGATACAAAAGAGCAATGGCGTAAAAGGCTGCCAGCGGTTCATTATCAGTAATTGCCAGCAAGCAACAGACATTCTGCAATTGATAGACCTTTTCTTGTGGAGCGGATGGAAAAAAGATAAGTTAACTATTGATTTTATGCCGCTGTTTGAGACCGTGAACGATCTTAAACATGCCAGCGGGGTGATGGAAACCTTGTACAATCACCCTTTCTATAAAAAACACCTTAAGAACCGCGGTAACAAGCAAACCATTATGCTTGGCTTTAGCGACAGTACCAAAGATGGCGGTTATTTAATGGCCAATTGGTCTATATACAAAGCCAAGATTGAGCTCACAGCCATGGCGCGTAAGTACGGTATCAACCTTGCGTTTTTTGATGGCAGGGGAGGCCCACCTGCACGCGGTGGTGGCAAAACCCATCGCTTTTATGCATCAATGGGCAGCGAGATAGCCAATAATAATATACAGCTTACCATACAGGGGCAAACGGTAAGTTCGCAATATGGCTCTATCGAAACAGCACGGTTCAATACCGAGCAGCTTATCAACGCAGGCATCATATCTGCATTGCACCCCAACCATAAAGACCTGCTGGATGACCGACACAAGACATTAATAGCCGATATGGCCGAAGAAAGCCATAAGCTGTTTATGGCAATGCGCCACCACCCGCTGTTTATGGAATACCTGGAGAAGTTTAGTCCGCTAAAGCTCCTGTCGCAAACCAACATCAGCAGCAGGCCAATGAAACGGAACGCTTCTGCAAAGCTTAAACTGGAGGATTTACGTGCCATCAGCTTCGTTACCTCATGGAGCCAGCTTAAACAGAGCATCCCGGGCTTTTATGGCGTAGGTACTGCGCTTAAGAAGATGAAGGATGAAGGCCACTGGAAAGAAGTTTGCGAGCTATACCAAAATTCCGGATTTTTTAAAACCATGCTGGATAATTGCATGATGTCTATGTCTAAATCCGACTTTAGAGTTACGGCGCATCTTGCTGAAGACAAGAAGTTCGGTGCGTTCTGGAAAGGTTTGAAGGATGAATTTGAATTAACAAAAGCCCTGCTATTAGAACTAACAGGCACCACTATGCTGATGGAAGAATCGCCTGTGGAACGCCACTCGATAGCTTTGCGTGAGCGTATTGTTTTGCCGCTGGTAATTGTACAGCATTATGCTTTGCAATGCCTCAACAAAGAGCATGACGAAGAGCTTACGAGCATCTACAATAAATTGATCATCCGCACGGTATACGGCATTGTAAACGCGGGAAGAAATTTGGCGTAAGAAGTACGTGTTGTGTAAGCTTGTGTCAGCAGCTCAAGTGTTGAGGTTAAAGCATAAGAACCGAACGGGGAACCTTAAAATGCGGCCTCAGAACGGGCGGTGCGCACAGGTACTGATTTAGCAGTGACTTTAACAGACCGTTGTGCAGCCGCGAGTTTTTTCTTTGTTACTTTCTTTTTTGCGGAAAAAAGAAAGTAAGGGCACTAACGTTAATCTTGCACTATGGGCGGTAGCTATGCTCAAGTTCTAAACACTTTGTTAAAGTGTTTAGATAATAGTAAACTATTCAACTCCCTTCACCTTCATCTTTAGGGTATAAATAGCTTTGGAGGCTGTAATAAAGAGCAAATCTTTGTTTTTACCGCCGAAGCAAACATTTGCGCTCCATGGCTCAGGAATGTCAATATGGGCTATCTGTACCCCTTCAGGATTATAAACCGTGATGCCATTACCCGCCAGGTACAAGTTACCGCGTTCGTCCAACGTCATACCGTCTGCACCTTTATTAATAAACACCACTTTACCGCTGAGACTGCCATCCTTGTTGACAGCGTATTTATAAATCTTATTGTCACCTATGTCTGCCACGTAAAGCAGTTTACCATCCGGCGTACCCACAATGCCGTTTGGTCGCTTATAATCAGCATCTACCATAATTGCTTCAGATTTGCCCTTTGGTAAGTAGTAGACCTTTTGTCCATCCTGATCTGGCTGCGTGCGTGTCCACCAGGGGCGCTGGTAATACGGATCGGTGAAGTAGATATTGCCATTTGGGTGCACCCAAAGATCATTCGGACCATTAAGCAGCTTACCCTTGTAATTAACCATAAGCACCTTCACCTTGCCATTGGGTGCTACCTGCCACAGCTGATTGTGTTCATCTGCACAAACTATAAGGTTTCCTTTTTTATCGAAGTAAGTACCATTTCCGCGCCCGGCGCTGTCCATGAATACTGAAAGCTTTCCATCTGTGTCATACTTCCAAATCTTGTTGTTTGGCTGATCGGTAAAAAAAACATTGCCCTTTTTATCAACTGCAGGCCCTTCTGTAAAGGCGAACTGGTTGGATATCATTACCGGCTTAGCGGTGGTGTCGTACAGGACGGTGCTTTGCGCATTGGCGTAACTGCTTATAAAAAGCGTGCAGCAAACTGCTATTAAAAACGAAGGGAACTGCTTCATAGGTTTCATGTTAGATGTTGCTAAAATAGAGTTTTGGCATCTTTTGAGTGCATCTTGAAAAAATTAGTCGGTAAAGCTGATTTCTTTTTATGTTTAAGCCGGAAAGAGCAGTGACTGGAAAATATGTACAGCAAAGAACAGGCATCACAATTAAGGCAGGAGTTTTGGACAACCTTTGGGCAGTATATGAGGCCTGTGTTGTCTGCAGAGGGGCTACGCATCAACTGGATAAATTATAAAACAGGCGTGCGCAACATTGCTTTTAAAATGGATGCTGATAACAAGCGTGCAAGCGTAGGGATAGAGCTAAACCACGCCGACCCGGAGTTGCAGGAGCTATATTTTGAGGAACTGAAAAATTTCAGGACGTTGCTGCATAATACGCTGGAAGAGGAGTGGGACTGGGTGCTCCATACCTCGGATGACTCAGGCAGAACCGTGACGCGCATCTTTACAGAAATACAGTCGGTAAGTATTTACCAGAAGGAAGACTGGCCAAAACTAATCTCCTTTTTTAAACCCCGGATGATTGCCCTGGACGATTTTTGGAGTAATGCTAAACCTGCGTTTGAAGCGTAGGAATTTGTTTGAGGGTGTCCCGCCTGGCTTAGTTTTTAACTGTCCCACCATTTGTATCGAATTCATTTAATCTAAGTATATAAATCTGTTTTACAGTAATTTATACCATTATTATTAAAGTTTTTGTACTGTCCCGGGGTGTCCCGCTTGTTTGATGTAATTGACTGTATTACAGTTTGATGCAGTTTTTAGGTGTCCCGGGTGTCCCGCTCTCAAAGCGGGACACTTTAAAACAATATAGCTGGTTAGTCATTGTAAAAAGTGGGCGCATTTTGTTTAAGTTTGTCGCCTCAATTGCATCGCCTTGAAAGAACACAAACGGATTATCCTGATATCGCTTGTCACCGGCGCGTTGCTGATGGTGCTTAAATTTACAGCATACTTTCTCACCAATTCTAACTTTGTACTTACCGATGCCGCGGAAAGCATCGTAAACGTTGTAGCCAGCGCGTTTGCCTTCTACAGCATTTACCTGGCTGCGCTGCCCCGCGATGAGAACCATCCCTACGGGCATGGTAAGGTGGAGTTCTTTTCTGTGTTTTTGGAAGGTTCGCTTATTGGCATCGCCGGCCTAATTATTATCCTAAAATCGGCTTATAGCTTTTTCTATCCGGAGGTAATTCACGACTTGTTAACCGGTGCAATTATTATTGGTGCTACTGGAATTATAAACGGCGGCCTTGGGTATTATATGATCCGAAGGGGTAAAGCATTGCCATCAATTACCATAGAGGCCGACGGCCGGCATTTGCTTACCGACACGGTAACCAGTACCGGCCTGGTTATAGGTTTGCTGCTGATTTACTTTACAGGTATTTTATGGCTGGATAGCGCGTTATCCATTACTGTTGGGCTATATATACTATTTACAGGTTATAAGCTCATACGCCGATCCGTAGCAGGCCTTATGGACGAAACGGATTTTGGTATTGTAAGCGATGTGGTAAAGGTACTCGGCGAACAGCGCCGGGACGAGTGGATAGATATTCATAACCTTCGTGCTCAAAAGTATGGTAACGAGCTGCACATCGACTGTCACCTAACGCTTCCGAATTATTTTGACCTTAATCGCGTGCACGAGGAAGTAAAACTTGTAGATAAAATGGTTAATAGGGAAGCTGGTATCACAACAGAGTTTTTTATACATACTGACCCATGCCTGCCGTACTGCTGTCATTACTGCAGTATGCCCAATTGCCCTATACGGTCTGAGCCAAAACGCGAGGAAATTGAATGGACAATGGACAAAGTGATGCGTAACAAGAAACATTATGAACAGTAAGCAATTTTTTAACGTACGCGTTTATGGCTTGCTCATAAACGGTAAGAACGAAGTACTTATCAGCGATGAGCAGGAGTATGGTATGCAATTTACCAAATTCCCGGGTGGCGGGCTGGAGTACGGCGAAGGCCTGCCGGATGGCTTAAAGCGGGAGTTTATGGAAGAGTGCGACCTGGAAGTAGAAGTGCTGAGCCACTTTTATACAACAGATTTTTTTATAAAGTCGGCCTTCAATGATTCGCAGATTATTAGTGTTTACTATATGGTAAAGGCACTCACCGAGCCGAAATTCGCAATTAAAACAAAGGTTTTTGATTTCGAAGGAGAAGGTGATCTGCTGCAATCGTTCCGATGGGTAAAGGTGACCGACTTGTTACCAGAGCACCTTACTTTTCCTACAGATCAGCACGTTGGTAAACTACTAAACGCACAATCATGACGTTATCTGAACGCGACCTTCAGGTTATATGGCACCCTTATACTCAGATGCAAACCGCTGCCGCACCAATAGGCATTGTAAGGGGCGAAGGTGCTTGTGTATACGCAGAAGATGGAACTAAGTATATAGATGCGGTATCCAGTTGGTGGGTAAACATCCATGGGCACGCTCATCCGTACATTGCACAAAAAGTCGCCGAACAGCTAATGAAGCTGGAACATGTAATCTTTGCGGGGTTTACTCACCAGGGTGCTGTAGAACTAGCCGAAAGGTTATTGGCGATACTTCCGTCAAATCAAAAGAAAGCATTTTATAGCGATAACGGTTCTACCGCTGTAGAAGTAGCCATAAAGATGTGCCTGCAATATTGGCATAACAAAGGAGAGCAACGCACGAAGATAGTCGCCTTCAAAAACGCCTATCACGGTGATACTTTCGGCGCCATGTCGGTAAGTGGAAGGAGCGCTTTTACAGCAGCGTTTGATAGTTTACTATTTGATGTAGAGTTTATTGACTTGCCGGATGCATCTAATTTAGCAGATATTAAAGCATATATAACAAGCATCAAATCACAAATATCTTCTTTCATATTCGAACCGCTGGTACAGGGCTCTGCAGGTATGGTAATGTATGAGGCCGCTTATCTCGACGAATTGCTCGCTCATTGCAAAGCAGAAGGTATCTTGCTTATCGCTGATGAGGTATTTACGGGGTTCGGTCGAACAGGTAAAAACTTTGCTTGTGACCACCTGCAAACGCAGCCTGATATTATGTGCTTTTCAAAGGGGCTTACCGGTGGCACAATGGCTTTCGGTTTAACTACCTGCACTCAGGATATCTACAACGCCTTCTTATCTGACGATAAGCTAAAAACGCTTTTTCACGGTCATTCTTACACCGCAAATCCGGTTGCCTGCGCTGCTGCATTAGCCAGTTTAGACTTATTTCTGCATCCATCGGTACAAGAGAATATTGACAGGATAGTGGCCGCACATCAAGCTTTTGCCGTTAGAATAAACGGGCACCGTTCAGTTCGTTCTACTCGTCAAACGGGAACAATAATCGCTATAGAATGGGAAACGGGCAACAATACATCGTACTTCAGCAGCCTGCGGGATAAACTATATCACTACTTTTTAGATGCAGGTATAATTCTTCGTCCATTGGGTAACATCGTTTATATTTTACCACCATATTGCATAACCAACGAGGAGCTAAACTATATTTACAGCAAAATTGAGCATGCCCTCGACGAGATATAGATCATGGAACTAAGTACTATTCTACCTAAAATAATTTCAGACAACAATTTACACGCCAAATGGCTAAATACATTATCGCTGATGGAGAACACCGGCGCACGTAAAATATCTGCCAGTGAAGATCCAGCAACGGTTACATATATTATCCTTAAGCATGCAGCTGAGGAACATCGCCACGCTTTCTACCTAAAGAAACAAATAGAAAAAACAGGCGTGGATTGCCCGACCTATACAGGTGATTACCTGCTTGCTCCCGCATTTAGCAAGTATTACTTGAATCAGCTGGATATAGATGTTTCCAGGTATTTGAAATACGGTTTAGGGCTAAGTGGAAAAGAGCTTCGTTTTGCTGCATATCTGCTGGTAACCTATGCTATAGAAGTTCGTGCTGATGAACTTTATCCTATTTATCAGGAGGCACTAGATAATGTATCGAGCAGGGTGAATGTAAAATCTATAATTCTTGAAGAAGAAGGCCATTTAGAGGAGATGATCAACCAGCTTCAACATTTTTCACCTGATTGGGAGCTGCATGCAAAAAAGGCAGTAGACTTTGAAACAGCATTGTTTAATGGTTGGGTTAACAACCTGGCATCTTCATTAAACTAAAGCAATCAACAAAAAGAAGCCCGGGTAACATTTTGTTATCCGGGCTTCTTTTTTTTTTAAGTTTTTTGTGATAACTTATTAGTTACCGCCGCCACCTAATGATTTCAGATCGTCCATGCTGATCTTTTCAAAGTCAGCAGGGATGCCGAAAGTTCCGGCAGGTACTTTTTGCTCAACAATGCTCTTGATAGTTACTTCAGAAGCCTGGCCGTTTTGGAATGTGGTGTACTGAATAGGGAAGCCGCCTGCACCAGCATATAATTTAGTAGCTGATGTCTCAGGGATTGACACGTCCTTGGTTACCCAAATGTCGTAAGTTTTGCCTGCTTTTGCATCAGTAGCAACAACTTTTGTACAGTTAAAGCCGTTAATGACCTTTGTTTCTGTACCTGGTTTAAAAGTAAGTACCGGGAATTTAGAACGCTGTTCTTCAATTTCGGCAGGTGTAGCAATAGCTGCTTTTTTAATTGATGCTACCGGAACGTCAACCAAAATAGCCATGTAAGTGCCTTTGCTGTCAGAAAGTACTTTGATATCAGCAGGCCCAGCGTTGAAAGCCACAGAAGATGAATCGGTACGGAAGTAGCTTTTAGCTTCTATTGCCTGTCCCATTGCATTCATGTTCATGGTAATAACACCTTCTTTGTAAGCCTTTTGAGCGTTAGCGTTAAGTGCTGTTGCAATAAAGGCTGCGCCCATGGCAACGGTAAAAAGTTTAATCTTCATAGTTTTAATTTGATGATACAATGTAGTGCGTGTTTAACTCTTATGCAAATTTTTTAAATAATTACCTGTTAGAGTTTATGATGATGGATTTGTTACGTTTAAGGGATTGATAATTTACCTGGTTTGCAGTAAGCACTGAGATATAGCGATCTGAGTTACTGGCATCCACAATCACTTGTTTGGTTATTAGGGACCTTAGATCAACTGAAGCATTCTCTCTTATATAAATGTAATCTAATCTCAATGTCGACGGGATAGACCATGCAGGGGGCTTATGGTTTAAGATCATCAATCTTTTATTTCTAAACTGTACCAATCCACCTCGTTTTAGCAGGTACTCGTTTTGCAAGTTCTTATCGAAACCACATATGATATAATTGGTGATTCGGTTACTATCCAAACCCGGCTGTATTGAATATTTAAATACTTTATCCGTATCGGTTATATCAGTCAGCACAACTCCATTGTTGCCGTTCTTAAATACAATTCCGCTATGCTTTTTCAGGTTAAGGAAAGTTATGGATTGGGTACTGTCCGAGTTGATTTTCTTAATGCTGATACTTATAGAAAACAAAAGAGTAGCAAATAATGCTGCTGCGAGCAACCACTTTCGTCTCCTGTTGTACAGCAAGTAAAAGAAAGTTACAATTATTAGGTAGAGTAAAAGATGTTCGGTATTAGTGAGCCAAATTTTGCTGATGCTGGCATAAGGAAGATGTTCTATAAAGCCAAGCAGCTTGTTCATAATTAAAATGGACTTCTCGAGAATAAGGCCCAACAAGTTTGAGACGACAGGAATCTGCGGCAGCATCAGCAATAAAAGTCCGGAATACATGATAACCGTTACAGGTATCATAATTATAAGGTTGCTGATAAGAAAGTAAACAGGCAATTGATGAAAATAAAAGGCGCTTAAAGGGAAAGTAATTGCTTGTGCTGCGGTAGATACCGATGTGGCTTTCCATAGGTAATCTGCTACACGGTTTTTAGACGATGCAAATTGATTGATGATCGGTTCGAAAATAATAAGGCCGGCAACGGCCAGGTAGGACAATTGGAAGCCTACATCTGTAATCAGAAAAGGATCGTAAAGCAGCAAGGCAAATGCAGAACAAGCCAGAACGTTAAGCGGATTTACATATCTACCCGCCGTTTTGCCTACGATTAAGAACGAAATCATTAAAGCCGCGCGGCATACCGCAGGCGATAATCCTGTAAGCAGTGCATAAAGCCAGATCAGCAATATTATCACGACAACTCTTATGATCTTGCCTTTTTTGTGACCGTTCAGAAATGATAGCGCCCACGCTAATACAACATACAAAATTGCCACGTGTCCGCCAGATACTGATAATATGTGTATAGTGCCGGTTTTGGAATACGCCTGCATTACATCATTGCTTAGGTCGGCCTTGTAGCCCAATATCAGCGTGGATGCTACAGCAATAGCTGTGGTATCATGCATATTACTGTACAGCTTTTTAACTAATTGCTGCCGTGAGTTTAAAGCTGCAGCTATGAGGCCGTTACCAAAGCCGCTCCCGGTTATTTTGTAATGCTTGGGAAAAAGGTAAGCCTGATGGTACACATTTTTGTGCGCGAGGTATTGTTTATAGTTAAACTCACCAGGATTAAACGGCGGATCAATTATGGTGTATTTAGCCGGCACAAGCAGTTGTTCGCCATAAAAAAGATTCCTGGCGAGTTCATCTTTAATGGCGATTAGCAGGGTGCCGCTGCTGTTTCGAACTTTATTGTTACTAATAGTTGACGATACCTCTGCTGTAAACCTGGTCCACTCGCCCTTTACAACAGGCTCGCTGTTAATACACACCACCAGGAACTGCGCCTGCTGCTTGCTAAAATGATCTGCCCTGCGAAGTTGGTTATGGTGGATGCTGATGAGCCAACCAGCGAGGAATAGTATAGGGTAAATCAGCATCCCGCCAATCCATTTGCTCTTGTAAACGGAAAATTTGCTGTAGCCGAGGTTAAGAAAAACAAAGATGGAAAATAAAACAGCGGCTGTAATCGCCAAAGCAAGCATATCTACTCCCGGCCAATATAAGCCTGTTGCTATGCCGCCTATAAAAGGCAGTAATAATATAACAACAGGGATTTCGCCTTTGTGCTCAGCTATCATAGTGGTCTCCCTGTTGCACAGGCAGGCAATAAGGTTTTATTTTGAAGCACCAAAATAGCTTTAACTGCAACAGTTTACAACTCGTCGCGTACTTCCAGCAGGAATTTTTTCAGGTTTTCAAGTGAGTCGATCACACGCTGGTTCTCTCGTGTGCCGGTTATATTTGTTTTTAAGTGATCCTTTGCACCTTGCAGGGTAAAGCCTTTGTCGCGGAGAAGGTGGAAGATGATTTTGAAGTTCTCTATATCTTCTGCTGTAAAATAACGGTTGCCCTTTTTATTCTTCTTGGGCTGCAGTACGTCAAACTCCTTTTCGTAAAAACGTATAAGCGATTGATTTACATCAAACATGGTTGATACCTCACCCATGGTATAGTATACTTTGCTGATCTCGCGTTCTTTGTAGGGCATATGCAAAAGTAAACGTTTAGCAGCAAAGTAAATAGTTTCGGGGTACAAAACATCAACTATGTTAGCCGGCTAATTTCTTGTACAACCATATCTATTCTTTCGTTGATTGTTGTGTCTCCGCTAATTTCTATCTTCCTGCCGCTTGCTACCGTTAACCAGTCCCTGTGTGCTTTTACATTTCGTCCGCTGAAATCCGGATTGTCGTATTCTGCAGCCCAGTCTACAAAATCCCGGAATAGTTTTGCCCTGACCGGATCATTATAAATCGCATCACCATAACGTTCTTCTTCCCTTGCGATTAAGCGTTTTATTCGTATATCAGCAGGAATGTACAAAAAGACCACAAGGTCAAACATCGTCCAGAATACATCTCCCCACTTGATTACACTCCCGCCAAGTATCCAGCTTTGATGTTGTGCCATGTCATTTAGCAACATCCGGTTACGGATTGCCGGATTGCGTTTAACAGTATAAGGTACTTCGGTCGTTTCCCAAAAGTATTCATCGGTATCAAAATAAGGAATATCGAGCCGCTCTGAAAGCGCTCTCCCCAAGGTGGTAGAACCTGCGCAGGACGCACCCATAATTTGAATTTTCATAGCGTTAAATCAAAATAACAAACATACCAAATACCATTCGCAGAAACGCTTAATGGTTTTGTATTCTATTAATTTGGTTCGGCACAATTTTTTACCTTTGCACCCTATGACAGCTACCGAAATACGTAAAGCTTTTCTTGATTTTTTTACATCAAAGGGGCACCTGGTTGTACCAAGCGCGCCTATTGTAGTTAAAAACGACCCAACACTGATGTTCACCAACGCGGGCATGAACCAGTTTAAGGATATATTTTTGGGTGAAGCAGCACCTAAATCTTCACGTGTTACTGACACCCAACGCTGCCTTCGGGTAAGCGGCAAGCACAACGATTTGGAAGAGGTAGGGATTGATACCTATCACCACACCATGTTTGAGATGCTGGGTAACTGGAGCTTTGGCGACTATTTCAAAAAGGAGGCTATAACCTGGAGCTGGGAATTGCTGACTGAAGTTTACAAACTGCCCAAAGACCGCCTTTATGTTACTTATTTTGAGGGGGACACTAAAGAAGGTTTAGAAACTGATACCGAAACTTACGAGTTGTGGAAGCAATATGTTGATGAAGCACATATACTGCCGGGCAACAAAAAAGACAACTTTTGGGAAATGGGGGAGACAGGACCCTGCGGCCCTTGCTCTGAAATACACTACGATGGTCGACCGGACAATGAGCGTGCACAGGTAAACGGTGCAACCCTGGTAAATGCCGACCATGATCAGGTAATTGAAATATGGAACAATGTATTCATGCAGTTCAACCGTTTGAAAGATAGTTCACTGCAGCCGCTGCCCAACAAACATGTTGATACCGGGATGGGATTTGAGCGTTTGGTACGGGTAATGCAGGGTAAAACCTCAAACTACGATACCGACGTTTTCCAGCCGATGATACAGTTCATCGCGGCGAAAAGCGGAAAATCCTATAACAGCGTTGCCAAGCCAGGTGATACTGATTGGAACGATGCTGTAGCCATGCGCGTGCTTTCAGACCATATCCGTGCAATAAGCTTTGCCATAGCAGATGGTCAGTTACCGGCGAGCAATAAGGCGGGCTATGTTATCCGCAGGATATTGCGCCGTGCAGTGCGTTATAGCTATCAAACATTAGGCTTTAAAGAGCCATTCTTTAATCAGTTAGTGCCGTTATTGGCCGAGCAGTTCAAAGGTGTTTTTGATGAATTGTATGCTCAAAAGGATTTTGTACAGAAGGTGATCTTGGAGGAGGAGGTTGCGTTCTTACGAACATTGTCCAAAGGGATAGAGATTTTTAATAATATAACAGCCATCTACAACGGGGGGACAACAATCTTAGATGGGGGCAACTTTGTTAATCATGAAGCTGGAAAAAATGTCATAAAAGGTAAAGATGCCTTTGAGTTATCTGACACTTACGGCTTCCCAATAGATCTTACCGAACTAATGGCCCGTGAAAAGGGTTGGTCTGTGGACATTGACGGCTTCAACGCAGCTCTCCAAGAACAAAAGACGCGTTCACGTGCTGCCACCGCCATTGACACCGGCGACTGGATTATGATCAAAGATGAAGACGAAGCAGTTGAGTTCACCGGGTATGATGAGACGGAAACCATCGCACACATCATTAAATACCGTAAGGTTAGTGCTAAAGGCAAAGAGCAGTACCAGATTGTGCTGGATAAAACGCCGTTTTATGCAGAAAGCGGCGGCCAGGTAGGTGATAAAGGCGAATTGATATTCCCTAACGGCGATATCATCTATGTAACGGACACCAAAAAGGAGAACGGGCTTATCGTTCATTTCACAGATAAACTGCCATCTACTCCGGAAGATGCTTTAACTGCTATTGTAGACCCTCAGAAACGCAACAGTACCGAGGGTAACCACACTGCTACGCACCTTTTGCACGCTGCCATGAAGCAGGTACTGGGTAGCCACGTCAATCAAAAAGGCTCGCTGGTAAATAGTGATTACCTGCGGTTCGACTTTTCGCACTTTGCTAAAGTTACTGATGAGGAATTGGCGCAGATAGAAACCATCGTAAATCAAAAAGTGCGCGAGAATATTCCACTGAAAGAGGAGCGCATGGTGGCTTACCAGGAAGCTATCACCAGTGGTGTAACTGCACTATTTGGCGAAAAATATGGCGAGTATGTACGCGTTATCACTTTCGATGATAACTTTAGCAAGGAGCTTTGCGGTGGCACCCACGTAAAGGCCACCGGGCAAATAGGCTACTTTAAAATAGTGGCAGAAAGCGCTGTCGCTGCCGGTGTCCGTCGTATCGAAGCTATTACCGGCGTCGCTGCTGAAAACTACATCAACGAGCAAACTAAATTGGTACAGGGGGTGAAGGAACTGCTAAAAAATCCTAAAGACATCAACAAAAGTATAGAGGCTTTACTGGAGGAGAACAACCGCCTTAAAAAGGAAATAGAGAAAGCGGTACTGGAGAAATCATCGGGGCTGAAGGACGAACTTGCAAAGAAAGCAACTGAAATAAACGGTGTCAACTTTATTGCCGAGAGGGTAGAACTGCCGAATGCCGATGCTGTGAAAAATGTCTCCTACCAGCTAAAGGATATTGTACCTAACTTGTTCCTGGTACTGGCTACCGAGAACGACGGCAAACCCGGCCTTACTGTAATGATAGCCGAGAACCTGGTGAAAGAGAAGGGCCTGAATGCCGGAACCATCGTTCGTGAATTGGCTAAGGAGATACAAGGCGGCGGCGGTGGTCAACCGTTTTATGCAACGGCTGGTGGTAAGGACGCGACAGGTTTAGAACGTGCGTTGGAAAAAGCCAAGTCGTTTTTATCCTGATCAACTGTTTCGGCTAGAGTGAAACAGCTGAAACATACTTAATTTGTAAGTGGTTGTTTTACAATAACTTAATTTTTTAAGCGAAACAAACCGAAACAGTATAAAAACTTCAGGATAGTTAAGTTAAATAGTAATCCGTCAGATTGTTATCAGATATACATAGATTTTTACAATTATGGTGAAACAGTGTCCGGCTTATTAGTTTTGAAACAAACCGAAACACTTTAAAATAAAGAAGCCCAGCGTACGCCGGGCTTCTTTATTTTGCTTTCTAACCTATTAGTGTTTGCCGTGACCGTGGCCATTGCCGCCGCCATGGCCTTTACCGCCACCGTTGCCGCGGCCATTACCCCAGCCATTATGATTGCCGTTGTCGTGCTTAACTTTAACAACGCGGGTATTGTTGTTGTAGTAATTGTTGCGTACAATAACCTGCTTTTTGTTGCCTTTGTATTTAGCATATTTTACACGGTCGGTGGTGAAATACCTGTATGCCTGCGGGCGGTTCACCGCAACCTTGTAACCGTTATTTATGTTGAATGAACCATAACGCGGAGGAGGCGTATTGCGCCACACCCAATTGCCGCCGTCTAGGTAAACGTACTGGTGTTTGGGTACATAGTAGTAGCTCTCAATGTCTGGTACGTAGTAATAATCAACGCCCGAGTATTCTGCCGGTGGGTTCCATAAACCAACATTAAGGTTAACGCTTACCTGGGCATTAGCTTTTGTAAAGAGTGCAAGGGCTAAAATTGATAAGAAACTTGCTCGTAAAATTGTCTTTTTCATCGTAGTGTGAATTTATAGCATCATGAACAAGCTGTGCATTGTTTTGTTTGTAGATGCTCACAACCACCGCATAATAGACTACCTGAATACTGGATATTTTCTAAATAATAGCTTCAAAAAATAACTAATACTACTATATTTGACAGGTTAGATCAATGCCGGTCCATCTGGCAATTTGTAAAATATGACAGTTGTAACAAGCGCCGTGAGCGAAAAATACGAGCTGGTTGTAGGGTTAGAGATACACGCACAATTATCTACGTTAAGTAAATCCTTCTCATCAGATCCGGCTGCTTTTGGCGGTTCTCCCAATAGCCACGTTAGTGTTATATCACTTGGGCACCCGGGCACCCTGCCGCGCATCAATAAGCGTATGGTAGAATTTGCTGTTAAGATGGGATTAGCCTGCAATTGTACAATTAATCAGCATAATACATTTGCCCGTAAAAATTACTTCTATGCCGATCTGCCAAAGGGCTTCCAAACCACGCAGGATCAGCAGCCTATTTGTTTAGGCGGCTTTGTGCCTGTAAAACTGCATGACGGTACAATAAAAAACATTGCTATACACCACATCCACATGGAGGACGACGCCGGTAAAAGCGCGCACGACCAGCATGATGAGTATTCATTTATAGACCTGAACAGGGCAGGGGTGCCGCTGATAGAAATCGTCTCTCAACCCGACTTGCGCAGTGCCGAAGAAGCAGGCCAGTTCCTGACCGAGGTGCGCCGGCTGTTGCGTTACCTGGAGATATGTGATGGTAATATGGAAGAAGGCAGCATGCGTTGCGACGCCAACATCTCGGTGCGTTTAAAAGGCGCTCCGGAATATGGCAATCGTTGTGAAGTGAAAAACCTCAACTCTATACGTAATGTACAGCGCGCTATTGACCATGAGTTTGAGCGACAGGTCGCCATTATTGAAGCGGGCGGACACATAGATCAAAACACACTTAATTTCAATGCAGATACAGGCGAAACATCGGTACTCCGTTCCAAAGAAATGGCGAACGACTACCGCTACTTTCCAGAGCCCGACCTGCTGCCTGTGGTAATTACCGACGAAACTCTTGCCGAAATCCGCAAGAGTATGCCTGCTTTACCTGCGGAACTGTTCAATAAGTATACAACTGAGTTTGGCCTGTCCGAATACGATGCAGGTGTAATAGCAGCCGAAAAGACTTTCGCGTTGTATTTTGAGGAGGTAATAAAATTTACCGGCAACTACAAAACTGCAGCGAACTGGATGATGGGCGCTGTGAGGTCCTACCTTAACGATCATAATCTAACCACTACTGATCTTACGTTAACACCGGAAGCACTTGCCGGGTTGATAAACCTGGTAGATACCGGCAAGGTAAACAACTCTGTAGCCGCGCACAAGATATTCCCGGAAATGCTGAAAAGCAACAATAAAACCGCCGAACAACTTGCTAAAGAACTCAACCTGATCATAAGTGAAGATTCGTCCCAACTGGATGATTTTATAAACGCTGCCCTGGCGAAATTCCCAGATAAGGTAATAGAATACCAAAAAGGAAAGAAAGGCGTTTTAGGCTTGTTTATGGGCGAGATCATGAAGATATCCAAAGGCAAGATCGACCCAAAGAAAACCAATCAGCTTTTAATAAAGCAACTAGAATCTAAATAGTAACATGAAGCTTCGTAACCTTATATTAACCGTATCAATAGCGGCTCTTTTTGCCGTATCCTGTAGCGATAAAAACAGCTTTACTATATCAGGAACCATAAACAATCCCGGTAAAGATAAAAAGATCATGTTGATGGGTACCGATACTACCGGAGTTATCGCCTTGGATTCGACCATGGTTGATGATCAGGGTAAATTCTCATTCAAGCACAGTACGCCTTATGCCAACCTTTTCAAGCTCCGTTACAATGGAACTATATTTGACGTCGTGGCTGCTAATGGAGATGATATAAAGATAACTACTGATGCTGCAGATGTTACGCATAGCTATGAGATCACCGGGTCTGATCCTTCTGAAAAGATAAAGGAGTTTAACAAGATTGCCAATGTTTACGGTGAGAAAAACAGCAAACTATCTGACGAGTACACCGCTAAAAGCGAAGCACTGGGCCGAGAGTCGGACTCGCTATTGGCTATTTACATGCCGATGTTTCAAAAGAACATAGCAGAGTACAGCCAGGAAGTTTTAAAATTTGTTGAAGCGAACAAACACTCCCTGGCGGGATTTTACGCAGCTACATCACTGGATCAGCAAAAGTACGAGCAGCAGCTGGTAAGTTATGCAGACGAGATAAAAGACGACTTTAAAGATAACCCGGGTGTGCAGATGTTCCGTAAACAGATGGAAGGTATTAAACCTATATCAATAGGGCATAAAGCACCGGAGTTCAGCACTGCAGGAATTGACGGCAAGCAAGTTAAATTGTCAGACTATAAAGGAAAGTACGTAATGATTGATTTTTGGGCTTCCTGGTGCTTGCCATGCCGCCAGGAAAATCCTAACGTATTAAAACAGTATAAAAAATTTCACGATAAAGGCTTTAACATTCTTGGAATCTCCCTTGATGAGAGCAAATCTGCCTGGCAAGGTGCAATAAATGCTGATAAGCTGAATTGGGCTCATGTCTCTGATCTTCAGCGGTTTGAAGGAGCAACCGAGCGTCTGTACCGTATTGAAGCTATTCCGTCAAACTTCATAATAGATCCGCAAGGAACTATAGTAGCCAAGAATGTTTTTGGAGCAGATCTGGAGAGTTTTTTAAATAAAACATTTAAGTAAACTAAACTGAACGTTAAGCATTTAGGGTAGTTAACAATTTGTTAATATTGTGTTAACCATTAGCTTGAATTAAGGTTATACATTTATGCCAAATATTTAACCTTACATGAGCACTACCGGAAAACAAAAGATCCTGATCGTAGATGACGAGCCCGATATTTTAGAGCTGATAGAATACAACCTTAAAAAAGAAGGTTATCAGGTTTACAGCGCCCGCAATGGACAGGAGGCAGTAGCTGAAGCTAAAAAGACCCTTCCTGATCTTATTGTGCTTGATATTATGATGCCTAAAATGGATGGCATTGAGGCATGCCGCATTATGCGTACTATGCCTGAGTTTAAAAATACCTTTATGGTGTTCCTGACAGCACGAAGCGAAGAGTACAGTGAAATTGCCGGCTTTAACGTAGGTGCCGATGATTATATAGCTAAGCCAATAAAGCCACGTGCCCTAGTTAGCCGTATCAACGCCATATTACGCCGCAATGCCCCGCCTGAAGAAGTTACAGACAATAAGCTTGAAATAGGCGATCTGGTTATTGACCGTGAGGCTTACCTGGTTTATAAAAATGGCGTAAAGGTTGTTTTGGCTAAAAAGGAATTTGAATTATTATACCTGCTGGCTTCTAAGCCAGGAAAAGTATACACCCGCGAGGTTATCCTCAAGAACATTTGGGAAGATTCGGTAGTAGTTACCAACCGTACTATAGACGTACACATACGTAAACTGCGCGAAAAACTGGGCGACGACTGTGTTGCTACGGTAAAAGGAGTAGGTTACAAGTTTGAGAAATAACAAAAAGGCCCTGAAACATTCCGGGCCTTTTTGCTTATGATAGAATTGTGTTGAAAGTTATGCTTTAGCTGCACTTTTTGTAGCACGGGTTTGTTTTGCAGCAGCCTTAGGCGCGATCGCCTTTTTTACTGATGTTGTTTTATTTGCCTTTACAGCTTTAGGCGTGGGTGCCGTTTTAGTATCAGCTGATTTTTTATCCTGCGCGCCAGCTGGTTTCGCCTTTGCAGTGGTGGCTTTTTCGTCAGCTTTAGCTTTTATACCTGCTGTTGGTGACTTAGCCTTTTTGGTTGCGGTTGTTGCCTTAGCTTCAACGTCAGCGGTTTTCTTTTTAGAAGTTGTTGCATTTGCGGCAGGCTGTTTAGCCCCAGCTGGTTTTACAGTAGAAACTTTACGGGTTGCGGCAGGCTTTTTAGCAGATACCGTTTCCTCAACCTCTTCTATCTTGTCTCCGGCTTTTTCCGTGAGGTCTTCAGCAGTTTCTTTTGTGCCATCCCAAAACTCCTCTATGGTTTCCTTTATCTTCTCAAAAAAACCTTTTTCTTCGGGCTGTGTACTGTTCTTGCTCATGATGTTTGTTTTTAGGTGATGTTAGTTGCTGTGATTCAAATAATTAACATCAACTATTTGCAATTGTTTTATCACCTGGAGCCAGCCATGTACATTGCCGTCGTTTAAACAATAAAGCTTATTTTTGCAGGCTAGTTTAAAATAATGAAGATACCCAAATTTGCCGACCTGATTTTATTTGAAGATGATGACATCATTGTGGTTAATAAACCACCGTTCATCAGTTCGCTTGATGAGCGTGAAGGCGGAGAGATAAATATGCTGCGTTTAGCTAAACAATATAGTGACGACGCGCAGATATGCCACCGGTTGGATAAAGAGACCTCAGGCGCGCTGATAATAGCTAAGAATCCCGAAGCTTACCGCCACGTAAGCATGCAGTTTGAAAAGCGCAAGGTAAGAAAGGTTTACCATGCAGTGATAGATGGCACCCACGTGTTTGATAACCTGTTTATAGATCTACCCATCCTGAACGTAGGTAAAGGAAACGTTACCATAAGCCGGCAGGAGGGTAAAAGGGCTGAGACATGGTTTCAGTCGTTAAAGTACTTTAAGCATTATACATTGGTAGAATGCCGCCCTGTCACCGGGCGTATGCACCAGATACGTATTCACCTGGCGTCGCAGCGTGCTGCCATTGCGGGAGACGAAATGTATAAGGGCTTGCCGGTTTATCTTTCTAAGCTAAAACGCAAATACCAGTTAGGAAAAGATCAGGAAGAACTGCCCATCATGAAACGCTTTGCGCTTCATGCTTATGAGGTTACCTTTAAATTACTGAACGGAGAGGATATTACTATTCATGCGCCTTACCCTAAAGATTTCGAGACGCTACTAAAGTTGCTTGACAAGTTTGATTCTTAACTTACAGCATTTGTTGATGAAAGCCTTTAGCTTATTTGATGCAAACAAAAAAAGCCCCTGTGTAAACACAGGGGCTGAATATTTTATAAGCTATCCTTACTTAGCAGGCGGAGGAGTAGTATCCTTAGCTACAGTAGTAAATGATGCAGGCGGAGGAGTAGTATCCTTTTTCAACCGTAAAGCAGACGGCGGAGGAGTAGTATCTTTTTTAGTTCTTTCTAATTGGCCAGATACTGATTTTTTCACAGCCTGGTCCTTTTGGCAAGAGTATACGCCTATAGCGATAACTGCTGCTAAGATAAAAGGTAATATTTTTTTCATGATTGCTGGGGTCTAATGTAATAAAATTTTTATAAAGGTATGTACAATATCCGGTACTGTCAAGGGGATTTTAATATTTGATTAACAATGTGCAGTTATATTTGTTTTTATAAAAGGCAAATGTAAATTTATGGAAAATATACAGCATGCTCAGAAAGCTCCTAATTGCTTTAAATTTTTTGATTCTTTTTGTGTGCATTTGTAAGGCTGATGGTCTGAAGCAGAGTGCTGTACAATCTGTGCAACTTAAAATAAACCAGGATACCCTTGCCGACATACTGGAGCAAAAAGATTACTTCATCCGGCAAAAAAGATTACTGGTATTCGTGAAAAACTACATTCAGGCTTCCCATCCTGACAAAATGAGTGCTGTTCAGGATACCTTCAATAACGTTTTTAGCAGGTATAACGCCAGAAATAAAGAGGCTTACAGCGCTTTTATGAGGAGCATTGCCCTGTACAAGCAAAAATATCTGAAAGAAGCTGAACGCTATATGACAGCAGCGGCGCAGATGGTGCAACGAGATAAGGAGCACTACCTTGCTTATCAGTTCCTTACGCACCTGGGGTTCATACAAACAGACAGGGGAAATTTTATTGGTGCTATTTACAACTACCGTATGGCTACCAAAGAAGTTATACAGATTAAAGACAAGTTTAAGGACAATCGAGCCCAGGCTGCACTCAACATCAACATTTCCGATCTTTACTACAAGACGGGCTTTTACGCCCAGTCATTAAATTACCTTGATAATGCCTGGTCTCTCATCAGTAAAGATGAGGCGAGTAAAAGCTTACTTTCAAGTGTAATTTTTTACAATAAGTCAGAAAATTTCTTCAGGCAGAAGAATATAGATTCGTTGCGGGCTTATCACAAAAAACTTAACGATCCACGTAATAAAAACTACAAGATTTATACTTACCGGGAACGTACCGCTTATTACCTGAACCTGCTAAAACAGGAGTATGACGTAGCTATAAAGCAGATACTGGATCTCAAGAAAAACAAGAGCTATGTTCCGAGCGAGTTAGAGGATCAACACCTTGCCGATGCTTACTACGCCAGCGGACAACTGGACTCATCAAAAAAAATATTAGACAGGCTTATTACCGCTGATAACGAGAACAACCATCCGGAAATTAAATATCACTTGTACGAAATACTTGCCTGGATCTCTGGTAAAAAAGGCGATTATAAAGCATCTGCTGAGAATTTTAAATTGGCGCTGCAACAGTCTCAGGAGAATACCACCCGGCTTACCCAGGTAGGTAATATCTCATCTCAGATTAAGATAGACGAAACGGAAAACTCTTACATACAGCAAACACAGGAATATGAGCGCGAGCGCCTGTGGCTGATATTCATCGTAATAATAGCTGCACTAAGCCTGATTGCCGTAGCGCTAATTTATCGCAACGTAAAACAGAAGAGACATTACGAAAACCTGCTCTACGCGACTAAAAAGGCCGAACTCTCATTCATTAATTCCCACGAAGTGCGTAAGCACCTTACCAATATACTCGGCATAATGGACATCATCCAGCACAGCGACAACAATAAGGAAGAATATAAACAATGTGAGGAATATCTCCTGAGCTCAGCAAAAAGGCTGGACGAGGCTATAAAGAATATCTCAGATAAGATAAACGAGTAAGACTGCAACTCACAGCCAGCCCGTATATTTAGTTAATTAAAGGTTTATTAAACTTGTTTCCCGCTGAATAATATCAGCTACGCTGGTTTCCGAAAGGATTTTAAGTGTAGCATCGCGCACTTCTACAAATACGTCGCGTATACCGCAGGTGTGTTCCTGGTGGCACTCATCACAGCGATGATAAAAGTTAAGGCTTGCGCAAGGTACCATGGCGATAGGTCCATCGGTGATACGGAGTATGTTTACCAGGTAAATGTCTTTGGGGTCTTTGTTGAGGCTGTAACCACCGCCCGCACCTTTTTTACTATAAAGATACCCGGCGTTGCGGAGGTCCAGCAGTATCTGTTCAAGAAACTTTTTAGGTATTTTTTCCAGCTCAGCTATCTTTGATATCTGCATGGGTGGTTTATCCATGTTCTTGCCCATAGCTACCAGAGCCTTAATGGCATATTTCGTTTTTTTGGAAAGCATCTAAAAAAATAAGCAACAAAGTTACGTAAACAAATCCATTAAGCTACAGGCTGAATATACGCAATTATTAAGATTTATCAGAATGCCCCAAACTTTTGTCGGGGCTGATCATATCCCTTACTAACTGTTTCAACTCCTTTATTTCCGGAAACCTGCCTTGTTCTTTCCTGTCAAAAATAAGCTTATCTTCTATGCTAATACTATACCTGCCTGCCACTTCGCTTGGTTGTAAAGTTACACCATGCAGTTCATCGCTAAAGGTAGTTAGCAGTTCCTGCGCCATGTAAGCGGCGCGCAGTAACCAATTGCACTTTGGGCAGTATTCTATAGTAATTGTCGGCTTCATAGCTGCAATATTAACACCTATTTACCTCTGAATTTGTATAGGTAGGGAGCTTTGTGAGCGCCGCCGCTAAATTTTTTTGCTATACGCTCCAATTTGCCCAGTGCCAGCATTTTCCGTTGGAAAGCAGGCCTCAGCAGTTTTTTGTTTAAGATGGTTTCATATAGGGCCTGTAATTCGGCCATAGTAAATTCCTCCGGCAAAAGATTAAAGCCAATTAGTTTATCGTCCAGCTTTTCCCTTAGGGATTGTAGGGCTTTCTCTACTATGGTGTTGTGATCCTGAATTAATGGTGGCAGTGCTGTTAGGTCACACCATTCGCAGCTGTCAAAAATCTTGTCGGGTGTTGGGCTTACCTTTGTGAAATCTACCAGGGCAAAGTAGCCCACACTGATAAAACGCTGTAACAACCAATGTTTCTTTAGATCGTTAGTAGTTGTTTCATTGGCCTCCATAAAGGTAATAAATGGGGAGGGGTCATGCCGGGATACATCGCCAAACACATAAAATTGCTCCAGAAAAATATCAGACAGGCCAGTACGTTCTTGTGCAACCCGTTTGGCTGCCTGGTTTAGATCTTCATTATCTCGTACAAAACCTCCGGGCAGCGCATTTAGGCCGGTTTTGCTATAGCGCATTATTAATACCTTCAGTTGGTTGTCATGAAAGCCAAATATGACAGCGTCTATAGCTAAATGCGGGATGAACCCTTTACCCGCAGGATCACTCTCGTTAGGTTTGGTCGAACTCATTTATGATTGACAAAGAATTTATTTGTTAAAGCCAATTATACAGGCTATTATTGTAACACAATGATACAATAATAATTGTTGTAACCAAATTACAAACTAACACATGAAAAAACTATCTATTATCGTGCTGCTGCAAATTGCTGCCATAAGCGTTTTTGCACAGCCATCAACGCAGGTGAAAACGGTAAATGGCACCGTAGAAGGCGTTACCGAAAAATCGGGCGTTGTTAGCTACAAGGGCATCCCGTTCGCCCAGCCGCCAATTGGCGAACTGCGCTGGAAAGATCCGCAACCGGTTAACAACTGGACAGGTGTGCGCAAGTGCGATGCGTTTGGCTACAACGCAATGCAGAAAAAGGTATTTGGAGATATGGGCTTCCGGTCCCCGGGTATGAGCGAAGATTGCCTGTATCTCAACGTATGGGTACCTGCTAAAAAAACTAAAGAAAAGATGCCGGTGCTGGTGTATTTCTACGGCGGTGGCTTTGTGGCCGGCGACGGTTCCGAAGCACGCTACGATGGCGAGAGCATGGCTAAGAGAGGCATTATATCACTTACTGTAAACTATCGCCTGGGAGTATTCGGATTTTTGTCGCACCCGGAGCTGAGCAAAGAATCGCCGCATCATTCGTCTGGTAATTATGGATTGTTGGATCAGAACGCTGCGCTAAAGTGGGTTCAGGCTAATATCGAAGCATTTGGCGGTGACCCTAAGCGGGTAACTATTGCGGGTGAATCTGCCGGTTCTATGTCTGTTTCCGCGCAAATGGTATCGCCACTATCAAAGAATCTCATCAATGGCGCTATTGGTGAAAGCGGTGCCATGCTGGGCCCGTTAGCACCAGCCCCACTAAGTACCGGCGAAAGCAATGGGGTAAAATTTGCAGAAAAAATAGGTGCCACAACATTAACCGCTTTACGCGCGCTTCCGGCAGATCAACTATTAGAACTGGCGTCTAAGCCAGGTAACCCATCTATAAGTTTTATTGTAGATGGTTATTTTTTCATAAAAAAACCTATAGAGACATTTTCGGCAGGGGAGCAGGCACATGTTCCTTTATTAGTAGGCTGGAACTCGGCCGAAATACCTTTCCAGGCTTTTATGTACGGAAACGCGCCAACGCCTGAAAACTACATGAAACAGTTGAAAACGTTTTACGGCGAAAAAGCTGATGAAGTGGCTAAGTTATATCCTGGTACTACAGAGGCTGAGGTTATTAAATCTGCAACTGAACTGGCTAGCGATAGGTTTATAGTTTATAGCACCTGGAAATGGACGGATGTTCACGCACAAACAAGCGGCCAACCGGTTTATCGTTATATATTCTCGAAAGTTAAACCGCCTATGACTGCTAAGATGGCGGGCGCAACGCCGGGTTTAGCAGGTGGCATGAACAAAAGCGACCCAGCAAAGCCTACGCCGCCAAAAGGCCCAGAGCCGTATGCTGGTGCGCCACATGCTTTCGAGATAGAATATGCCATGGGTAACCTGGCAACTAACGAAAGTTACCAGTGGTCAGCAGCAGACTACAAGGTATCAAACACTATGGAAACCTACTTTGCCAACTTTGTAAAAACTGGTAACCCTAACGGTAGCGGCGTTCCTAAATGGGTTGCAAACACTAAAGGTAGCCCGGTGCATTTCATTAACCTTGATGTGAAAACCGTCCTGGAAAAGGAAACTCCTCAGTTAAGGGGCAGGTACGTATTTTTAGATAAAGAGTATACCAAATAACAGTACTCATAGAAAAGTCCGCTGATTAACTCAGCGGACTTTTCTTTACAATAGTGAATTCTTAATTAATTTCCTGGCCACTATAAACGCCACCGAACCTGATACAAGTAAGATTGATGCAACAAGAAGCTGGTTTATTGATTTTTCAGGTACATACTGTACGCCTTTCCTGTTAGCTTTTGCAGGCTTATGTACGTATCTTCCGTTAGATGGTACTGCGTCTGCGTCAAAGTTATCTATCAGTTCGTCCAGACCCTTTATTAACTCTTCACCATACATAGGTTTACCGTGCCCGGTTGCGGCAATAGCAGGTGCTAACTCGCGTAATTTCAACACTGTTTTTTTTGCTGCAGGCCAGTTGTAAGTGAAATACCTTGGCGGACCCGAAATAACTTTCTTTTGTGTAGCTACTGCAAACGCAGACTCCTGCCTGGTGCTTACAAAAGCGTCGCCACTTATTAATAACCTGTCTTTCTCTCGGAATAACGAAATATGCCCAGGAGCATGCCCGGGAGTGTGTATATACTTCCAGTCGGTTAAGAATGGCAAGTGCTCTCCTGAGTCTAGCTGGTGCACCCTGTTGCCCAGGTTTATTGATTTGTACGGATAGGTTACAGAAAGCAAGCTCATTAGTCCACCACCTGATGTAGGATCCGGAGGTGGATAGGCCGACCCTCCTGTAACATATGGAAGTTCTAACGGATGTACAAATACAGGTACATCCCAGTTCTTAAGCAACGTTTCTATATTCCCTACATGATCGAAATGTCCATGAGTTAGAATAATAGCTTTGGGTGGGTTGTTACCAAAAAGCTCGTTAGCCATAGTAAGTATCTTATCTGCTGATCCTTTAAGGCCGGCATCTACCAATACCCAATCGTTTTTGTTTATGGCGATCATATACAGGTTTACAAAAACTGTCTTCAATCCCCAAACACCTTTTGCTACCTCAAAGTGGTCGGTTTTTGGGCCATCTGCCGCTAATACATTCTTCATTATTTCTCCTTTCACTTTTCTACGCTTAATTAATGAATGTTTATTTTTTCGAGATCTGCACGCGGCGGGCCTGTTAAAACTTTTCCGTCTAAATCAAAGCGGCCGCCGTGACATGGGCAATCCCAGCTTTTTTCTGCGTCGTTAAACGCCACTATACATTTAGCATGTGTACAAACCGGATTTAGACATGTTACTTTCCCTTCAGCATCTTTATAAACAGCAAGTTTTTCTCCCTCGTATTTTACTATTGTGCCGGTATCAGCCTTTAGCTCTTTGAAAGAATCAATCGTGTCAGCTGACAAACGGTCTGCAATGAAGCGATAAGCCACATCAGCATTCTCTTTAACAAATTCAGTAAAGCCCGCCACAGGTTTTACCCTGGCCGGGTTATATAGTGAAGTGTACTTGTTTTCTTTACCAAGGATTATATCGTTAAGGATTTTGCCGGAAATAGTGCCGAACATCATGCCGTTTCCATTATAGCCCGTAGCTACGTAAAGGTTGTTGTATCCACCGGGTAAATGACCTATGAACGGCAATCCATCAGACGATGTGTAATATTGCGCCGACCATTTAAAGCTTACTTCAGAAACGTTATAGTACAAGCGTACATAGTCTTCTAGGCGCTGGAAAGATTCTTCCGGACTATCGTGCCCAGTTTTATGATCTTCGCCGCCTACCAGCAGGTATTTCTTTCCGTCAACAACGTGTGTACGAAAGTAGTGGTATGGCTCCTTGCTGTCATAAGATAGTGCATCAGGGTAGGCTGATTCATCGGTAAGCCTGAAACCCATAACATAACTGCGGTAAGGGGCGCAGTAAAAGTCCATCAGGTTTAAACCTGGTGGCAGGTGCGTGGCATATACCAGGTCGCGGCTTTTAATACTTACATCATCTGCTTTAGCTATATGTGTATTGTCCTGGTAGCTGGTTTCACGAATGAATGTATTTTCGAGAATGATCCCACCGGCAGCTACAAATTGTTCGGCGAGCGCAAAAATGTACTTAATGGGATGGAACTGTCCCTGATTTTTTAAAACGATTGATTTTTTAAACGGAACTGAAACACCATTGATATTCGCCTCTTCGGCAGCAATCCCGGCGCGCTTTGTTGCTTCAAGTATCTCATCCAGCACCTTTACCTCCTCGTCTGTTTCGGCATACACGTAACCGTCTTTATAAGCCAGGTCGCAGTCTATGTTGTATTCTTTTACCAGTTGCTCAATAAGGCCAAATGATTCTTTGCCGCATTCAGCCAGCAACTTTGCGCTGTCTTCGCCAAAGTCCTGTTCTACTTCGGGGTAGGTAGTGTCAAAAAAGGTATTAAGGTGTGCACTTGTACCGCCTGTGGTACCAAAGCCAAGTGTGTAGGCTTCGGCAATGATGCACTGTTTGCCTTGTTTTTGCAACAGTAGGGCAGTAGTGATACCGGTTATCCCTCCGCCAACAATCAAGGCATCATATATAACATCTCTATTAAAGGCTCCTGACTTATTTTCCAAAGAAAAAGGCCCTTTTTGCCAAATGCTGCGGGTTTTGCTGTCACGTAATATTTGCTTGCGTTCTGTAGCGGTCGAGTTTTCCATGGTTTTTCAGGTAAATAAAAAAGCCGCTGCGTTTATAGCAGCGGCCTTTGTTTAAAGGCATCATGTTTAAAACAAATGTGATGCCATCCTGTAACCAGGCGTTACAATATTTTCTTAATATTATAAATGTATCACTTCGCCGTAAGCATCAGCGGCGGCTTCCATCACCGCTTCACTCATGGTCGGATGAGGATGTACAGACTTGATGATCTCATGGCCGGTAGCTTCCAGTTTACGGGCGGTCACCACTTCGGCTATCATCTCGGTAACATTATAGCCCAGCATGTGCGCGCCAAGAAACTCGCCGTATTTAGCGTCAAATATCACTTTAACAAAGCCATCCTTTGCACCCGCAGCGCTAGCCTTACCAGATGCTGAGAAAGGAAACTTACCTACTTTAATGTCGTAGCCTGCTTCTTTTGCAGCTTTTTCGGTGTAACCTACAGATGCAACTTCAGGCGAGCAGTAGGTACAGCCCGGTATGTTATTGTAGTCTAGAGGCTCAGGGTTGTGGCCGGCTATTTTCTCAACGCAAATGATACCTTCGGCAGATGCAACGTGTGCAAGCGCCTGCCCTTTTACAATGTCGCCAATTGCATAAACGCCTTCAACATTAGTTTTGTAGAAATCGTCAACCAATACTTTTCCTTTGTCGGTTTTTACGCCATTTTCTTCAAGGCCGATACCTTCAAGGTTGGTAGAAATGCCAATAGCGGACAGTACAATATCAGCTTCCAGCACAACGTTGCCGCTGGCTGTTTTTACATTTACACGGCAGCCTTCCCCGTTGGTATCGACAGATTCAACAGTAGAACCTGTCATGATGTTAATGCCCTGTTTTTTAAGGCTGCGTAATAAACCTTTTGATACCTCTTCATCCTCCAGTGGAACAATGTTATCAAGGTACTCTACAACAGTAACTTTGGTTCCTAAAGCGTTGTAGAAGTATGCGAACTCTATACCTATAGCACCTGAACCCACTACTACCATTGACTTTGGCTGCTGAGGCAACACCATAGCCTGGCGGTAACCAATTACTTTCTTACCATCCTGTTTAAGGTTAGGTAATTCGCGTGAGCGGCCACCCGTAGCTAATATAATGTGCTTAGCTGTAAAATCTTTAGCTGTGCCGTCATTCATTTTAACGGTTACGGTGCCTTTACTCTTAAGCAAGCCGTGACCCATTAAAACGTCTATCTTATTCTTTTTCATCAGGAACTGCACGCCTTTGCTCATACCATCAGCAACGCCGCGGCTCCGTTTGATAACTGCTTCAAAGTTTACTTCGCCGCCCTGCGTGGTAATGCCATAATCGGCAGCGTGGTTAAGGTATTCAAATACCTGCGCGCTTTTAAGCAACGCTTTGGTAGGTATACAGCCCCAGTTTAGGCATATCCCGCCCAGTGATTCTTTCTCAACGATAGCGGTTTTTAAACCCAGTTGCGATGCACGTATAGCTGCAACGTAGCCACCCGGGCCCGAACCTATAACAATCAGATCGTAGTCCATATACTTGATTTATTTTTATGATTAGGAAAGCCAAAGCTAAGTAAAAAGCGGAGAATTGAAAAGTGCCCTTGTTTTTAGGAAGGTTAAATGATAAACAAGGCCTTAATAACAAAGCAACAACCGCAAGTTGTATCAACTCAAGTTTAATGTAAATATTATAGTTAAATTTCATCAACATTTCATTATTGCCTAAATAAGCTGTAAAATGTTGATAAATATATAATTATTGTTAACACTAACTTAACATTGCCCATCAGCCGAATACCTATATTTGTGCCAAATTTTAATCACTTAACGTTTAAACTAAAAAACAGAGTATGAGGAAGCATTTACTTCTATTTATCTTCTCCCTGTTTGCTGCGGTTGCTGCATTTGCACAAACCACAACCAGTAGCATGTCAGGGGTTGTAGTTGACGAGAAGGGTTTGCCGCTGCCGGGCGTTACTATTACGGCGCTGCACACCCCAACCGGAACCAACTACGCCACCGTATCACGTGTGGATGGCCGTTACAACTTGCCTAACTTACGTGTAGGCGGCCCTTACACCGTTACGTTTTCTTTTATCGGCTTTAACACCCAAACACAGCGTGACATCAACCTTACGTTAGGCCAGGAGTTCAAGATCGACTCTAAATTAATGCCGACCAGCACTCAGTTGGGTGAGGTTGTTGTAACCAGCACACAAAACAAGGTTATCAACAACTCACGTACAGGTTCACAGGAAATTATCACCCGTACACAGATCGACCGTTTGCCAACCATCAGCCGTTCTATTTATGATTACACCAAGTTAACTCCATCTGCGAATGGTACCAGCTTTGGTGGTCGTAACGGTAACGGTAACAACTTAACCGTTGACGGTGCTTTGTTTAACAACTCTTTCGGTCTGTCAAGCACTTTAGGTGGCCAGGCAAACTCCCAGCCTATATCTCTCGACGCTATCGAGCAGATCCAGGTTGCAGTTTCTCCATTTGACGTTACCCAGGGTCGTTTTGCAGGTACAGGTATCAACACCGTTACCAAATCTGGTACAAACGAATTCAGAGGTAGCGTTTACTACTACAAACGTTCTGCAGGTTTAGTTGGCTTACATGCCGGAACTGCTGATGTACTTAAACCAAGCGTTGATTACAACCAACGCGGTATCAGCTTAGGCGGCCCCATCATTAAGAATAAATTATTCTTGTTTGTATCTGGCGAGCAGGAAAGAATCAGCGACCCCGCTACATCTTTCACCGCTTTACGTTCTGGTCAGTCAGCAGGTGGCAGTATTTCACAAGCTTCTTATGACGACCTGACCAAACTGCACGATTTCCTTCAAACTAAATACGGTTACGACGCTGGTGCTTTCGAAAACTACCAGTTACGTACACAGTCTGACAAGATTACTGCTAAACTGGACTGGAACATCAACAAGAACAATACTTTATCATTTAAGTATTTTTACCTGAAATCGTTCCGTGATGTGCCTCCAAGCAACTCCGGTGCACAGGGTAGCCGTAGCGCAGGTTCACAAACTTTGCCTTTCTTCTCTTCTTACTATACCATCAATAACAACTTTAACATTGGTATAATGGAGTTGAACACCCGCATCAGCGACAAATTTGCTAATAAGCTGATTGTTGGTTACCAGGCATTGCGCGACTTCCGTGAGTCACCAGGCGGTGGTTCATTCCCGTTGGTGGATATCTTGACTCCATCAGGCACTAACACCTTAACCTCTTTTGGTTACGAGCCGTTCACTGCAAACAACTTGCTGAACACTGATACTTACCAGGCGTCTGATAACTTTACTTACTTTGCCGGTAAGCACGAGTTTAACATTGGCGCAAGCTTTGAGTTAAACAAGTTTAAAAACGGTTTTGCACCTAACTACAATGGTGGTTACCGTTTTGCAAGCCTTCAGGATTTTTATGATTCTGCTAATAACGGCTTGCCTTTGGCTAAACGTTACGATTTCCGTTACTCTGCACTGCCAGGCGGTGAGTTTCCGTTTGCTAACATTAAATCTTACACAATCGGTTTCTATGTACAGGATAAATTCCAGGTAACCGATAACTTTAAGTTAACTTACGGTGTACGTGCAGATATCCCTGTATTTAACACTACCAGCGAGTTCAACTCAAACGCTGCTGCTTTAACTAAATTCCAGGGCGGTTACCAGGTGCTTACCAACCAGTATCCAAAGTCAAGCGTGCAGATATCTCCACGTGTTGGTTTCAACTGGGATGTTAACGGCGACAACAGCACTCAGGTACGTGGTGGTTTAGGTATATTCCAGGGCCCGGTTCCTTACGTGTACATATCTAACCAGGCCAGCAACAACGGTGTGCAGTTTGGTTCATATAGCCTTGTACCGGGAACTGGTGGCGTATTAGCTACTGACCCTCGCCTGATTTTCAACCCTGATGTTAATGCAAACAGGCCAAAGACAGCTGCTGCAAATACATCTTACAACCTGGTAGTTAACGATAAGAACTTTAAGTTCCCGTCAAACTTCCGTGCTAACGTAGCGGTTGACCAGAAATTACCGTTTGGTGTAATTGGTACCTTAGAAGGTATCTACAGCAAGGACATCAATGCTTCTTACTTTGTTAACGTTGCCTTGCCTACAACCGGTACAACACTTGCTGGTCCTGATCCACGTTTCCGTTACAGCAGCACTTCAGTTTACCCTTCTATTCCAGCTGCTCAGGGTGGTAACACTGCTGCTAACCCTAACATTACTGATGCTATTGTTACTAAAAACACCAGCAAAGGTTACACTTACAGCATCACAGGCCAGTTACAGCGTACTTTCAAAAACCTGTATGTGAGCCTGGCTTATACATACCAGGATGCACGTTCGGTTAACGACGGTGGTTCTATCGCTCAGTCAACCTGGAGAGACCGCCCGGTTACTAACGATCCTAACGCTGACATTGCACAGTACACCAACTTCCGTCAGCCAAACCGTATCATCGGTGCTATATCTTACCGCAAAGAGTATATTGGCCATTTGGCAACTTCAATTGGTTTAACTTACGAAGCTGCTAACGCAGGTTCTGCTTCTTACACCTACAGCGGCGACGTTAACGGTGACGGACAAACCAGCAATGACCTGCTTTACGTACCAAAAGATGCTAATGACATCATCCTGGTAAAAGATAATAGCAGTTCTTTCACCGACCCTCGTTCTACTGCCCAGATATGGGGCCAGCTAAACGCTTACATTAACCAGGATCCTTACCTGAGCAAGCGTCGTGGTAAATATGCTGAGCGTAATGGTTTGGTATTACCTTATTACCACCTGGTTAACCTGAACTTTACTCAGGACCTTTACCAAACAACCGGTAAAGTTAAAAACACCCTGCGTTTTGAGTTCAACATCATCAACTTCGGTAATTTCCTTTACAGGAACTGGGGTAACTTTAAGTTTGTTAACCGTACCGGCATCCTTTCTTTCAAAGGTGTTGACGCCGCTACCGGTAAACCAACTTACTCTTTCCCGTTACTGGATAACAACAACCTGATCCCGCTTACCAACTCATTTGGTAATGGTGTGTCACAGTCTTCACGCTGGCAGGCACAAATCGGTTTACGTTACTTGTTCAACTAAACCGAACTTTATACAAAAGCGAAACCCGGACAGCAATGTCCGGGTTTTTTGTTTTAGATAGTTTAATAGCTTTGCGGTATGAGAAAGCGGTTTCGTATTTACCTGTTCCTGATTATCGCATTTAGTTTTTTGCTGGGTATGCCTTACCACACGCTTGCGCTTGAGGTAACCTCAATTTCTTTTATTGGCACACCCGGGAGGGCTACAACAGACATTATAAAAATAGTATTGCTGGTTTTAGCACATTTGCTCCTCATCTCCCTGTTGTTCATAAAAGACTCAGGCAAGTATAAATACTACCTTATCATTTTCCCGCTGGTATTCTTGCCGGTTTACTTTTGGAATGCCTATGTGATTTATTCAGTTGAACCCAGGCTATATTCATGGCTGCTGCCTTATGGGGTAGCTTACTTTCTGGCGGTAAGTACTTACTTAAGGCTGGCGAATACTTCAGCTGATAATGATTAAGGTTTAAAAGTGCCGAACAGCCTATCCCAAATAGAAGTATAAAAGCCGAAGTTGTAATTTATGTCGGCATGATGATCGTGATGGAACGACGAAGTGCCAATGAATTTTAACAGCGCATTGCTTCTGTACTTAGCCGGCAGCGGCTCTGTTCCCAAATGTCCGGCGATGCCAAAGGCTACGTTTACGGTGAGATAAACGGCTACCGCGTAAATGTTAAAGGAATAAACAATAAGCAGGATAAGCCAAAGCGCACCAAAACTAACCGTCTCCAGCGGGTGCAGCACAAACAGGTCTATAGGTGTGGGATGCTCGTATTGATGATGAAACCTGTGGATTGGTTTATAGAACACCGAGTGATGGATGAAGTAATGGAAAACATACATCAGGAAATCCATACCTATAAATAGCAGCAGAAAGTGTGGCAGGATCGTCCATGAGAAGTCAAACCTAAAAATAATAAAACCGTAGTCCCACAGGCGGAAGCCCAGGTACGTAATTATAGTATTAACCAGGTTAGTTATTATACAAATGCCAAACTCTGCCCGGCTTGGCCAGGCGGCGGACTTTATGCAAAGCTTAAGCGTAAGCCAACCGGCAAAAAGCGCTATAGCTGTTACCGTAAGGTTTTCTGCAAGAAATATCAGCCACAATCGGGTTTCAGATAGTGTAGCTAGAAATTCCAGCATGTGGTGCATAACACTATCTTTTTGGCTAATGATTACTCGTACTCAAAAACGCCAAACTCAGATGTTACCGTTACCTTTTTGTTGTCAGCGGCTTCAACACGGCCAACTATTTGTGCGGGTATGCCGAAGCTCTCGCTGATGCTGATAAGGTTTGCAGCTATTGCTTCTGGAACGTATAATTCCATACGGTGGCCCATATTAAACACCTTATACATCTCCTGCCATGAAGTGCCCGATTCTTCCTGTATCAACTTAAACAATGGTGGGATAGGGAAGAGGTTATCTTTTACTACGTGGAGGTTATCAATAAAGTGCAGCACCTTGGTCTGCGCGCCGCCGCTGCAATGTACCATTCCATGTATCTGGCTACGGTAATCATCCAGAATTTGTTTTATCACAGGCGCGTAAGTGCGGGTAGGCGACAGTACAAGTTTGCCCGCCGTGATGGTTTTGCCACCGCCAATTTCTATTTGGTCAGTAAGTTTTTTACTTCCGGAAAAAACAAGATCGTAAGGCACCGCCGGATCAAAGCTTTCCGGGAATTTGTCGGCAATAGATTTATTAAAAACATCATGACGGGCAGAAGTAAGGCCGTTAGAACCCATACCGCCATTATATTCCGTTTCGTAAATAGCTTGCCCGTAAGAAGCCAACCCTACTATCACGTCGCCGGGTTGAATGTTGTGATTAGATATTACGTCCTCACGCTTCATACGGCAAGTTACGGTAGAGTCGACGATAATGGTTCGCACTAGGTCGCCCACGTCGGCAGTTTCACCGCCGGTGGAATAGATGCCTATTCCTGCATCACGCAGTTCAGCAAGTATCTCTTCGGTACCGTTAATTATAGCGGCTATTACCTCACCCGGTATAAGGTTCTTGTTACGACCTATGGTTGATGATACCAGGATATTGTCGATAGCGCCTACGCAAAGCAGGTCGTCCAGGTTCATGATAATAGCGTCCTGCGCAATCCCACGCCAAACTGATATGTCTCCGGTTTCTTTCCAGTAGGTATATGCAAGTGATGATTTTGTACCCGCACCATCGGCATGCATAATATTGCAGTATTCCGGGTCGTTAGTTAATATATCGGGTACAATTTTGCAGAAAGCCTTAGGGAATATTCCCTTGTCGATATTTTTAATGGCGTTGTGTACATCATCTTTTGATGCAGATACACCCCGTTGATCATATCTTTGCGGAGAAGTCATGGGCAAATATACTGCTAAATACCTTTTTAGGCGGTAATTTTGTTAATTTGCCGCACTCATCCAACTATGTTACGATCTTTAGTTTTCAAACTCAAACGATGGCGGTTAAACCGCACAGCTCAGCGCAACTTTTTAATGTATTGTAGTGTCGTCGCCGGCCTGCTTGGTGGTCTTGCGGCTGTGACTTTAAAGTTTTTAGTACGTTTTATGGAAGATCTGAGCCGCAGCATCTCGTCGCATCTGCCTTACCATATTATATACGTTTTTTTACCAGCGTTCGGTATACTGCTTACAGTATCGTGGCAGCACATTGTTAACCGCGACAAAATGCAAAAGGGGATTGGTAATATTCTTATCAATATCAAGAAAAACCGAAGTAACATCAGGTTCAACAATATATACTCACATTTGGTTACCAGTTCGTTAACGGTGGGCTTTGGCGGATCGTCAGGACTAGAGGCCCCTATCGTTTGCACAGGTGCGGCAATAGGATCAAGGCTGGGCCAGCTTTTTAAACTAACACCCTACGAGAAGACGGTGCTGATTGCCTCAGGTGCCTCGGCAGGTATAGCGGCAGTATTTAACAGCCCTATAGCCGGTGTGCTTTTCTCATTAGAGATACTGATAGGGGAGATAACCATACCAACATTTATCCCTTTGCTTATCGCTTCTGCCACAGGAGTGGTGGTTTCCAAAGTGCTGTATTCAGGGCAACTATTTCACCTGGTAACTGAGGGTTGGGTAATAAGTGCACTGCCCTTTTATGTTGTACTTGGCCTTTTAAGCGGCTGGGTATCTGTTTATATTGCCAACATTGCCGGAAAACTAGAGAATGGCATCTTTTTAAAACAAAACCGTTATATACGGGCAATATCCGGTGGGTTAATACTTGGTCTTATCCTCATTGTATTTCCCACACTTTTTGGCGAAGGGTACCACTACCTGCAGGCAATACTCAACGGGAACCTGGAAGCCCTGAAAGAAGAAACCTTTTTTGGCGAATGGCTTTCTGAGCCTTTGCTGATGCTGCTTTTTATTGCTGCTTTGGTGCTTATGAAAATTGTAGCGGCAGGTATTACCATCGGCTCGGGCGGCAATGGTGGTACTTTTGCCCCCACCATGTTTACAGGTGCTTTCCTTGGGCTGTTTGTGGCTTTTGGTGTTAACCAAACAGGGTTAATTCATCTGAGCGCAAGTAACTTTATAGCTGTGGGTATGGCGGGCGCACTCAGCGGAGTACTGCACGCACCATTAACGGCTATATTCCTGATAGCAGAGATAACGGGCGGATATGTGTTGTTTATCCCGCTGATGATTGTTTCGGCTATGTCATACATCATATCGCGGCTTACTAATCCGCATAATATGTACTGGCACCACCTGGTACATGAGAATAATATACACCCGGGGCAGGACTACAGTATGCTTAATGCAATAAGCCTCGAGAATATTATCAACCGGAGTTTTACAGCCGTTACACGATATACACCTATATCTGAACTTCATCAATTACTGGCCAATACAAACGCAAACATCTTTCCTATTTTGGATGGTTCAGGAGCTTTGGAAGGTGTTATATGGATGGACGAAATACGTAAGCACATTTTCTCTCCTAACCTCGAAGACGAAACTGTGGCCGATATAATGGTGTCGCCCCCTGCCACTATACTGGTTACCGATAATATAAGTACGGTAATGGAGCTTTTTGACAAATTTGATGTATGGCAATTGCCGGTAGTTGAAGAAAATAGATTGATCGGGTTTGTCTCCAAATCTGCCCTGCTGGCAAAATACCGGGACATCATCGTAAGTCAGCAACACCAGACAGATTTGTTCGCGAACAATTAACTCTAAAGGCATTAACAAGAAAGAGCGGCTTTCTACCAGACAGCCGCTCTTTTAATTAACAGATCATTAAGCCTGTTTTTACCTGTAATAAAACAATCACTTCCAAAATTACTTTGTTTTTACTTGTTTTTTCACTGCGGTTTTTAAAGGTTGCTGAAGAAAAATAAGTATTTAAAACGCTATAATTCTGCGGTTTATACAGGTTATTACACCCATTGTGTAAGCGTTTAAACAAGTGTTCATTTCAATTAGGCGCTAAAAAAACTGAACACTTTTGAACATTACCACCCTTATTTAATAAACAGCAGCTCCCTGAATTTAGGCAGCGGCCACATGGCATCATCTACCAGTTGCTCTAGTTTGTCCACGTTATAACGAATAGGCTGGAAGTAGCTTTTTACATTCTCATCATAGCTGATAGCGCGCTCGCGAATGTCTTCAATAGCATTTGCCTTCTTACGTTCGCTTATCATCTTTTCCACATCATTCTTTATTGTGTTGATGTGACCCGCGATACGGCTGATAATATCTAACTGAGCTGCGTAAGCGCTTTCATCTAAGCCAATTTCTTTTAACCCCTTTACGTTTGTAATAAGCTTAGTTTGGTACTCCAAAGCCGCTGGTATGATGATATTGAGCGTTAGCTCGCCAATAACCCGGGCTTCTATCTGCAGCTTTTTGTAAAAGCTGTCCAGCAGTATTTCATGACGTGCATGTGCCTCGCGTTTGCTAAACACGCCTGTTTCTTCAAATAGCTCTTCCGCTTTAGGGGATATTAGCGCGTCAAGTGCTTTAGGAGTTGTTTTAATGTTTGCTAACCCGCGTTTTTCAGCTTCGCGCTCCCAATCTTCGCTGTAGCCATTGCCTTCAAAGCGGATAGCGCGTGATTCTTTAATGTACCGTTTGATGATGGTCATTAACGCTACATCTTTTTTCTCGCCTTTTTTAATCAGTTTATCTACATCAAACTTGAATTTTTTAAGCTGATCTGCCACTATCAGGTTCAATATGGTCATAGGGCTGGCAGAGTTGGCTGATGAGCCTACTGCACGCAGTTCAAACTTATTGCCGGTGAATGCGAATGGCGACGTACGGTTACGGTCGGTATTGTCCTTTAATATCTGTGGTATTTTAGGAATACCCTGCCAAAGTGAATTTTCCTCCTTGATCTTTTTGCTTAGGCGAGAGGTATCTATCTCATCTAATACATCATTAAGCTGACTACCCAGGAATATGGATATAATCGCCGGCGGTGCTTCGTTAGCACCCAAACGATGATCGTTGTTAACCGAAGCAATAGATGCACGAAGCAAATCGGCATTCTCATGTACTGCCTTTATAGTGTTTACAAAAAACGTGAGGAACTGGAGGTTGTTTTTTGGCGTTTTCCCTGGCGACAGCAGGTTTTTACCCGTGTTGGTAATCATACTCCAGTTGTTGTGTTTACCGGAGCCGTTTATTCCCGCATATGGCTTTTCGTGAAGCAACACCTTAAAGTTATGGCGCGCTGCAACACGGTCCATAATATCCATTAATAGCTGGTTATGATCTATAGCAAGGTTTATTTCTTCATATATAGGTGCGCATTCAAATTGTGACGGTGCAACTTCGTTATGACGCGTTTTTAACGGTATCCCCAGTTGCAATGCCTCTGTCTCCATGTCTTGCATAAAGGCATACACACGGCTGGGAATAGACCCAAAGTAATGATCTTCCAGTTGCTGGTTTTTTGCAGACATGTGCCCGAACAAAGTGCGGCCGGTAAGGTAAAGGTCAGGTCGGGCGTTAAACAACGCAGTATCTACCAGGAAATACTCCTGCTCAATGCCCAATGATGCATTAACTTTTTCAATGCTCTTATCAAAGTAGTGGCAAACATCCACGGCAGCTTTGTCCAAAGCACTAAGCGCTTTAAGTAACGGAACCTTGTAATCCAATGCCTCGCCGGTGTAGGATACAAATACGGTTGGTATACAAAGTGTGCGGCCTATGATAAAGGCAGGCGACGACGGGTCCCACGCGGTGTAGCCACGTGCCTCAAAAGTGTTACGTATACCGCCGCTGGGGAAACTGGATGCATCCGGTTCTTGCTGTGCCAAAGCGTCGCCGCTAAAGCGTTCTATAGCGCCGCCATCTGCGGTAGGTTCAAAAAAGGCGTCGTGTTTCTCGGCAGTACTGCCGGTAAGCGGCTGAAACCAGTGTGTGTAGTGGGTAGCGCCTTTGCTCATCGCCCAGGAGCGCATGCTGGAGGCTACCTGCTCTGCAAGCTCACGAGGGATTGTTTCTCCGTTATCAATAGAGTTAACAATTCCGGCGAAAGCTTCAGATGATAGATACTCTTTCATCTTGTGCTTATCAAATACATTAGCGCCAAAGTAGTCTGAAATTTTGCTTGATGGTGTTTTTAGTTCTGGTATCTCGCGATTGCTTGCGTCTCGCAGTGCCTGGAAGCGAATGTTGGGCATGGTATATGAATTGGTTACGCCAAAAGTAGAAATTCTCCTAAAATAATACTACTAAGTATTGTTAGTCTAGCCATTGCGATACCCGCTAAAATCATTTCTAAATTCTTATAAAATTTACGGTTATAATCATCTTTACCCTAATTTTTTATCAATATTTCTATATAACTAGTGTTTTATTTTGTATTTATCTCATTTTTACCGGGTTTTTTTCGCTTAAAACTAATATAATTAGGTTTTTTATAAATTTAATTCGAGTATATAGTTATATGTTGTGTTATTTGTTGCTGTTACAAACATTTCAAACAGCAATAATTATATTTTTTGCTATTTTTTATAAATATTAATTTGTTTTTAGTTGTTAAATATCTATTTTCATGAAAAATTGATAAGTAATACAAAATCTATAGAGATTATTATTATTCAAAGAAGCTTTTGAGATGGATAAAGTAGGTGTAAGGGTAAATTGGTGAGAAAAGTTGATGGTGATTAAGCTCCTTGTGATTTAATTGTAGTTGATTGAGTGTTTTTGTCGATGATTAATATGTAACCCACAATTAATTACTATAAACAACAAATTCTTTATCATGAAACAAAAACTTTTACTTTTATCTTTATTTGCAGCCGCAACGTTTACAGCCAGCGCACAAGAGACGCCTAAAGCGGATCCGCCTCTGGTGATTTCAGGATCCGTTGACACCTACTACAAATACGATTTTTCCGGTTACAGAAACCCAGCCAACAATAGCTCAAACATTGGTACCAGTTTCGCCAGCGATCAAAATTCGGTATCTATTGGTATGATAGATCTCGGTTTAAAGAAAAAGGTAGGTAAAGCAGCGTTCGTAGGAGAGCTAAGCTTCGGTCCGCGTGGCCAGGCGCAGTCTATACCTGATGCTGGCAGTAACGGGCAGTCGTTTCATATTCAAAACCTTTACGTATCATACGATCTTACCGACAAATTTACGGTTACGGGTGGTTACATGGCAACCTTCGTAGGTTACGAGGTAATATCGCCTGTTGGTAATTTCAACTACTCTACGTCTTACCTGTTTACCAACGGCCCATTCCAAAATGCAGGTTTAAAAGGTACTTACGCTTTCTCTGATAAGGTAAGCCTGATGGCGGGAATCTTTAACGACAGCTGGAACAACTATACTTCCACAAAGGACGTATCAACATTTGGGGCGCAGTTGTTTGTGAGCCCGGTAACCGGCTGGACCGCTTACCTTAACCTGGTATCAGGAAGTACATCGGGTACTGAAGTAGACCTTACAACCGCATACCAAATCACCAGTGCTTTTAAACTAGGCCTGAATGCTGCAGATTTTAACGCGCCTAACAGCAACGGCGGCTTCCAGGGTGTTGCCTTGTATCCGCAGATTGCAGCCAGCTCAGTAGTGTCCTTTGGTTTAAGAGGGGAGTACTTTAAGTATAAAGACGGTGGCCCTAGTGTTAAAGCATTCACTTTAACATCAAATATCAAAGCTGGCCCGCTAACCGTTATTCCTGAGGTAAGACTTGATCATGCTAATACAGAATCATTCGTAAACAAAGACCTGATGGGTAAGAAATCTGCATCGCAGTTTGTACTTGCTGCAGTTTACGCCTTCTAAAATACCGCGACTAATAATTAAGTTTATCTTTAAGCCATCTGTATTTATACAGGTGGCTTTATCTTTATTGTATGAAAAAAATCATCCTCTTCCTTATATTAGTAACATCTGTCTGCATTGCGTTTGCACAAACAGAATCCCTCCAATTAGATGAGAACAGTAAAAACGTTTACTACGCAGTGGTGGAGAAAGCCGGGCTTAATGCGGATAGTCTGTACATGCGTGGTTTAAGCTTCGTAAGTAAGTACTACGATGATGATCTGGCGAAAAACCAAACGCAAAATGCTATAACAGTAAAAGGTAGATACGTGGTGTATACCAGTTCGCTCGCATCAAAAAAACAAGGTGGAGATGTAACCTACAAATTGTCCATCGAAACCAAAGATGGGAGATATCGATACAAGTTTACCGATTTTGTATTTACACCTTATAAGATAGACAGGTATGGCAATATGGTAGCAGTACCAGGTATATTCATACCTGCGGAAAAACTATCCTCGAAAGTGGCTGCAAAGGATGCGGAAAGTTACTTAACACAGATTGCTGCTGCTTGTAAGGAAACAGCCGACAGGCTGAAACAAGAGATGGATAAAGTGCCAGCTTTAAAGAAGGCTGAGGTTTTGAAGAAAGTTGATACAGAAAAGTGGTGATCATGCCAAATAATAATTTTAATAAAAATGCTTTTAACATATTAAATTTGTAATTTGAGATTAATACAAATGTTTATTTTGCAAAAGTTCGATTAACGCCAACTTTTTGTGTTGCAATATCGTTATATTAGAAAATTAAATTCTAAACGTTATGCTAAACACAAAATTTGATTTGTACAACACCGAGTGGCTTGATGTTGTATTTACCGACCGAAACAAGGAATACGGCGCTTATGAACTGCGAAACAGCTATTCCTCTACTATGGCTAAAGCTATGGGGCACACCTTTGGCACAGTTGCATTTTTATGCACCGTTGCTTTCATTATTGCTCGATATACGCCGATAGAAGATGTTGTTAAAATGATTCCGGTGAAAATGGATGATAAGGTCATTAAAATAATCCTACCTGAAAAAATTGCTCAACCGAAGCAACCAAAGCAAAGTACCCCTGCTAAACAACTGCCTGCAACATCTACTACAAAACTTACCTCCTTCGTGGTTACTAAGCAAACAGTAACTGAAGAACCCCCGATCATCGACCAGATTAAGGGTGATATTGGCAGCACAACCACAAAAGGTGTAGATGGTCCTGCACTAGCACCGCCAGCAGATGGCCCTGTGGGCCCACCAGCTGCTCCGCCGTCTACCGGAAATGAACTGGTGCCCTTTGAAAGTTTGGAGGCAATGCCCGAGCCTATGGGCGGATTCGACGCATTCTCTAAATTCTTAGGAAAAAACATGCATTTTCCGTCACAGGCTGAGGACGCGGGAGTATCCGGCAAAGTCATAGTAAGCTTTGTTGTCGAAAAAAATGGTGAGCTCAGTAATATCACTATAGTAAAAGGAGCAGGTTACGGGTTTGACCAGGAAGCTGCACGGGTACTTAAGTTAGCTAAGGCCTGGAAGCCAGGCAAACAGAACGGCCAGCCGGTAAGGGTAAGATACCAGATTCCTATAAATTTTCAGTTACCAGTAGAATAATGGCCGGTGGGATTTTAGTAGCGGAAGTATTTAGTAGATGTGAAGTGATGATTTAACGTGATTATATTAAGCAAATCCCATTTAGTCCTGGTGTTTAGTTTAGCTCCGGTAACTTTGTAAAGTTGCCGGAGCTTTTTGTTAATAGAAAGAGGAACGTTAACTAACGTCGAGCGTAAGCTTTCGCCTTTTACCTTTCGCCTTTCACGGCTTTTTTCTACCTTTGCACATCCTTTCATCTAAACGATAACTACATTGGAGCAGCAGGAATTAACCACCGTTGAAACCGCCAAAGATCTGGGCCTTTTACCGCAAGAATTCGACAGAATAAACGAGATAATGGGCCGCGTACCCAACTTTACCGAGCTATCTATTTTCGCGGTAATGTGGAGCGAGCACTGCTCATATAAAAACTCTATCACCTGGCTTAAAACCTTACCTAAAGATGGCCCGCGCATGTTGGCAAAAGCGGGTGAAGAGAACGCCGGATTAGTTGATCTTGGCGGAGGTATTGGATGCGCTTTTAAGATTGAATCACATAACCACCCGTCGGCGCTTGAACCTTATCAAGGAGCAGCAACGGGTGTCGGCGGTATTAACCGCGATATATTCACCATGGGCGCCAGGCCTATTGCGCAGATGAACTCCCTGCGTTTTGGTGATCTTAAATTAGATAAGACCAAGTGGCTGGTAAAAGGCGTGGTAAAAGGTATTAGCCATTACGGCAATGCCTTCGGCATACCTACAGTTGGTGGCGAACTTTACTTTGATGATTGCTTTAACATCAATCCGTTGGTAAACGCGTTCTCCGCAGGCATTGTTAAGGAAGGTGAAACGGTATCTGCAACATCTTACGGAGTAGGCAACCCTGTTTACATTGTTGGCTCTGCTACCGGTAAAGACGGTATTCACGGTGCTGCTTTTGCGTCGAAGGACATTACTGAAGATTCGGTAAACGATCTTCCTGCCGTACAGGTAGGCGACCCGTTCCAGGAAAAATTGTTGCTTGAAGCTACACTGGAGGTTATTAAGACCGGTGCTGTTGTAGGCATGCAGGATATGGGTGCCGCAGGTATTATTTGTTCAAACTCAGAAATGAGCGCCAAAGGCGAGCACGGCATGGTTATACACCTGGATCGCGTACCTATGCGCCAGGAGAACATGAAACCATATGAGATATTGCTTTCTGAATCTCAGGAGCGTATGCTGATTGTGGTAGAAAAAGGTAAAGAAGCCTTAGTTGAGGCGGTGTTTGATAAATGGGACCTTAACTGTGTTAAAATAGGTGAGGTTACCGACACTAAACGCCTGGAATACTTTATGAATGGTGAGAAGGTTGCTGACGTTCCTGCCGACGATCTTGTGTTGGGTGGGGGCGCGCCGGTTTACCAGCGCGAGTACCGCGAACCAGCTTACTATGCAGAAAATCAGAAATTTAAAATTGAAGATATAGCGGAGCCGGAGAATTTGGTAGATGTTGCTGAGCATTTGATAGCACATCCAAACATTGCATCAAAGCGTTGGGTAACTGATCAGTATGATTCTATGATCGGCCATTCTACAATGACTACTAATCGCCCGAGCGATGCTGCCGTGGTTGCTGTACAGGATACCGAAAAAGCTATTGTATTAACATGCGATTGTAACTCCCGTTACGTTTACGCCGATCCGCAGAAGGGTACCGCTATAGCCGTTGCAGAAGCTGCCCGTAATATTACATGTGCAGGTGGCGAGCCGGTAGCTATTACTAACTGCCTTAACTTTGGTAACCCATACGTGCCCGAAGTATATTGGCAATTTGTAGGTGCTATTAAAGGCATGGGCGAGGCTTGTACCAAGTTTGAAACACCGGTTACAGGTGGTAACGTAAGCTTTTACAATCAGTCCAGTGATGAGGGACCTGTGTTCCCGACACCTACCATCGGTATGCTGGGAGTAATGGATGACCGTACAAACATGATGACGCTTGACTTCAAGTCACCCGGTGATTTGATTTATATGATAGGTGAGTCACAAAACGATATAGCTTCATCTCAATACCTTGCATCTTACCACAAAGTACTAAAGGCGCCTGCACCTTATTTTGACTTAGATAAGGAATATGCCATGCACCAGGTGGTAAAAGAACTTATCAGGCACAAGGTTGTGCAATCAGCTCACGACGTAGCTGACGGCGGTTTATACATTGCGCTGGTAGAATCGTGCCTGCCAAATGCTTTAGGGTTTGACATTGTTACAGATGATGCCTTCCGTAAAGACGCGTTCTTATTTGGCGAAGCGCAGGGCAGGGTAGTGGTAAGCATTGCACCTGATGATCAGGAACGCTTTGTAGAAATGATGGCTACCAGCGAGGTAGAGTTTAGCCTTTTAGGTAACGTAAATGGCATAGGTAACACCAATATTGATGGCGAGCTGTTCGGCAACATTATGGATATCAAAATGGTTTACGATAGTGTGCTTCACGTAAGCCTGGGCGAAGCATAATGCTTAAGCTTAACAAGATACAGCACGTTGCAATTATCTGTTCAGATTATGAGCGGTCTAAGCACTTCTATACCGGAGTGCTTGGACTGAAAGTTGTTCGCGAAGTGTACCGTGAAGAGCGAAACTCTTACAAACTGGACCTGGAAGTGGGCGGACAGTATCAAATTGAGCTTTTCTCGTTTCCTGATCCACCTGCACGTCCGTCCGGCCCGGAAGCGACTGGCTTAAGGCACCTGGCCTTTGAGGTTGACAACATTGATGAAGCTATTGCTCACATTAATGAAAATGGAGTGCCTGCTGAACCTGTTCGCATAGACCCAACCACCGGCAAGCGCTTTACTTTTTTTGCTGATCCTGATGGTTTGCCTTTAGAATTATACGAGATTTAGCTGGAAACCAGAGCTTTCTCGGCATACATCTTAAAGTTGTTGAGGACAGATTGGCAAGCCCGTTGCTGATCTTCTGACGGCATGCTTACATTAGGTTCAAATGTCTCCGTAATCCTTACAGGAGAACTCCCGGTAAACAGGATAGTAGATCGCCTGCCGTCATCTAACTTATACGACATCAGCTGATTAGCTATTACATCTGTATAAACGCCTGCAAAATCGAAGCTGAAGCTACCATCCTTTAAGGCCATCACAAAATTAAACCTGCCCCCAGTCTTGGGATCGTTTTCCGCATGCGGGCAATGCCAATCGTCGGACATTACGTTCCATTGCATAATGTGTTCAGGCCCGTTCCATAGTTGCCATATAGTTTCTATAGACGCGTTTACTTCGGTAGTTACAGTTATTGCGTTCATGTTTTGTCGCTGATGATCAAAGATATAGGCGCTATCATTACATGCAAACGGGTAAATGCGGCAATAGCAGAGGGTAAATGCGACTAATCAACCATTTTGAAAACGCTTATTTTGCTCATATCCAGTTCAATCCTGCCGCTTTCTTCACGGTCAAACATGGGTATGAACTTAGCCCCCCAAACCATATCTGCATACGTGTAAGAGGTTCTGGAATGGACGGTTTGCGAGAAGGTATCATCAAAAGCCTTTAATAGTACCGAAAAAGATGCCTGGGTACGCTCCAGTTCTTCAGGCGTGGCATCTGCTAATGGGCTGTTCTCATCAAGCGGATGTACAATTGTCCAGTTGAGCGTTAGCAGGCTAACTTCCTTTCGCTCAAGTTCTAACGGGAAAAATTTACGTGTAGCTTTGCCATTTACTATCTCGTTGTAGGAGAATATCACCTCCACGCCCAAGTCGATTAACACGTTGCGCCGAAGGTTTGACAACCTGAACATCAGTCCTTTATCACCGTCGCGGTAGGGGCTCACCAGTATCTTGTCGCTGTATACAATTTTTGCTGATGGCTTGGAAAAACGCCCGTAAAGCAAGCCGGTTGCCAGCGCGAATGCCAACAGGCCTACCATTGACTCTATAGCAGCTACCCCATTGGCAGTCACGCCTTTAGGGTTGATATGGCCGTAGCCTACTGTAGAAATAGTCTGCGCTGAAAAGAAGAAAGCGTCTAAAAAATGGCCTAGCGGAGTAGCACCATCAGCGCCTTGAAAGCTATCCATACCTATTGATACATAGATAGTTGCAAAGAAAAGATTGGCAATAAGGTAGCCGGTCAATACAATAAACCAGAACTTACCCCAGCTCATTTTGATGAGGTTATGGTAGTTATCTGCCGTATTGAAGAGGGCTAAACCCTTGCGCTTTACATTGACAGAACCGTCTTTGTTAATAAGCGGCTGACTCTTTATAACCGGCTGAGGGCCAAAGCCTAAGTCATTCTCCGGGTTTACTTTTTGTTCGCGTATTGCCATGTTTGTATCAGCAAAATAGGTAATTATTAGCCAGGTTTTATATTGCCTGGTGACAAAACCTTGTCACCACAATTTTTAGCGATAATCCTTATCTTAGGGACGATGTTTTTGGCAGTAAATTAATTGCTGCTGCCGGGTCGTAAAGTTAAAATCACGAGCAAAAATCTGCAAAAACCACATTTTTTGACCCGCTTTTATTCTTGTTTAACGGCAGCGAGATCCGTTCCGCTGAAATGTGCAAACCTTCCATTGTAAAAGTATCATAAAGCTTGTTTTTAGAAAAAAGTATTTCCATATTTGCTGCGTAATGAACGCGAACGTAGTAAACAATAACTGGTGGTGGCTTAACGAGAATTCGTAAGGCAACCTCATTTTTGTTTTCACAAGATATTTTGAAAGGGTTGCCGTAAGGCGGCCCTTTTTTGTATCCTGACTTTTTAATAGAAAATGTTAAGGATGATAATTAATTAAACTAACAAACGGACTTCCCCTTAGAGGGATCAGGCTCATGAAACAGATACTTAACCACCTTTTCGAACATAAGACCTTCAGCCGGGAGCAGTCTAAAGAAATACTCAAGAACATAGCGCTTGGGCAGTATAACAACTCCCAAATGGCTGCCTTCATGACAGCTTACTGTATGCGCAGCATTACGGTTGACGAACTGGAAGGCTTCCGTGATGCCATGCTGGAACTTTGTCTGCCTATAGATCTTCAGAACGGCGAGCTGGTAGACCTTTGCGGTACCGGCGGCGATGGTAAAGACACTTTCAACATATCGACACTGGCCTCTTTCGTGGTGGCAGGGGCAGGTTACAAGGTGGCCAAACATGGCAACTATGGTGTGTCATCAGGCTGCGGATCATCAAACGTGATGGAGCACCTGGGCTATGTGTTTACTAATGACACGGACAAACTCAAGCGGAGTATAGACGAGGCAAATATCTGCTTTCTGCATGCACCGCTGTTCCATCCGGCTATGAAGACAGTAGCGCCTATAAGGCGTGAACTGGGTGTAAAAACATTCTTTAACATGCTTGGTCCCTTGGTTAACCCGGCCCGGCCGCAAAACCAGATGGTGGGTGTGTTTAACCTGGAGCTGGCGCGGGTTTACGCTTACCTTTATCAAAAATCAGGTATTAAATACACTATTTTGAATGCTCTGGATGGTTATGATGAAATATCGCTTACCTGCGATTTCAAAACCTTTTCGGCCGAAGGCGAAAAGATTAACAGTATTGAGCAGTTGGGTTTTGAAAAGCTGGCGCAAAGTGATATTACCGGCGGGCACACTGTAGCCGAGTCGGCGGATATATTTATGAAGGTTCTTAATGACGACGCCACATCGGCGCGAACCAATGTGGTGCTAAGTAATGCTGCTATTGCTATCCAAACCATTGCGCCAAACAAAAGCTTTGCCGATTGTTTTTACGAAGCAGAGGCGGCGCTTATTAGTAAAAAAGCATTGGCCAGCTTCAAACGCTTGATAGCTAACTAACATGAAAATAAAAGTATGCGGATTAAAGTTTCCGGATAATATTAGCAAGGTGGCGGCACTTTGCCCCGACTTGGTGGGGTTTATTTGTTATGACAGGTCGCCGCGATATATACAGGGTATGGAGGACAGCGATTTGATACCGATAGCTGACAATATCCTTAGAACCGGCGTTTTTGTTGACGCGCCGCTGGAAGAGATAAACGAGCTGATAGAACGTTACAGTTTTAATGCCGTACAACTGCATGGCTGCGAAAGCCCGGACGACTGTAAGATATTAAAGGCACGCCTTAAAGTGATTAAAGCATTTGGCGTAGACGATTGCTTTGACTTCGCCGAACTGGAGCCTTACTATAATACAGTAGATTATTTCCTGTTCGACACCAAAACCGCCGCACGAGGCGGTTCGGGACAAACTTTCGATTGGACCATATTGGATAAGTACACCGGCAGCGTGCCGTTCTTTCTATCGGGCGGGATAAGCCCCGACAATATAGACGAGGTAAAGAACATTAAGCACTCCATGTTTTACGGGGTAGATCTTAACAGCAAATTTGAGGCAGCGCCGGCAGTGAAGGACATTAAAAAATTAGAAGACGCATTTAAGAAGTTAAGAGATGAAGTACGGAGTTAACGAGCAGGGTTATTACGGTGATTTTGGCGGAGCATACATTCCCGAAATGTTGTACCCCAACGTTGAAGAGCTAAGGCAGGAATACCTTAAGATCATAAACGATGAAAGCTTTAAAGCGGAGTTTAACCAGTTGATGCGCGATTACGTAGGCAGGCCATCCCCGTTATATCATGCTAAAAGGTATTCGGAAAAGTATGGCGCTAACATCTTTTTTAAACGGGAGGACCTCAACCACACCGGATCGCACAAAATAAATAATGCCATCGGTCAGATACTTTTAGCCGAGCGTTTAGGTAAAAAACGCATTATTGCCGAAACGGGTGCCGGCCAGCACGGCGTTGCTACCGCTACGGTTTGTGCGTTAAAAGGTATAGAGTGCGTGGTTTACATGGGCGAGATAGACATGGAGCGCCAGGCACCCAACGTATCACGCATGAAAATGCTTGGTGCAAAGGTAGTAGCTGCAACATCGGGCAGTAAAACGCTTAAAGATGCCACTAACGAAGCCCTGCGCGACTGGATAGGTAACCCTGTAGACACTCACTATATTATAGGCTCTGTAGTTGGTCCGTTTCCTTACCCGGAAATGGTGGCCAAGTTTCAGTCCATTATATCCGAAGAGACTAAGAAACAATTGCTGGAGCAAACCGGTACCGAATTGCCGCAGTATGTTATGGCTTGTGTAGGTGGTGGTAGTAATGCCATGGGTATGTTCTACCATTTTCTTGATGACGAAAATGTAAAGCTGGTAGCAGTAGAAGCAGCCGGAAAAGGTGTAGAAAGCGGGCATTCCGCAGCCACTACTTTTTTAGGCCGCGAAGGTGTTTTGCACGGCAGCCGTACCATATTAATGCAAACCGAGGATGGACAGGTGGAAGAACCATATTCCATTTCGGCAGGGTTAGATTATCCGGGCATAGGGCCACAGCACGCGCATTTATATAAAATAAAACGTGCGACCTACGTAAGCATAACCGACGACGAAGCTTTACAGGCAGGCTTACTTTGCTCACAGATGGAAGGCATTATACCGGCAATTGAAACCGCGCATGCATTGGCTTATCTGGACAAGATGACCCTTAAAGCCAGCGACAATGTCGTGATATGTCTTTCGGGAAGAGGAGACAAGGACCTCAATACTTATATCAAGTATTTTGGCTTTTAGGAGTGCCCGTTTACGGCAACTCAATGCCCGGCTCTCCCGAGTATGGGTTTTAAATTGAAATGAAGTACGTGTTCCACTTGTTCTAACAAATTATGTTGTTCTTTCGGTAACGTGTAAGGTGCAAAGTAAAGGTTCAGCTTTAAATCAAAGTTTGTTGCCCATTGAGCTAGTTGCAAGGCATATATCTTGTTTGGAGTAATACCGATGTGGGTTTTAAAGCGATGCAGAAAATTACTGTTAGTTTTACCAACATACAGCACCGATGAGCTTTCACTTTGAGTAGAATTTATTTTTGGTAGCATTATCAACGACGAGCCTTCGCATTTACGTTTCATCTCGTTAATCTGCGAATGAATTTTGCTGCAGTCAAAGGTAGATTCTATATTAAAATAGTACAAGACAGGCATTTGGTTGTTAATACCTTTTTCACGTAATATCTCAATCCAGCTGTTATAATTTTCTACATTAATGTCCTTGGTGTGGAATTGCAAAGATTCAAATTTAGGCGGAGGAAGTTGTGCAACCAATTCCAGGCTGGAGCGTTGAAAGGTTAGCCATTTTTCAAGGTGGGTGGTATATTCGTACATCGTGGAGCTAAGATAAATTTCAAACGTCAATCTTTAACATTCTGATTTAACTTGCTATCATTTTCAAATATAGTTTTCGTTTTATCGGCTGCGGTTAAATGCGGATATTCGATTCAGAAAACTACTGTATCGTTACCGAACAGTGTGTGTTACACTTGCGTACATAGTGTACATGGTTAATAGTTCACAATTTATTGTTATACAGTTACTTATAAAATTGGTACGGCATTAACTAAGTTAGTGCAAATACCGGTTTTATGTTACAGAACTACTTTAAAATAGCATGGCGCAATATTGTTCGCCATAAAGGATATTCCTTCATCAATATTGCAGGGCTCAGCGTAGGTATAGGCGCCTGCCTGCTTATTTTTGTAATACTACAATTCGAGCTGAGTTTTAACACCAGCTTTGCCAATTACAAAAATATCTATCACATCATCACACAGCAAAAAAGTGAAGATGGCGTGGCCTACAACCCCGGAGTTTCTGTACCGGCTGTAGAGGCATTAAGGCTCGACTTTCCGCAGGTAAAGTTTGCCGCGTTTAACACCAGTTACGGCAGCCAACTCACGGTACCAGGTGCCGACCCCGGCAATGCTGCAAATGCAAAGAAGTTTACAGAACAGATTGGCGTGTTCTTTATGGAGCCGCAGTTTTTCGATATTTTTCAGCAACAATGGCTACAGGGTAGTAAGGATGTTTTAAAGCAGCCTAACATGGTGGTAATTGACAAAAGCACCGCAACCAAGTACTTTGGTGACTGGAAGGATGCTATGGGTAAAACACTGCGGATGGACAATGTGCTTACGCTTACTGTGGCGGGCGTAATTGAAGATTCGCCTGAAAACTCAGATTTTCCGCTCAAAGTATTGGTATCTTACAGTACCTGGAAAGAACACCCGGCAGATTATAACTGGGACGGCACATGGGATTCGTTAAGCAGCAATCACCAGGTATTTGCAATGTTACCTGATGGTTTAACTGCTCAACAAATGGACCAACGGCTTATTCCGTTTACCGCGAAGTTTAGCAACGATAAAAAACGTGTAACCAAAGTGCACTACCTGCAGCCACTGTCAGAACTGCACTTCGATACCAGCGTAGGTGATACAACAGGCGATCACCTTACCAGTAAGGCCACCATTAAAACACTTTCGTTTATTGCCATACTCATTATTGTTATGGCATCTATCAACTTTATTAATCTGTCTACTGCGCAGTCGGTAGGCCGCTCTAAAGAAGTTGGTATCCGCAAGGTATTGGGCAGCAGCCGCAAGCAACTCATCTTCCAGGTAATAGGGGAGACCGCGCTGATCGTTTTATTCTCTGTGTTAATTGCCACAGCCCTTGCCAAATTGGCTTTACCCCAGCTAAAAAACGTAGCCAGTGTACCGGATGATATTGGCATCTTTAATATAGGTACGGTATTATTTCTGATGATTGTTTTTGTAGCTGTTATCCTCTTATCCGGCATTTACCCAGCATTGGTAGTATCAGGCTTTAAGCCGGTATTAGCTATAAAAAATAAGATCACTGCTGCATCAATTGGTGGTATACCGTTGCGCAGGGCGCTGGTAGTAGCGCAGTTTGTTATAGCGCAGGTACTTATCATAGGCACATTGGTAGCCGTGAGCCAGATGGACTTTGTAAACAAGGCGGACCTGGGCTTTAACAAAGATGCCTTATTGATACTGCCGGGTTATACCGACAGTGTAAGCCTAACCAAAATAGAATCGTTTAAACAGCAGTTGCTGCAAAACCCGCAGGTGAAGTCAGTAAGTTTTGCATCAGACGCACCGTCGTCAGACAACAACTGGGGACAAAACTTTTACTTTAACAACTCACCCAACGACCCAACCTTCAATACATTCGTGAAGTATGCAGATGCTGACTACTTCAAAACATTCGGCTTTAAGTTTGCAGCAGGCAGGGGATACGAGCCCAGCGATACCATACGCCAGGTTGTAGTAAATGAAACCTTTATCCATAAACTCGGCATCCAGAAAGCGGAGGACGCTATAGGTAAAACTGTAAAGTTAGGTGGACGTGGATTTTGGGCACCCATAGTGGGTGTTGTAAAGGATTTTAAAACCAACTCGCTGCGTGACGCAGTTAAGCCGATAGTTATCTCACCTCGGAAAAAATACGAGTCGTTAGCGGGCGTAAAAATTCAAACCGGTAATTTAAACCGTACAGTTGCAGATATAAAAGCACTTTGGGAACAAACTTATCCCGAGTATGCTTATACCGGCTATTTCCTGGATGAAAACATTGCAAAGTTTTATCAGCAGGAGAACCAGTTAGCACTGGTGTATAAGGTGTTTGCCGGCATCGCCATATTTATTTCCTGCCTTGGTTTGTACGGTCTGGTGTCGTACATGGCGGTACAGCGTACTAAAGAGGTTGGTGTACGCAAAGTACTAGGTGCATCAGTAACCAGTATCGTGCTCATGTTCTCGAAAGAGTTCATGATACTGATCGCTATCGCCTTCTTGATAGCTATGCCGCTGGCGTGGTACACCATGTCAGAATGGTTGCAAAACTTTGCTTACCGTATATCACTTGGCGCAGGCGTGTTCGTACTGGCTATTGTAGGGTCGCTGGGTATTGCCTGGTTAACGGTGGGGTATAAGGCAGTAAAGGCAGCTTTGGTGAACCCGGTAAAGAGTTTAAGGAGCGAGTAAAGCCCGAAGCCTCACTCCAACCCCTCTCCTTCAGGAGAGGGGCTATATTAACTTAATAGTACAAGCGATATTACAAGTGTTTATATGATAAAGAACTACTTAAAAACAGCATGGCGCAACCTGGCGCAAAACAGGTCTACCTCTATCATCAGCGTAGCCGGCCTCGCGGTTGGCATCTGTTGTTTCATGCTTTTAGCAACGTACCTGATCAACGAGTTGAGGTATGACCGTTTTCACGAGAAGGCTGACCGTATCGCCAGGTTAACCAGCGGCTATCAATCATCTGATGACCCGGAGCCGCGGGTATTTGCAGTAACGCCAACTGCGCCGGCTATAGTGCTTAAACAGCAGATACCGGGTATAGAGGACGCTGTTCGGATTTTTCCTTACAGCAACTCAAGTCCATCGGTTATAAAGCTGGGCGATAACTTGTTTAAAGAAAAGAAGGTGCTGGTGACTGATCCATCGTTCTTTAACATTTTTGATTTCAAATTTATAAAAGGGGACAGGAAAACCGCATTAAACGGATCTGCTTCTGCAGTTTTAACAGCATCTTCTGCAAAGAAGTACTTTGGCAGCGACGATGTTGTTGGTAAAGTAGTGGTGCTTGATGGTATAAATCTGACTGTAACAGGAGTTATTGAAGATGTACCCGAATACTCTCAGATAAAGTTTAATGTACTTGCGAGCTACGCTATCATGCCGCGTTCTAAAAATCTAAAGTGGAACTCATCAAGCGATTATTCGTACTTTTTGCTGAAGCAAGGTACCAGCATTGCTAAAGTTCAAGCGCAAATTGATGCCTTTACAAAAAGCAGGCTTAAAGAAGAGGTACGCCCCGGTGCACGCCAGTGGTACACGCTGGAGCCACTTACAAAGGTGCATCTGTACTCGGAAGCAGGTTATGGCATCGAGCCATCAGGTAACGTAAAATACATTTATATTTTGGGTGCTGTAGCTATAATACTGCTTGTATTGGCCTGCGTAAACTTTCTTAATTTAGTTACCGCGCGTTCTGCCGAACGCGCCAAGGAAATAGGCGTACGTAAAGTAATGGGCGCACAGCGTAAACAGCTGTTCTTCCAGTTTATTACCGAGGCAGGTATCATTACGCTTACTTCCTTGTTGATAGGATTGCTAATGGCTGGCCTGGCTTTCCCATGGTTCAGCAACTTTAGCGGGCAAACGCTTGGCTTTAGCACATGGAACATCAACTGGTTGGTACTTGCTGTAACCACGTTATTTATATTGGTAACGCTGCTTGCAGGTACTTATCCGTCGCTGTACCTATCGGCGTTTAAACCTGTGGTTACGCTTAAGAGCAGTTCTCCCGGGCCGGCAGGCGGCAATGCGCTGCGTAAATCGCTGGTGGTGTTCCAGTTCATCGTCTCTGTGTTTTTTATCATCAGCACGCTGATAGCAGGCAGCCAGCTTCAATACATCCAGCACCTTAATACAGGCATGAACCGTTCGCAGGTAATGGTAATTGACATAGGTGGCATGGGCTACAACGAACTTGAAGCATTCAAGAACGAAGTTGCACAGCAACCCGGCGTTAAAGGTGCCACAGCTACTTATAACTCCCCTATAAACGTTACAGGCGGCTACTCCATTAACTCGGCCGACGGTAAGAATGCTGATTTCAGCTTATCCGTTGTTGCAATGCCTGTAGAGAAGACCTTTATCAGCACAATGGGTATCCAGTTGCTACAGGGCCGGGATCTTGACTTGGGCGACGAACAGCAGGTGAGGATTAAAGAGGACTCGCTCCGAAAATATAGCTTCATACTTAACGAAACTGCGGTTAAAGCAATGGGCTGGAAACCCGAACAAGCTATTGGTAAGCATATCGGCCTTAACGGCAGGATGGGAATTGTAAAAGCAGTGGCTAAAGATTTCAATTTCACCTCATTGCACGACAAGATATCGCCAATTGTAATATTCCCGGAATATAGCTGGTTTGCTAAAGTTTTGGTAAAGACCGATGGCCGTAACACAGCGGCGACCATTGCAGCCGTGCAAGCTAAATGGCACACCTTTTACCCTAACGCGCCAATAGAGTACCATTTCCTGGATCAGGAGTTTGAAGAGATGTATAAGGCAGACCAGCGGACCGGTGATATCCTGAAGGCATTTACTTTTGTCACAATTTTTATATCTTGCTTAGGGTTATTTGGCCTGGCGGTATTCTCTACCCGTTTACGCCTAAAGGAAATTGGCATCCGTAAGGTGCTTGGCGCAAATGTGGCTGGCATAGTTGCACTTATATCATCAGACTTTTTAAAGCTGGTGCTGATAGCGGTGGTAATATCTTCACCATTGGCCTATTACGCCATGACTAACTGGCTGCAGGGTTTTGCTTACCGCATAAACATACAATGGTGGGTGTTCCTGCTTGCAGGTGGCTTAGCAATTGTTATTGCGTTTGTAACGGTGGGTTACCAGTCTATAAAGGCAGCGCTTGCAAATCCGATTAAAAGCCTACGGTCAGAATAGTCCCTTTATTAACATCATCTACCTAAAAGACTATAACCATGTTCAAAAACTATTTTAAAATAGCCACCCGTAATATCTGGCGCCATAAAGGATTTTCTGCTATTAATATTTTTGGCCTGGCTATAGGGCTGGCGGTTTGTTTACTGATCACCTTATTTGTTGTAGAGGAGTTTAGCTACGACAAGTATAATACTAGAGCGGCAGATATTTACCGGGTATATTCAGATTTTAAAGTAAATGGAAGCCTTTTTAAAGAACGCGAGTCGCCTGCACCTTTGGCGACCATTATGATGAAGGAATACCCACGTGTAGAACAAGCTACCCGTATAAAAGAAAGCGGTAAAACACTCGTTAGGAAAGGTAATCAAACCATAATAGAGCCGAACAGCTTTTATGTTGATCCGAACATATTTACCGTGTTTACTTTGCCTATGATAGCCGGTGACCCAAAGACCGCCCTGCTGGAATCTCACACGATAGTTATCACGAAAAAGGTTGCCCTTAAGTATTTCAATTCAACAGACGTAATAGGGAAGACCCTACACCTGGATAATACCGACGACTATAAGATAACTGGCGTTTTACAAGATGTTCCCGAAGAGTCGCACATTCATTTTAATATTTTAAAATCGATGACCGGCAACACGGAAAGCCGCAGCACTCAATGGACCAACGTGGAATTCAACACCTACATTCTGGTGCGTAAAGGAACCACTCAGGCTCAACTAGATGGGTATCTAAAGCAGGCGACCCGCAAATATGCCGACGCTGAATTACAGCAGTTTATACATACAACAATTGCAGCGCTGGAGCAAAAAGGCGATCACTTTACGTTTGCAACAACACTTTTAACAGCAATACACCTTCATTCTCCCCTTACTACTGAACTGGAACCCGCAGGCAACATTCAGTATGTATACATCTTTACTATCATTGCTATATTCATCCTGGTAATAGCCTGCATTAACTTTGTTAACCTATCCACTGCAAGTTCTGCCGGGAGAGCAAAAGAAGTAGGCGTACGCAAAGTTTTAGGTTCAAACAGGTTATCCCTTGTTTACCAGTTCCTCACAGAATCTGTCCTCACCAGCTTCATGGCGCTGTTAATAGCTGTTGCTGTCGCCATGGTTATGTTGCCTTATTTCAACGGTTTGGCAGGCAGGCAGCTTATGATCAATCTGTCGCCATCTAATTGGACAACGCCGGTGCTGATAGTAACTGCGCTTACAATAGGCATACTGGCGGGCCTTTATCCGGCATTTTATTTGTCAGCATTTCAGCCTATATATGTGTTAAAAGGAAAGCTTACCTCAGGTTTTAAAGGGAGTTTTCTTCGTAACGGGCTTGTAGTTTTCCAATTTGCGGCCGTAATCATCCTTATTGTAGGCACGCTGGTCATCTATACACAATTGGATTATATCAGAAATAAAAATCTAGGTTATAACCGGGAGCAGGTACTTGTACTCAGGAATACTTACGCGCTTGGTAATCACATAAAAGCATTTAGAGAAGAAGCATTGAACCTGCCGGGCGTTAAATCAATTACCACCACCGGCTTTTTACCTACCGAAGGAAAAACACAAACCCAGGTTTACCACACCAACGAAGGATCTAACGCAGGACAGTCGCTTTCTTTGGCAACATGGCAAGTAGACTGCGGCTATATACCAACGCTTGGAATGAAAGTAGCGAAAGGAAGGAATTTTTCGCCGGCGATGAAGACGGATTCTGATGCTGTGATTATTAATGAGTCGGCTGTAAATATGCTCGGACTCAGAGACCCGTTGAATAAAAGTATATACATGTCTGGTGATGACCAGGTAACGCCGCATAAGATCGTAGGTATAGTTAAAGACTTTAACACCGGATCGTTGCGTAATAAGGTTCAACCCTTGCTTTTGAGGCTCAGGAATAATAATGCTGCAATGGCTTTCAGGATAGATACTAAAAACGTTTCTTCAACCATCAACCGCATCAAGGACATTTATTATAAAGCTGATGCAAACATGGCCGGCCAACCTTTTGACTTTTCGTTTATGGACGACGACTTCAACCGCTTGTACCGTTCAGAGCAAAATACCGGTAAGATTTTCATGTCTTTTGCATTCTTTGCTATACTTATTGCTTGTTTAGGCTTGTTCGGCTTAGTAACCTATGCGGCAGAGCAGCGCACCAAAGAAATTGGTATACGAAAAGTATTAGGTGCAAGCATTAGCAGTATAGTTGGTATGTTATCAACCGATTTTCTTAAACTGGTGGGTATTGCAGCTGTTATTGCATGCCCTGCAGCATGGTGGGCAATGAGTAAATGGCTGCAGGATTTTGCCTACCGTACAACCATAAGCTGGTGGGTATTTGTAATAGCCGGTTTGCTTGCTGTATTGATAACGCTGGTCACCGTGAGCTTCCGTGTAATAAAAGCCGCACTGATGAACCCGGTTAAGAGTTTAAGATCGGAATAGACTAATCCGCTTAGCTCTATACTCTTACTTAAGCTTTACTTTAAACACCATGTATGGAGACGTACGCTTATTAACGCCGTTATTGTAATCGGGCTGTTTGTTTATTTGCGATGTGGTAATGTAAAGGTAGCCGTTAGCAATAGAGTAACTGTCCGGCCAGATCAGGCGTTTATCGGAGATCCATGTTGTTACTTTCAAGTCAGGCGACATCTTCAGCATTCGATAGTTTTGAGGATCGCCAAAGTAAAGGTTGCCATCCTGGTCGAAAATCATACCATCTGTGCTTGGGAAATTGCTTCCAAGGTCATTTACTCTGCCTGCAAGCTGCTGCCTTGTTAAAGTACTATCCAGCAGGTCGGCCGTCTTAATCCTGTATAGCTTATGATCAGTAATTGATTTGTAGTATAGCCAAGCTCCGTCGGGCGTTAATGCCAGTCCGTCTGAATTGAATTTTGCCGGAACGCCTTCCTTTGTAAGCTCACGGCCGTCAATGATGTATTTAAAATAGGGATCGGACAGTACCGATTTATGTCCCTGTAAAACCTGCCTGCTGCTGCCGGTATTTAAATCTAATATCACTATACCACCTTCGTTTGAGTTGGTTAGGTAAGCAACTTGTTTTTTCACATCAACCCTGATGTCGTTTAAATAACTGCCGTTGTCGGTTGTTCCGGTGAAAAAGTACGTACGTTCTACCTTATTGGTCTTTAAATTTATCTTTACTACTTTATTGCTGTTCTGATAAACTTTTTCTAGCTTGGGCGATGCAGGATCAACCACATACATAAAGTCGTTTTCATCTATGTAGGGCGATTGTACACACACCCACTTGTTTTTACCATCATCGCCCGGCTTCCAGCTATTCCATTCTTCATTAGGATAGGGCTTAACCTGGTTGTTAGGAAGTACTTCTACCAAAGCATATTTATAAGTTGACGACCACAGCGGATAGTTTACAAATATCCTCCCTGTTGATGAGGCAGCTACACCTGTTAGCTGGTAGGTATTATCAGAAAAAACAGGTTCAAGCTTTGACTGTGCAGAAGCTTTGTAAGTGTTTGATAAAATTGCTATGCTCATCACAGCTGTTGTTAGTAGCAATACTTTGATTTTCATGCAGGTATAACCATTGCCAAAAACAAAATGTTTACTGTTGTGCAAAAGTTTTAATTAAAAAGATAAGATGTGTATGGTTTAAAGCGCTTTCCTCATCAGGAGATCGGTTTGTTCTTCGTTACCGAGCCAAAATGGATGGCTGCCAAACATGGTAAAGCCTTGTCGTTGGTAGAAGCGGATTGCATCGTGATTTTGATCCCAAACGCCCAGCCAAATGTAGCTTAGACTTTTCTCCAAAGCTTTGTTAAAAGCAAATTGAAGCAACTGAGAACCAATTTGCATCCCCTGGTAATCATTTAACACGTAAATACGCTCAAGTTCCATGGTATCAGGGTCCTGCAGCTCTGTTTGAGCGTTATTGAAATTAAGTTTGATGTACCCGGCTATATTCCCGTTAACAAGGGTGTAGTAAAATTCGGAGTTAGGGTTAGCTAGCTGTTGAGTAAAGCTTTCTGTTGTAAATGCGATTTTGGCGAAACCCTCCATTTGTTCGTGACCGTTGCGCGATGCAAATGCATCAAAAAACGTCTTGCGGCTTAATTGCATTAGTCGGTCTATGTCGTCCGCAGGTACTCGCTCAATTGAAATTGTAGTTGGCATGATAGCTAATTATTGCTGCCGTGTACTTAGTCGAACTGTTCCTGTAACCTCACCAGGCGATCTATCATTACGTTAAGCTTCTCCTGCTCACTGGCGAATATGCGGCCTTTAAGGTAGAAGGTACAGAACAGCAACCAGCCAGCGGTAAGCCCGTAAGCAATTACTTTAAACCTTATTGATGCACTTGCCAGCACTTCGTAAAAATACATGGCAAGACCTATGCTCAACAGCAACACATACAGATAGTATAGCCAGCCGTAAATTTTGGTGCGACTTTTTTGGTACTCTTTTAAGCTTTGCAGGTATTCGGTAGGGTGGGTGGTTACATCCCGCTGGTGTATCAGTCGGTAATCGCGTATCATCATCACTACATAAACTACCATAGTTAATATGATGATGGCCATGCCCGCGTAAGTTACCCAGGAGGTGAACACAAAAAAAAGCATTACTGCCACTATGCCGGCAAGTGCTCCAATCATGCCTGTAATACCCCAAAATAAGTTACGGGTAATACTGTTCATTCCTTTTTTAACCTGTTTTAATACTTCGTCTACCGCTGCCGGCTCCTGTTTTGGCTGTCCCTGCCAAACCATCATCAAATGATCAAAGTCTTTCATAATGGTTGTATAATTCTGTTAACTTCTGTTTAATACGAAATATCTTCACTCTCAGGTTTCCTTCTGATATGCCCGAAATGTCTGCAATTTCGGGGTATGGCAACTCATCGAGCACCATAGTTATAATAATCCTTTCCGACTCCTCCAGCTTAGATATACACTTATAAAGCAGTGCTACCTGCTCGTTCTTCTCAGAGAATTCCTCGCGTTTGGTTTCGGCTATTTGCGGTGTGAGCTCGTCTTTTGCCTGTCGTTTTTCCGACCGCAAATAAGTTAAGCAGGTATTCACCGCTATGCGATAGATCCAAGTGGATATGAGTGCCTGGTTACGAAACTTGTGCAGGTTTTGCCAAACCTTCAAAAAGGTTTCCTGCAGCAGGTCGTTGGCGGCATCGTCGTCGCCGGTGTAACCGTAGCACAAATGGTAAATTTTTTTTGAATTGGCTTGATATACCTTACGGAAAGCTTCTTCTTTATTATCGGCCACCTGTTAATAGTTTAGATGTTTGTTGGTTTGACTTCGGTAATAGGTAATTGTTACAACAAATAACTATTTTTATTGAACCACGGCAGTTTTTTGCCGGCATCATCCAGTAAGTTGTTGTAATCCTGCGTGTAATCATGCTTTAAATCTTCATGCAGTTTGCTGATTGAAGCCTTTATCTTCTCCAGTTGGCGGGTCAGAATCATCCTGATAGGTTTATAGGATGATTGCTTTGCCGCATATTGCACGTATCCCTGGCAAAAGGCAAGCAACATTTCTATCTCAGCAGTTTTAGATCCAATAAACTTGATGTACTTGCTCAACAACTTGAGTATTTTACGGAGCGCTTTGGCTGCAAAGTAGTTCTGAGGCGGCAACTGGCTGAACATGAAACCAGCTTCGGCCTTTACGCTTTCAATAAAGTCGTGCTCGTTATGTGCTTCGAACAGCAGGTAGGCCAGTAGTTCCTTGTTCTCTTTTTTATAGCGGGTAAGGCGCAGGCACAGCTCGGCCAAATCTTCCTTAGTCAGGTGTTGTAGCTCTTTTTTTATTTGTTGTAAACCGTAGGTAGTAACACTCATTTAGGGCCTTATATTAAACTTTACGCAACATAGTAATTTTTGTAGTTTAGCAAACTGAACTAACCAAATGCAAAAAAACAAACTTACATTATATATTTTCTTAGCTCTGGTACTCGGCGTTATTGCCGGTTATATTTATAATAAAACTGTTATTGACAGCATCAATGCAAAAATGAGCACTGCCGAGGCAGCCATTAAAAGCATTGATAAACAGGCGCTGGATATGCCTGATAGTACCACCACCGTTTATAAAGCACTTAAAACAGAACGCGAGGCGCAGGTAAAAGTTCGGAAAGAAAACGACACCTTGCGTGAGGATAAACTAACAGGTTTTACTGTACTAAGCGACATTTTCCTGCGATTGATAAAAATGATAGTGGCACCACTCGTTTTTACCACGCTGGTGGTAGGTGTAGCCAAGGTTGGCGATATAAAGTCAGTGGGCCGTATTGGTGGCAAAACGCTGCTTTGGTTCCTGAGCGCAACTTTGGTGTCGTTGTTGCTGGGTATGGTTTTGGTGAATTTTTTTCGCCCTGGGGAGGCCATGCACCTTCCGCTACCGGATAGTCACCTTTCTACAGGTATACAAAAAACAGCGTTGTCGCTTCGCGATTTCATCGGTCACGTTTTCCCAAAAAGCTTTATTGAGGCTATGGCCAATAACGAGATACTACAGATAGTAGTTTTCTCGCTGTTCTTTGGTGTCGCTACAGCAGCAATTGGTGAGCAAGGCCAGATAGTTATTAAGGCGCTGGATGCTGTTGCACACGTGATATTAAAGATCACAGGCTATGTTATGCAACTGGCTCCGTTAGCAGTGTTCGGAGCTATCACAGCTATTATTGCCAAGCAAGGATTGGGGATATTGTCTACTTACGCGATTTTTATAGGTGAGTTTTACTTTTCGTTACTGCTGCTTTGGCTGGTGATTGTACTGGCAGGTTTTGCTGTATTACAAAAGCGTGCGTTCAATTTAGTCGGCAGAATAAAAGATGCTATGCTTATTGCTTTCAGTACATCTACCAGTGAGGCCGCCTATCCAAAAGTATTATTAGAGTTGGAGCGGTTTGGCTGTAATAATAAGATTGTGAGCTTTGTACTGCCCCTGGGCTACAGCTTTAACCTGGATGGGTCGATGATGTACATGACGTTCGCTTCGCTGTTCCTGGCGCAGAGTTACGGTATACACCTTTCTTTTGAACAACAACTATCTATGCTGTTGGTGCTGATGCTTACCAGTAAGGGTATTGCGGGCGTACCGCGTGCATCGCTGGTGGTAATAGCGGGTACCATATCGCTGTTTAACATACCCGAAGCAGGCCTGGCACTGCTCATTGGCATAGACCCTCTACTGGATATGGGCCGTTCTGCTACCAACGTGTTGGGTAACGCTATGGCGACTGCCGTAGTGAGCAAATGGGAGGGAGAGCTGGATAATTAATGATTTATTTCGGATAACGTTTTTGAATGCCGAATTTTGCAGCCTTTTAAATCATTAATTAGCTAATTAAATGTCCTTACGTTCCAAAAAAATATTCTTTATCCTCAGCGTTGCTGTACCGTTCCTGCTCTACTGTGTTTACTATTATGGTATGATGGTAAAAAACGCGCCTTATAAGTTTGCGGAGTTCCAGTCATTTACCATAGAATATGGCTACCGCGACAGCCTTTTTAATAAGTACAACTCTGAAACAGGCGCGTACCAGTTCGTAAACAAAAAAGACTCTATAGTAAAGAAAAAGCTTTGGCTTACCAAAGACGACTTACTATACCTTCACCGTAAGGCAGCTGAACTTGGCTATTGGGACTTCCCGAGTAATGAGATAGGAGATACCACCAAAAAGCACGTTCCCCGTTTTATAGTGCAGTTTAATTATAAGCGCAAAAGCAAGCGTGTAATTTATTATGCCAATTACGATGGGCACGAGAAACTCAGGGATGCTAACGAGCGCTTGATTAAAGAGATACAAGGTAAGTTGACCGAAGCATCTGCCAGATATGATAAATAAATGAAACGCTATCTAACACTGTTATTCTGCTTAATGTGTTTCGTGAGTTATGCTCAAAAAATAAATTACATCAACTGGAAGACTGAAGCGTCCAACGATATTAGGCTACAACCTGAGTATGGACATGCCGTTAAAACCAAGGAACAGATAGCAGCAGATGACGAGCTTATTGCTACGGTTTTAAAGCAAGACCGTACTCGCCGTAAAGGATCAGACCACCTTATCAACCTTGAGTTTAAGTACTTATATAACAGTGATATGAGGACGGCAATGTCTCGCTTTAATCAAGCTTATCTACTTGACCCTAAAAACGAGAATGTGTATTGGGGATACGGTGCTGTTTATGTTATGTTTGGTGATAAAGAGGAAGCAATAAGGCAATATGATAAAGGATTGTCCATCAATCCAAATAGTGCTGTAATATTAACTGATAAGGCCACTATCTATTTTGCGGAATTCCAGCAGGAGCAGGGCAAATTTCCTGAGAAGCTTGAAAAGGCCCTAACTCTGCTTAACGCCTCGTATAAAGTTGACCCCAAAAATCTAAATACTTTATATAAGCTTTCTATTTGTTATTTTTTAATACAGGACTGTGCTAATGCATGGAAATACTACAAGGATTGCCAGGCGCTAGGCGGTACGCCCATTTCACCGGATTTTACAACGGCATTAAAGCGGCAATGTAAATAATTTATAAGCGTTGTTTTTGTAAGTTATTAAAACTATATTTGCACCTCAAAATTTAAAACAATAATTAATAACAATGTACGCAATAGTAAGTATAGCCGGACAGCAATTTAAAGTTGCAAAAGACCAGCAGATCTTTGTACACCGTTTACAGGGGGATGAGGGCGCTAGTATTGAATTTGACAGCGTGTTATTAGCAGAAAACGAAGGTAGCTTTAAGTTAGGTGCAGACCTACAAGGCGCTAAGGTATCAGCTAAGATCGTGTCTCATTTAAAAGGTGATAAAGTAATTATCTTCAAAAAGAAAAGAAGAAAAGGTTACAAAAAGAAAAATGGTCACCGCCAGCAGTTTACCAAGATAGAGATCACCGGTATCACATTATAATTAAATTTTAACCGACCCGATCTGATCTGGTCACAAAAGGAATTAAGAAATGGCACATAAAAAAGGGGCCGGTAGTTCAAGAAACGGCCGCGAATCACATAGCAAACGTTTAGGTATCAAAATTTTCGGTGGTCAGCCAGCTATTGCAGGTAACATCATCGTTCGTCAGCGTGGTACTAAACACAACCCGGGCCTTAACGTAGGTTTAGGTAAAGATCACACTTTATTTGCACTGGCTGATGGTCAGGTAATCTTCAAAAAGAAAGCTGATAACCGTTCATACGTATCTGTAGTTCCTTTCGAAACTGCAGCTGTTGCAGAAGTTGCTGCTCCGGCACCAGAGGCTGTTGCTGCTACTGAAGAAGCACCTGCAAAGAAAGCTCCTAAAGCAAAGAAAGAAGCTGCTGCTGATACAGAAGAAGCAGTTGCTGAGTAAAATTAGCCTAAGCTAAGATATTAAGAAGGCCCTTATCGTATGATAAGGGCCTTCTTGTTTTTATTGAGTATTGTTGTTGTATCTGGCTATTCTATACTAAATTCATCCGCATCCTTTAAGAAAGGCAGGGTTCGACGCGTTTTTTTAACTTCATCATAAATGATGGAGAACGTGTATACATCCTCTTCATCACGTTTGTAATAAACTACCTTTCCGTTAGGATCTATACAGGTAGAGTCTCCGGAATGGTATATTTCGTTAGCATCGTGCCCAACACGGTTTACCGCAATTACATAGCTTTGGTTTTCTACAGCCCTTGCCGGAACGAGCGTGCGCCAGTGTAATGCCCGCTTTTCGGGCCAGTTGGCAACTATCAGCAAAACATCATAAGCTTCATCTACATTGCGCAGCCACACCGGGAAACGCAAGTCATAGCATATAGCAGTGCTTACCTTCCACCCGTTGAGGTCTACCACTAGTTTTTCTGTACCGGCAGTATAGGTCTCATGCTCTTTACCCAAGGCAAACAGGTGGCGTTTGTCGTATTTTTCGTGGGTGCCATCCGGGCGCATCCATATTAATCTATTGTAGTATTTACCCTCTTCTTTAATGATCAGACTGCCGGTTACAACTGCATCGTACTTTTGTGCGGTTGTATGCATCCATTGCATGGTTCTGCCGCCCATGGGTTCAGCCAGCGCCTCAGCATTCATGGTAAAGCCGGTATTGAACATTTCGGGCAGTACGATCAAATTAGTCTTTTCGCGTATGTTGGATAATTTCAGGGTTATATTCTGCAGATTTTTGTCGACATTTTCCCAAAATAAATATCCCTGGTAAACGGTAATTTTTAAATTATCCATAAGAGCAGATGTTAGGTAACGGCTAAGTTAAGTGTACGTAAATTTAGCAGTAAGGTTAAACCTTAATTAATCTTTCAACGGCTTTATCGAGCGTTTCTTGCCTTTTAGCAAAACAAAACCTTAATACATGGTTGTCTGTGGCCTTACGATAAAACGCCGAAACAGGTATAGCAGCGACCCCAAACTCTTTAGTTAAACGAATAGCCAGGTCGCTGTCTTTCTCGTCAGAGATAGCACTATAACTGACTGATTGAAAATACGATCCGGCACAAGGAAGTATCTTAAAACGACTGTTTTTTAGGCCTTCTCTGAAGTAGTCTCTTTTTTGCTGGAAAAAATCTGGCAAACCCAGATAAGTATTTTCATCTTTCAGGTATTCTGCAATGGCGTGTTGCATAGGTGCGTTTACACTAAACACCAGAAATTGATGTATTTTCCTGAACTCCTGCATCAGGTAGGCAGGGGCGAGGCAATACCCTACTTTCCAGCCTGTAGCGTGGTAAGTTTTACCGAACGAAGCTACAATAACACTGCGTTGCTGCAGTTCGGGATAGCGGGCCATACTATGGTGTTGCACGCCGTCGTAAACCAGGTGTTCATACACCTCGTCGCTTAGTATCAAAATATCCTGATGCTTTACCAATGCGCTTAACTCATCTATGTCTTCCTTGCTCAGAATAGTAGCCGTAGGATTGTGCGGAGAATTAAGGATGATCATCCTTGTTTTGTTATTGATGAGCCTTTTAACCATATCCCACGCAATACGGTAGTTTGGAGGATCAAGCTCAAGTGATTTTACTACACCGCCCATTAGCTTTATAGCGGGCGCGTAGCAGTCGTAAGCGGGCTCGAAGATAATTACCTCATCATTTGGATGGATAAGGGCGCTTATAGCCGTAAAGATAGCTTGGGTGGCACCGGCGGTGACCGTTATCTCCGTATCCGGGTTGTAAACGGCACCATAAAGCTTTTCTGTTTTAATAGCTATTTGTTCCCGAAGCGACATAAGGCCCGGCATAGGAGCATACTGGTTATAACCATCTTTCATGGCTTTGGTAACCAGTTCGATCAGTTCGGGTGAGCTTTCGTAGTCAGGAAACCCTTGTGAGAGGTTGATAGCGCCCACCTCTGCGGCCAAGGCCGACATGGTGGTGAATATCGTTGTTCCAGTTTGGGGTAGTTTAGAAATCACAGGTATCATCAGCGGCTAAAATACCCAAAATATGTACGCAACGATGGTTTTATTGTAAAATGAAATAGATTTTATTACTGGTTACAGTTTTTAACAAGCGCTTGTTAAATCAATATAAAATAGCTGTAAAACTTAGCTATTAGCAGCTTTAATTATGTCTTTTACCAGCTCGGCACTTGTTACATCTATCCCGTGTTCATCCGTGTAGCCGTTGCTAAGCAGGATATGATCGTTCCTGTAAATCATTTTACTGGAGACATGACTTCGCGCGGAGCTGTGTACCTCCGATGCTCCTGTAAAGTGAACCAGGTCTGCAACGTTCTTATTGTTTATACCACTACCGGGCATTATTATGATGCGGCCATTGGCTTTCTCAATCAAGTGATTCAGCACATTAGCGCCTTCCATCGCGGTGCTTTTACCGCCCGATGTAAGTATGCGGTCACAGCCAAGTTCTATTACATCCTCAAGGGCTTGATAAAGATCAGCACATAAGTCAAACGCGCGGTGAAAAGTTACGCCAAGGCCATGTTCTTTTGCCGTTTGTACAAGTTCGGAGCAGCGTGGCTTATCAATAGTGCCATCAGCCTTCAATATGCCCATAACTATGCCGTCACAGCCTGCTGTTATACAGTTTTGTATATCCGCTTTAATTATGTCAAACTCCAGATCCGAGTAAAGGAAATCGCCGCTGCGCGGACGGATAAGTACAAACAAGTCAATAGTGAGGTGTTTACGAGCCAGCAGTATTTGCCCGTATGATGGGGTGGTGCCGCCTTCCGCAAGATTCTCGCACAGTTCTACGCGTCTAGCCCTGCCTTCCTGCGCGGCTATAGCCGATAGGGCAGAGTTAGCGCAAACCTCTAACATTACCTGTTGCGGCATATTACTTCTTAACCTCCTTGTACACGCTTTTGCCAGGAATGATTAGATCCTGTTTATCCTTATCGCATACAGCAAAGCTAAAACCCTCCTGTAATGCATAGGCACCATACTCACCTTTTTTGTTGATGGCCAAGAAGCCAACTTGTATTTCTTTAGATTTCTCCGGTTTTTTATGGATAATGCGATCGACAGCCTCTTTACAAGCTGCTTCAGGAGACATTCCCTGCCGCATCAATTCTACTACCAAAAAACTGCCTACGTTGCGTATAACTTCTTCACCAACTCCGGTAGAGGTGGCACCGCCAACCTCATTATCTACATATAGTCCGGCGCCTATAATAGGGCTGTCGCCTACACGGCCATGCATTTTAAAGGCCATGCCGCTGGTGGTACATGCACCGCTGATGTTCCCCTTTGCATCAATAGCAAGCATACCAATAGTATCGTGGTTATACTTGCTGCCGGGTTTCATCATTTCGTTTTCGATATTTATTTTGGGAGAGTAAACGGCCTTTTTTAACCATTTTTTCCATTCTTTCTCTGATTCTTTCGTCAGCAGTCTTTCGGCCTTAAAACCCTGTTCTATGGCAAATTGCCTCGCCCCGTCGCCTACCAACATCACGTGAGGTGTTTTGTCCATTACCAAACGCGCCACCGAAATTGGATGTGCAATGTCCTCGATACCGGCTACTGATCCGCAATTGCCCAGTTCATCCATAATGCACGCATCGAGTGTTACAAATCCGTCGCGGTCAGGATAACCTGCCCGGCCTACGGAATGGTTTTTCATGTCTGCCTCAGGTATTTTAACGCCAGCCTCTACAGCATCAACCGCCCGGCCACCTGTTGACAATGTTTTCCAGGCTTCCTGGTTGGCTGCCACGCCAAAATCCCAGGTAGATATAACGATAGGATAATTAACAACTTCTGCTTTAACAGCGGGCTTTGCAAGTGTATATTTTGATACTGCTGCAAGTGAGGCAGTAGCTGCAGATAACTTTAGAAAATTGCGACGGCTATACATTTGGCTAAGATATAAAAGGTAGTTAATTAAAAATAATTGTAGCGGCTTTAATACAATAATTGATCATTCTATATTGATTATTGCTCATCAGGCAAGGTGTTGTCTTCTGCAAGTATTTGTTGGCATTTTTCCAGGTCACGTTCAAATATCTTTATCTTAACTCCGCCAACTGCCTGATTGTAGAATGGCTGCGCACCAAGCGTATTCTCGTCTGCAATAAAGCAGGGAATGCCGGCATCCTCCAGCCGGGTACGGATGATGTGCGCCAGCATTGGATCGTAATAAGAATCGAAGGTGATGATCTTGTCGTTTTGGGTATCGCTCATATTTACATAAACTCTGTTGGCACTAAATTAGTTTAATTTACTTACTTAGAGACATGAACCGGGTCGACAGGATTTCTGCTATATTAATACAACTTCAATCGAGACGGGTGGTAAAGGCCTGCGATATTGCCGATCGTTTCGGCATAAGTCTCCGCACGGTTTATAGAGACGTGCGATCGCTGGAAGAAGCTGGCATACCAATCATTGGAGAGGCAGGAGTGGGGTATTCGCTTGTGGAAGGGTACCGGCTGCCGCCTATTATGTTCACCAGGGAAGAGGCGACAGCCTTTCTAACAGCCGAAAAATTCGTGGAGAAGCTGACTGATACATCAACTGCAGCACAACACAAATCGGCAATGTACAAAATACGGGCTATACTAAAAACATCTGAAAAAGACCTGCTGGAAAGCATGGACAATAGTATTGAGGTGCTGAAAAGCCATAGCCAGCGGCGTGTTAACAACACCGATCATTTACAAGGTATACTAAATGCTATAGCGGATAAAAAAGTACTTCGGATTAATTATAGAGCAGGTTATAATCAGCTGGATACGCAACGGGACGTAGAGCCGGTAGGTGTGTTTTACCTTGACAGCTACTGGCACCTGATTGCCTGGTGTCGTATGCGTGAAGATTACAGAGATTTTAGAACAGACCGTATATACGCGCTTACAGAAACCGGCGAGACTTATAGTGGAAAGCACCCTACGCTAAAAGCATATATAGCACAAACAGCGTTCGAGAAAAAACTGGAGACCATTGTAATTAAAGTTGATAATAAAGCTGTACGCTACATAAACGAGCAACGCTATTACAATGGTTTCGTATCTGAAAAGGTTGATGACGAGCAGACGGAAATGACCTTCCTGACCATTTCTGTTGAAGGTTTTGTGCGATGGTTTATGATGTTTGGTGACTGCGCGGAGGTAATAAGCCCGGAAGCAGTAAAAGATAAAGTTAGAGTATTAGCCGAACAGATTGGTAACCGGAATAGCTAAATGTTTTTCTGATATGTAAATAAAACTTCTTATAAGTTAATTACGTAAGTAATTGATATCCGGAGTAAACGAAATCAACCCGGTTCATAAGGAGCTTTAATGAAGTACGATGGAAAATTGATTGCCACGATCATTCGTGAACGGAGGCTGGAACTAAACTATTCGCAGGATTATGTAGCATCCAAACTGAGCATGTCGCAAAATGCTTACAGCAAGCTGGAGCAGGGGCAAACAGGTATCACCCTTGGTAAGTTTATGGTTATCTGCGAAACACTTAATTTAAACACAGCCGATTTTATGCTGATCTACGCTAAACGGCTTAACTAAAGCTTCACCTGCATAATTCCAAAGTCTTGCCGGTGAAGCTTTTAATGTTATTACTCCTCTTCGTTAGGCGCACCATCATCTTCTTTAAGTTGATCAAGCGAGAGGTTTGTGGTACCTCCAAGGTTTTCTTTTAATTCCGCTACATCGCCCTGAGTTGAGAGATCGTCGCCAAGTTGTTGTGACGGATCCTCCACGTGGTTGTTTGCCGTTCTGTTGGTCTCATTGTCTGTTTGTTCGTTATTTTTCAAGAACGCTTTATCGTTATCCATGACATTTCGGTTTATTAAATAAACTAATAAGTAAATAGCAGGTTTTATTACATTGGATTTATTTTTTTTGCGCTTGCGTAAGGATAAGCTTATCTTAAGGGCCAAACCCAATTTAAACCTTAAGAATGAAACCTCATTACCCGATATTGGATGGCTTGCGCGGTACCGCAGCTTTGCTGGTCGTGATCTTCCACCTTTTAGAAGGCTATTACCCAGAAATGCCTAAGCATCCAATGCACCACGGTTACCTTGCGGTAGATTTCTTTTATCTTTTATCAGGCTTTGTGGTAGGCTATGCTTATGACGACAGATGGGCGAAGGGAATGACCATAAAAGAATTCTTTAAAATAAGGTTGGTTCGCCTTCATCCGCTTGTGATATTGGGCACAATCATAGGGGCCGTAGCTTTTTGGTTTGATCCGTTTAAAGATGTCCAACATGTAGTAATGTGGAAGCTAATAGCGCTTACACTCATCGGTATGACGTTGCTGCCAGCGCCACTGGATGTTAGGGGATGGGGCGAATCACACCCGCTTGACGGCCCTTGCTGGAGCTTGATGCAGGAGTATATAGCCAACTTGATTTACGCTGTGTTTGGCAAAAAGATGAGCAACGTGGTTCTTTGGATAGTTGTTATCATCAGCGGCATTGTATTAACCGTAGTTGCTGTGGACCATGGTGATGTAGGCACCGGCTGGGGCTATGGGCCAATAAAATCGAAATTTCTTGCAGATTTGTTTGGTAGTTCTACGCCCGGGCAATATCCTAATATCTGGGTAGCTCCGGTACGGATGATGTTCCCTTTCTTTGCCGGCCTGTTGCTTTATCGCACCGGAAAGCTTATTCGTATACCTATGGCTTACACGGTTTGTTCATTAGTGCTATTAATTCTCTTTTCTCTTCCGTACTTCTCATGGAACGGGTATTACGAGGCCGCAGTGATTATTATTGCTTTTCCGTTGATTGTTGCGGCCGGAGCAGGAGGTACCATCAATGGCAGATGGGCAAAGCTATGCAAGTTCTCCGGTGATATATCATATCCTATTTACATTACCCACTATCCCTTCATCTACATCTACACCTTCTGGATCATAAAAGCCAAGCCTGAACCATCGCAGGTGATATTAGTTGCAGTAAGCCTCTTCTTCTTTTTTATACTGCTTGCTTATACCGCATTGAAGTTGTACGACGAACCGGTACGCGCATGGTTAAAAAAGAGGTTACTGGTGCAAAGAACCACGCGGTAGCTGTTTATTGTATCGTTATTTCATCGGCAAAAATGTAGGATGGGTTTCCTTTGCTTTCGTGCCAGTCGGGTAAAGGGCCGTATTGTTTGGCTATTATTTTTATATAGCGGGCTTTGGTGTTTACTGTGGCAGTGAACTCCTGGGTACTTACATCAAGGTTGTCTACCGCTATCTTTGTATTTACCCTCGATGCAAGTTTGTAGTTCTTGCCGTCCTCAGATGTCCAATACTCTACATACTTGGGGAATACTATCCATGCGCGCGAGTCTTGCAGTGTACCCACGCTTAACTGCTTTATGGGTTTGCTCTGGCCCATGTCTATCACTGCTTCAAGATCTTTTCCCTGGTAACCCTGCCAGTTACCTAGCCGCCAGTTGGCTGTGCCGTGTATGCCATTAATCAAAGTCTCATCACCCTGGGCCGAGTAGTTGGGCAGATATTTATTGATCAACGTTAACTTGATATCGCTTCGGATTTTAGTAAATGTTGCTTGATCTACAAAACTTTCGCGGCCATTATTCACGGCAATCGCCTTTACCGTAGTATTTACCAGTATTTGTATGGGTTTGTTATATTGAGCCGACGATGCTGATGGTGTGCTGCCATCCAGCGTGTAATAAATTTTAGCCAGGCTGTCGGCACATTTAATTTCTACAGTAATAGGCTGTTTGAAAGTTTTTGTACCCGCTATAATGTAGGGATTGGGAACAATTAATTCGTCGGTAATAGCTGATGTTGGTTTCTCCAGATCCTGTACAAATAGCTTGTTGGCCAACCTACCGGTGAATACTTCAAAGTCGCCGCCCTTTGCTATCGTTTCATAATCCAGGTAAAGCTTATTGTATGAAGTCTTATTTAGGTTCATGCCTTGCAGATAGTAATTCTGTCGGCTTACTGTAGCGCCCGGGTTGCTGATGTTAAAGCGCTTGCCGTTCTCCAGGCTAATCACGATCGACTCGAATTGCGGGGTACCCACCAAGTATTGCTGCTGGCCCGGCGCTATGTTGTAAAAGCCCAGGCAACTCATCACGTACCAGGCAGACATTTGACCGCAGTCCTCGTTACCAGACAGGCCATCAGGCTTATCGCTGTACTGCTCGTTTATGATCCTGTTAAGGTAATATTGTGTTTTGTCGGGTGAGTTGGTAAAGTTGTAAAGGTATGCAATATGGTGGCTTGGTTCGTTGCCATGCGCGTACTGACCTATTAACCCGGTTACATCAGCCTGCTCGCGTCCGCTAAGTTTAGCATTGGTGCTAAAGAGTTCGTCCAGTTTCATCTCCAGGTTTAGCCTGCCTCCCATATACTTCATCAGTCCGCTGACGTCCTGCGGAATCAGGAAAGTGTATTGCCAGCTATTACCTTCGGTATAGTTGTTATTGATCTCCGTTGGTTCAAATGGCGCATACCAGCCACCGTTATCCCGCGCCTGCATAAAGTTGTTCTCGTTATTAAAAACGTTTTTCCAGTATTGGGCCCTCTTGATGAATTCGGCATACTCCTGTGGTTTGTTCAGCATTTTAGCCATTTGTGCAATACACCAGTCGTCGTAGGCATATTCAAGAGTCCTAGATACCGATTCATGTTCAACATCGCCGTTAACGGCGCCCGTGCTGCGGTAGTTATCCAAGCCGAACTGGTTACGGTTTACAGCAGCCTTCATAGCCGTAAATGCTTTTTCCGCATCAAAATCCCTTATTCCTTTTGCATAAGCATCAACAATAACAGGAATAGAGTGGTTGCCCACCATGCAATAGGTTTCGTTTGAAGCCAATGGCCATATAGGAAGAAGGCCGCCTTGGTCATACATTGCCAGAAAGCTTTTAATGAAATCCGAGGTGCGCTTGCGGTCTATCAGGTTGAGCAAGGGGTTTTCTGCCCTAAAAGTATCCCATAAGGAAAATACCGTATAGTAGTTAAAGCCCTCTGCGGTGTGTATCTTTTGATCAAGCCCCCGGTATTGACCATCCACATCGTTATAGATATTTGGCGCAACCATACAGTGATAGAGAGCAGTATAAAAGATAACCTGCTTTTTATGCGACTGATCCGGAAGCTGAGCCTGTTTAGCTGTATTAGTAGGATAGCCGTAAGCCGTAGTTTGCTGTGCAGGCCTTGAGGTCGGTGGTGCACCACCTTCAACCTGAATTTTATTAAGTTCTGTGTTCCACGCCGCTTTAGCAGCTTTTGCCACTTTCTTGAAATCAAAATCAGGCACTTCAGTATCAAGATTTTTAAGCGCCCCTTCGACGCTTACTGATGATATACCAACTTTAGAAACCACATTGCCCGGGTTGTCAAATTGTATATACATCTTGATGTTTTTACCTTGTATCTTATTCTTGCCCTGTTGTATCTGATCATTAGATGCTATGCCATAGGTTTTAAAAGGCTTAGAAAACTTGGCGTAAAAATAAAGGTGCTGATCATTTGCCCACGATTTAGAACGCCGGTAGCCACGGATCTCATGATCGTTAACTACTTCTATCCATGAATCTAAAACCTCATCGCGATGCTGCAGGTCTATAATGATGTTTGCCTTGTCGGTAGTAGGATAGTCGTATTGGTGTACACCCACACGAGTGGTAGCTGTTAACTCAACATCTATGTTATACTTGTCCAGCTTGGTGCTGTAGTAACCTGGAGCGGCGGTCTCGTTTTTCTTCTTGAAACCTGAGCGATAATCGGTATTCTTTACCTTTGGTTCGCCAATAGTAGGCATAAACAGCACGTCGCAGTAGTCGGCAATGCCAGTACCACTTAAGTGGGTATGAGAAAATCCATAAACGGTGGTGTCGCTATAATGATAGCCCGAGGAGCCGTCCCATCCTTCCAATCGCGTATCTGGACTTAACTGAACCATGCCGAACGGTACTACCGCGCCCGGAAAAGTGTGGCCGTGACCACCTGTGCCTATAAATGGATCTACAAATTGGGTGAGCTCTTTTTTCTTAAGCGGCCTTTCTTTTTTCTGCGCCCATGCATTTAGGGTAAACAGCAGTACAAATACAACAGACACACCTTGTAGAACTGATCTCATCTATAATTCAGGTTAAATTTGTTTCAATAACGCAAAATAGCAAGTTTTATTTAGTTGAGTACGTTGCAGCGTTTATAAATGCGACAGGTAACATGTCTCGGGTATGTAAAAACAAAAAAGCATCGCTGTTTGCGATGCTTTAGAAGTGCTAGGTAATCTACTTAAGTAGTATAGCCTAATATCTTTAGTACTTGTTTGCTATTCTGTTCTTCTCCGAATACTTCAAAATTGAAGGTTTCATCACGATTGCGACGTATGATAACGTGCTTTGGAGACGGCAGCAGGCAGTGGTGTATACCACCATATCCGCTTAATACTTCCTGATAGGCACCTGTGTTAAAAAAGCCGAGATACTGCACCTTACGGGTTTTAGGCATGAATACGCTATTCATATGCGCTTCCTGATTGTAATAATCCTGGCCATCGCAGGTGATGCCGCCAAGGTTAACACGTTCGTACTCGCTATCCCAGTTGTTAACGGGTAGCAATATGTATTTTTGGTTAAGTGCCCATACGTCTGGCAGGTTGGTGATGAAAGAACCATCCAGCATCAGCCAGCGTTCCCGGTCGTTTTGTTGCTTGCGGCCCAGTACTTTGTATAAGATGCCTGATGCTTCTGCAACGGTGTACTTACCGAATTCAGTAATAATATCCGGTTCTATCGTGTCGTTCTCGGCGCAGATCTCTTTTATACGGCTCACGATCTCATTGATCATGTACTCGTAGTCGAAATCGAACACCAATGAATCCTTAAACGGCATACCGCCGCCGATATCCAGTGTATCCAAATGCGGGTTCACTTTTTTGAATTTGCAATATAGCGTTACGTACTTCTCTAGTTCGTTCCAGTAATATGGCGTATCAGAGATGCCCGAATTAATGAAGAAGTGAAGCAACTTCACCTGGAAGTTAGGGTTGTCTTCTATTTTATTGTGGTAGAAGTCGATCACGTCTTCCATACGAACACCAAGGCGTGAGGTGTAGAACTGTGAATCAGGCTGCTCCTCAGCCGCTATACGGATGCCGAGATTGCATGGAGTGTCCATTTCTATCTCGTCGTCGTACAGGTTAAACTCTTCTTTATTATCCAGTACAGGTATAATGTTCTTAAACCCGTCATGAAGCATATCAATGATATACTGCTTATACTGAAAGGTTTTAAAGCCGTTACATATAACCGTCATATCCTTGCTCAATGCGCCTTTCTTCTCCAGCGCATCTATCATCGGCATATCGAATGCTGAAGATGTTTCAAGGTGTATGTCGTTGCGTAAAGCCTCTTCTACAATATGGCGAAAGTGCGAGCTTTTAGTGCAGTAGCAATATTTGTAGCTGCCGCGGTAGTTATTTTTAACAATGGCCTGCTGGAAAAGTAACTTAGCCTGCTGTATCTTTTTCGATACCATAGGCAGGTAAGTAAAGCGTAACGGCGTGCCGTATGTCTCTATCATTTCCATCAGGTTAAGGTCCTGAAAGTAAAGTTCATCGTCGATGATCTCGAAGCCATCTTGCGGGAAACCAACACTCAGGTCAAGAAATTCCTGGTAACTCTGCATTCTTTAAAATTTTGGCAAAAATGTAATTTTTAAATGGATATTTTGCCACTTTATTAGTGCATTTTTTGTGGGCGGAGTGTAATTTGTTGTGAACTGCTGTAACACGATAAGGTGTTACACCTGATACACTTTTTATGTGCTAAAATTAGGTAAATTGTTGGCCAATAACAACTTATCTGATTTTCATGTTACAGTTTTTTCAAGTATGTTACAGTAGTAATACTTTAACTGAAACTACCCATATATCTTAAAATCAGATAAATAAGGTATAATTCCTCTTGTATTAGCATAATGCTGATACAAAGGATTTCTATATGGCTTCCAGATGTACTTCGGCCATCATGCACCTTGCGCTGCCGCCGCCGTTTGTTTCAATTGTGCTTATATCGGCATAAACAAGCTCACCATATTTTCCTAATGTGGTTTTCTGTTCATCATTAAGCGAGTTAAACGCCGTTTTCGACATCACGATCAAACTTGCGCCGTCCGCGTTTTTTACCTCCAGCATGTTACCCGCAAAATGAGCCATTTGATCAAAGCTGATGTTGATGACTTCTTTACCGCTGAATATCAACGATGCAATAACCGCATCCTGTTCATCTGCGTTTGATATACTGCTTAAACATATTCCTGCAAACCGACTGCCTACACACATAAGTACATTGGTGTGGTAAATCGCTTTTCCAGCCTGGTCATGCGCTGCAAAGGTAACCGCCTTGTAGCCGGTGTATTCGCAAAAGGCTTTTAGTACTTCCGCATTTGTACGGGGCGAAATACATGCGTAAGCTATCTTGTTTTCCCGGTCCAGCACCATACTCCCGGTGCCTTCCAAAAATTGCTCTTTAGCTTCAAACCTGCTCAGGTCTATTACATGTTTAGCCTTAAAGTTTTCTTCCAGTTGCCTGATGATGTCTTCCCGGCGTTCCAGGCGGCGGTTCTCGGCTTGCATGGGGTAGAGGATAATGTCGCCGTTATCATGAAAACTAATCCAGTTATTGGGGAAGATAGAGTCGGGGGTATGTGGTTCAGGTGTATCCTCAATTACGGTAACATTAACACCGTTATCACGCAAGATCTGCACAAACCCGTCGAATTCTGCCAGGGCTTTCTGGTGAACGGTGCTTTGATCTGCGCTCTGTACCTGAAACGCGTTACTATCCGCGGTTTGCGCATTAAACCCGAAGTTAACCGGGCGTATCATCAGGAGGTTACTGGTAGTTTGCATGTGTCTGAATCAGATATAGAATGATGGTATATGGTTGACTGACACTTAGTGGACCTTGTCCCTCATTAATGGCATGCTCATGCAATGGAAACCTCCCCGCGCTCGCGAAAGCTCTGCCGACGGCATGAGAATGAGCGTATCAGTCATTTCCTGGGGGTTCAGTTCGCCGGTCTCAAACTTTTGAAGCAGGTCCTGCACTTTTATGATCTCGAAACCGCTTTTCTGAAATGCCCCAACCGTTTTATCATTACGGTCATAACCCAATACTACGCCTTCTTTCAGCGCAAGCAGGTTACAGCTGTCCGTCCATTGCTCGCGGGCATCAAACGGGAACTCGTCATTACCCGAATAGATAAACCTTGTTGGCTCAGTGCTTTGCAGGTCCTTTTGGCTGATGTTGTCCAGCAATGCTTCTAACGTACCGAAAGTTTTAGGCTTTTTACCCCTGCGGAACTGTACTATTTCTGGCCTGTCCTTGTTCTTCTTATCGGCAAACCAGGCAATTGGTTCACTTTCGTCCTGCGCCGGCTCGGCTATTGTAAGCGAGCGCAGCAACACCCACACGTTGCGTTTTACCTGGGTAAATACCGTATCAATGTGCATGTAGTCCCGCTTATGCGGAATTTTAACTACCGTTACCTTCTCAACTACATTATTTGCGAACAGCAGTTTAATAGCTTCGTTTGCGCCGCTTACTGATGTACGTTCGCTGCAGCCAATAAGTAAATGCTGCGGACTAACCATCATTACGTCGCCGCCCTCCAGTGTGGTTTTACCTTCCTGTTCTTCGCCGGGGCGCAAAAAGTGCTGTACGGTATCGGGTATCTCCAGTATGTTGTCGCGGTAACCTTCGAACAGCGGATGGTTAAAAAATATGTACTTCACCAGCAAAGTCTCGCGGGCTCGGGCCTTTTTTGCCGGCTTATTAAGCAGCATGTGGTTGTTTATGGCAATACCAATGTCGCGGGAAAATATCATGTTTGGGATGGGAGCGAAGATCATCTGCTCGTCATTCAATGATCCGGAGATGAAGATTTTTGCCAGTTCTACCGGTTCTATATCAATTAGTTGTAACTGCAAACGGTACGTACACCCCTCAATAGCGCACACCGCCGCAACAAGTTTCTTACGGATATCTTTCTGCTGTAAAATGTCGCTGAGGAGGGTTTGTATCTCTACCACTTTACCTGAATTGTGAAATGTCTCATTGTCGGGTTTGAAGAAAGCCCGTTTACTTTCCGGGTTATCTATGTCGGCCAGTTTACCCTTTATCTTATCCGGATCAAGGAAGTACATCAGCAGTTTTACGTAGTAATCGTATTCCCCGGTACGCATAGTATCCAGGTGCACAATGTCTTCGAATAACCAATCCTGCGCTTTAGAGGGCACAACTTTGCCCAAGCCGCTATCCGGACTGTGAATTAAAAGCACCCGCAGGCGTCCTATCTCGGAAGTAACATCAAGTTTAAAATCGTTGTTTTCAAGTATCATAAAAGGTGTTAGCAGAACAAAGCTAGTCTTTTTAGCGGATAGTTGCAGGAGCAACCAACTCACCCCGGCAACGCTATCGCTAGCCGACCCTCTCTACGCTTCGCGCAGAGAGGGTTAGGAGATAAGGAACATAATTCAACACCCTTCGGTTATCAACTCACCCCGGCAACGCTGTCGCTCGCCGACCCTCTCTCCGCTCCGCGCAAAGAGGGTTAGAAACATAATAATATACTATACACCGTAGACAGCACCCCCTCTTTCCGCGACAGCGGAGAGAGGGCCGGGGGGTGAGTCGATTTGCAAACTTACTTGTCTAAAGCCAACTTGATCACCTCTAACACGCCACTCATATCATTCTCAATCTGCTTATTCTCAAATCTCAAGATCTGCAATCCAAGTCCTGACAACACTGCGTCCCGGTTTTTGTCGTAATCGCGTTTGTAAAGATGTACCGGACCGTCGGCCTCAACAATTAAGTTCGCTTCTGCGCAATAAAAATCAGGAATGTAGCATTGCACTAAGCCTTGTACAGATTTAATAAATATAGGGTGCTGACGTAAAAACTTCTTACCAAGGAGTTTTCTGTTACGCAGTTGATTCCAAAGTAATGTCTCAGCCGGAGTTTGCCGTTGCCTAAGTTCGCGGCATAGTTCTGTGATAGATGGCATGTCTAAATATAGCAACTTTGATAGGTTAAAGTAGTCTGTAAAGCTTGCTGAGAATGTTAAGCGACGTTCGGCGACCGACTCACCCCGGCAACGCTACCGCTCGCCAACCCTCTCTACGCTGCGCGCAAAGAAGGTTGAGAAACATGATTATTATACTATGTAATATATTGCAGACAGCACCCCTCTTTCCACGATAGCGGAGAGAGGGGCAGGGGGTGAGTAGATTGTTAAGCGTACCCGACTACTAACTCACCCCGGCAACGCTATCGCTCGCCGACCCTCTCTCCGCTCCGCGCAAAGAGGGTTAGGAGAAACATAATTATGGATACTATATACAGTAGCCAGCACCCCCTCTTTCCGCGCTAGCGGAGAGAGGGGGCAGGGGGGTGAGTAGATTATTAAGCGGTGCTCATAAAGTGGCCGCCAGCACCCCCTCTTTCCGCGCTAGCGGATAGAGGGGGCCGAGGGGTGAGTAGACTTTTTTAAAAAATTATTTAAAGGAACAATATTATCTATATATTTGTCTACTTATTCTATAGACAATGTATTATTTACTTGCTTGCACATCAATACCAATGTCTTACATGCAGTGCTCTACTGCGTGCTGTTGTTGTTAATGGCCTAATTAACATCAATTAAAGTATTAACGCACCTTTCTTTCAACCTTATACCATGACTATTTCTACGAAATTTTTCAAACTAATTGCGCTCGTTCTGCTCCTTGTCCCGGCACTGTCTTATGCACAGCTAAACGGCAGCTATATACTAAGCGGCAAAGTAAACAGCGATCAGGGTAAGCCACTTGTTGGTACAACAGTTACCATAAAAGGTACATCAAACGCTGCGGTTACAGATAGCACGGGTACTTTCTCGTTAACCAGCAGTGCGAAATTCCCGTTTACGCTTGTGTTTACAGCAGTAGGTTATCAACCGCAGGAATTCCTGATCAGGAATGCTAACAGCGCAGTCAATATTCAACTCACCTCACAATCTTTGTTGTTAAACGAAGTTGTGGTTACAGCATCGCGCCGCGAAGAAAAGCTGTTGCGATCGCCCGTCGCTATCGAAAAGCTAAGCATTAACGCACTAAAACAATCGCCGGGCCCAAGTTTTTATGATGCCCTGGAGAATGTTAAAGGTGTTCAAATGACCACTACCAGCATCACGCTTAAAGTGCCAAACACGCGCGGCTTTAACAGCCCTAACAACTTCAGGTTTATGCAGCTTGCAGATGGCGTGGATATGCAGTCGGCTACGCTGGGCGTGCCCCTCGGCAACGCAATCGGCCCAACCGAGCTTGACATTGCCAGTATTGAGATCACCCCCGGAGCTGCAGCTGCACTGTACGGTACCAACGCTATTAATGGCTTATCAAACCTGTTCACCAAAGATCCATTTAAGTACCAGGGCTTGAGTTTTTATCACCGTACAGGCATTAACCATGTAGACGATCCGCGCCTTGGTGCAAGTGCCATAAACGAGGATGCTATACGTTACGCTAAAGCCTGGAACGATAAGTTCGCGTTCAAGGTAAATGCGAGTTACCTGAGCGGGAAAGACTGGCAATCGGACACCCGGCTGGATCAAAACCCCACCAACCTAAAATCGGCAAACCCGGCCTTCCCGGAACTTACCGGCAGCAGTAATGCGGCTTACGATGGCTGGAACAAATATGGCGATGATGCGCTTGCCGGCAGTAATACCGTATCTATAAAGGGCATTACTGTTGATGGCGTTGCCAGGCCGAACCTTACTGTTGCACGTACAGGTTATAACGAGGTAGACCTGGTTAGCCCCAGGGTAAGCAACCTTAAACTGGATGGTACGCTAGCTTATAAGCTTTCGCCTACTACAACCCTGTCTTACACCTACCGCTACGGCAAGATGGATGGTGTTTTCCAACGCGGAAACAAAATATCACTTAACGGCGCCAGCGTCCAGAACCACAAGGTGGAACTGAAGGGCAAAGACTTCCTGATAAGGGGGTACGAATCTATCGAGAACACCGGTAATTCTTTTAATGTAAAACCGCTAGCCGATAACCTGGACCTGAACCATGCCAGCAACTCGGCGTGGGGCACTATCTTTAAAAACGCACTAACTACTTACGCAAACGCAAATGGCGGATTAAAATCGACCAATCTCGCTGCTGCCGAAGCTTTTGCACGGGCCGCTGCAGATAAAGGCAGGGTAGAACCGGGTACGCCCGAGTTTGACGCTCTGCGCAAAACCATCATAGGCATTAATAACTGGGACATCAAATCCAGCCTGATACCTGATGCGCCGGTTACAGGCGGTGCAGCCCTGGTACAAAAAAGCCACCTGTTTAATGGTGAGGCACAGTGGGACCTGAGCAGTAAAGTAAAGTTTGCAGACCTGCTGGTAGGCGGAGACGTAAGGGTTTACCAGATCATCCCGGATGGCAACAACTTTGTTGATTTTACCCGTCCGATAGCAGACCGTAACAAACCCTTAGAAGATGGCAGCTTTGGCGATAATGTGATCTATAAGAAATACGGCGCTTTTACACAGGTAACCAAGACCTTTTTCGACGAGAAATTAAAGCTGTTCGGCTCATTACGTTGGGATTACAATCCTTACTTTGATCCGAAGTTTACCCCGCGCCTGGCGGCCGTTTATTCGCCTAACCAGAATCATAACTTCAGGTTTACGTTCCAGAACGGCTATCGCTTTCCATCACTGTTCGAAGCGTTGTCGTACGTGAACAATGGTCGTGTAAAACGTGTGGGCAGCCTCGGTTTTATAAACGAGGGATTGGGCTACTTGGATAATAGCTATACACAATCATCAGTAACGGCCTTTAACGCCGCAGTAAAAGCACAGTCGACCACCGGAGATGATGCTACAGCTTTAAAAAACCGCGGAATGCTGCAAGTGGCCGACCTTCCTAAAGCGAGGCCGGAGCAGATAACCTCGTTTGAGCTTGGTTATAAAGGCATCCTGCTGGATAATAAAGTATTTTTAGATATAGATGCTTATGCTAACCGCTATAATGGTTTCCAGGGCCAGGTACAGGTATTTGTGCCCAACGGAACAACAGTTGGCACCGATGCCGCTGTACTAGCAATGCTCGATGTTAACCGCGACCCAACGACGGCTACCGGCACTAACGCCGCCAGCCAGGGACAAAGCCGCTATCGTGTTTATACCAATGCTAAAAACGCCTACAACAACTACGGTTCATCTGTAGGCCTTACCTACAACTTCTATAAACGGTATACAGTATCTGGTAATGCGAGCTTTAACAAGCTTAAAGCCCAAAAGTCTTCAGATATATTCGTCACTGGCTTTAATACGCCGAAATGGTCAGGAAACCTCTCGTTCGGTAATCGCGAGGTGGTAAAGAACTTCGGCTTTAACATCGTTTATAAATGGCAGGAATCTTACTTGTGGGAGAGCCCGCTTGTAACCGGGACAGTACCGGCCATACACGCGGTTGATGCGCAGGTAACTTACCATGTGCCGGTTTACTATGCAACCTTTAAGCTAGGTGCTACCGACGTGTTCAACAAGCGGTATATACAATATGCCGGCGGCCCAACTATCGGCGGCATCTACTATGTATCTGTAACGCTGGACGGGCTGCTCAGCGGCCAGCGTCCGCAATAATATTTGAAATTGTTTTTAGGTTTAATTTAGTTTTAGAAAAGCGGGCGGGTGAGCTGCCCGCTTTTTTTTATTATCCAAAAGGTGAATTAATGCTATTTGTTGGAAATCGCACATTACGACAAATTATTAAACAATAAACCCCGTACAAGTTGCACCTTGCCGGGGTTCTCACTTAACTGCAGTATATAATTGATAATTCTCCTTGGTTAGTCCACAGCCTGCCGCAGCATAAGCGCACCTACTGTGACATTTGTGCGGCTGTCAATAATGATAGCGCCACCGTTAGCTTTATTGACCTGGTAAGGGTCAAACGCCAGCGGTTCGGCAGTTTTGATAACCACGCGGCCAATGTCGTTTAACTTAAACTCCTCATCGAAATCTTTCTCCAACGTGTTGATATTTACCTTATACAGCACTTCACTTATTTTGCAGCGTACCGTTTTAGTATTGTGCTGAACCAGATAGGTCAGGGACGTGTCTAGAACTCGTGTGTCCATCCAGCAAAGGTCAGCCTCTATGAGGTTTGACACTTGCGGCTGGCCGGCACTACTTACTATGATATCGCCACGGCTGATGTCGATGTTATCTGCCAGGTGCAAAGTAACCGACATGCCAGCTACTGCTTCATAGGGCTGCTTCTCATACAGTTCAATTTTGGATACTGTTGAGCTGAAACCGGATGGGAGAACAGTAACCTTATCATTAACCCTGAACGACCCGCTGGATACACGTCCGGCATAACCCCGATAGTCATGCAATTCCTCTGTTTGCGGGCGCACTACCCATTGCACAGGCAGCCTGGCGTGTGACGAAAGATCATCTATCTTGATCTCTACGTTTTCCAGGTGGCTCAAAAGGCTGTCGCCAATATACCAGCTCATGTTTGATGACGGGTAAACAATATTATCGCCTTTCAGCGCACTCACCGGGATGTAAGTTACATTGGTTAAGCCCACCTTGCCTGCCAGTACTTTATAATCAGCTACAATCTTGTTGAACACATCCTCGTTGTAGCCAACCATGTCCATTTTGTTTATTGCTACTACCACTTGCGGTATCTGTAGTAGCGACACTAGGAAAGAGTGCCTTGTAGTTTGTTCGACCACGCCCTTGCGGGCATCAACCAAAATAATGGCTAAACCGGCGTTACTTGCACCGGTAACCATGTTACGGGTGTACTGTATATGTCCCGGCGCGTCAGCAATAATAAACTTACGCTTGTCGGTGTCAAAGTATTTGTAAGCCACGTCGATAGTAATGCCCTGCTCGCGTTCGGCTTTAAGGCCGTCTGTAAGTATTGCAAGATCTATAGTACCATCGTCGTTCTTGCGGTTGGATGCATGCAGCGCCTCCAGCTGATCTGCAAGTATTGCCTCACTATCGTACAAAAGGCGACCTATCAACGTGCTTTTGCCGTCATCTACACTGCCTGCTGTTATAAATTTTAATATGTCCATCTATTTGGATATCAGATTTAGTTAAAAATACCCGCCTTTTTTGCGTTCTTCCATAGCAGCTTCGCTTACCTTGTCGTCCATACGGGCGCCACGCTCACTTATTTTAGAGGATGCAATCTCGTCGATGATGTCATCTATCTCGAACGCGTAAGATTCCACTGCCGCGGTACAGGTCATGTCGCCAACTGTACGGAAGCGTACGTTTCTGCGGGTTATCACATCATCCTCATCCATATTCAGGAATGGGGAAGCCGCCATTAACTGGCCGTTGCGGGTAATGCAATCCCTTTGGTGGGCGAAGTAAATAGTAGGTAATGGAATATTCTCCCTGCGGATGTAATTCCATACATCAAGTTCTGTCCAGTTGCTTATCGGGAACACGCGTACGTTCTCCCCTTTATGAATTTTGCCGTTGTAGATGTTCCACAACTCGGGGCGCTGGCGTTTAGGATCCCACTGGCCAAATTCATCACGTACAGAAAAGATGCGTTCTTTAGCGCGGGCTTTTTCCTCGTCGCGGCGGGCGCCGCCTATACAAGCATCAAAACCGTGTTTGGCAATGGTGTCCAAAAGGGTGACTGTTTGCAGCGCATTGCGACTGGCGTTTTTGCCTTTTTGTTCTATTACCTTGCCCTTGTTAATGCTGTCCTGCACATGGCCTATGATTAATTTCTCACCTATGCGGGCGATCATCTCATCACGGTAGGTAATAGTTTCGTCAAAGTTATGGCCGGTGTCTATATGTACCAGCGGAAAAGGAAACTTACCCGGGCGAAATGCTTTTAATGCAAGGTGCACCAGCGTAATAGAATCTTTACCGCCGGAAAATAGCAAAGCAGGCTTTTCAAACTGCCCGGCAACTTCGCGCAAAATGTATATGGCTTCTGCCTCTAACTCGTCCAGGTGATCTAACCGGTGTCTGCTCATTCTTTTAAATCATTTAGTTCAACTGCATGCGAGTGCAGACCGCACTCTTTTTTACTTTGGTCTTCCCACCACCAGCGCCCGGCCCTAAAGTCTTCGCCAGGCTGTACAGCACGGGTGCAGGGCGCGCAGCCTATGCTCGGAAAACCGCGATCATGCAGTGTATTGTATGGTATATTATGTAGTTTGATGTATGCCTTAACATCATCCAAGGTCCAGTTGAAGATAGGGTGGAACTTGTACAGGTTATTACCCGCGTCCCATTCCACGTTGCTCATGTCTTCCCGGTTGGGAGATTGCTCTGCCCGGATGCCTGTTACCCACAGCTTGTTGCCCGCCAGAGCACGGTGAAGTGGTTCTATCTTGCGAATTCCACAGCATTCTTTACGGTTTTCTACCGACTCATAAAAACTGTTAGGGCCTTTACGGTTTACCATTTCTTCCAACAAGTGGTGCACCGGGTAATAAGCATGAATAGGTTGGCCGTATATCTCCATCGTGCGGTTCCACACGTAATAAGTTTCGGGGAACAAGCGACCGGTTTCCAGTGTGAAAACCTTTATGGGGATGTTGTTGGCGAAGATCATGTGTGTAATTACCTGGTCTTCCCACCCGAAACTGGTGGAGAACACGATCCCGCCCGGGAATTCATTAGCCAGCACCTGTAAAGCTAGAACCGGATCTTTCCCGTCGATCAGCTGCGATATGTAAGTAGTATCTGCCACTTAAAAAACCTTTGTTATAAATAAAATTATACTGCGTAAACTGATTAAAATTACAATAACTGCTACCGCAAACATGATTGCCCGCGCAGAGATCTTGTTTGATATTCGTGCGGCTATTGGCGATGCCAGCGCACTGCCGATGATCAATCCTGCTACCGCTTCCCAATGTTTGCCATTAAGCATGGCTATAAACGTAAGCGAGCCCATTAAGGCGACGAAAAACCTTGATAGCTTTACCGTTCCCAGCGAAAACCTTGGATGGCGTCCACCGGCAATTAAAGTGGAGAGTACAATAGAACCCCAGCCGCCACCACCAACAGCGTCGATAAAACCGCCGCCTAATCCCAGTAAGGATATGTTTTTGATCTTTCCGCCTTTACGTTTGCGGTTCAGATTGATAGCTTTCATGAATATAACAGAACCCAATATCAGCGTGTAAACAGATACCAGCGGCTTAGTATACTGAGCGTAATGCTCCAGCGATGATAACAGGTAAGCGCCGGTTACTGCACCTATAATGCCTGGTACGAGTAGTAATTTAAACAGCTTCCAGTTTACGTTACCCATCCTATAATGCATCCAGCCGGCTATGCCGTTGCTCATTATTTCTGAAAGGTGCACGCCCATACTGGCAGATGCAGGAGGGATACCCATGGACAGAGAAAAGGTAGTAGAGGTAACACCGTAAGACATGCCTATAGCTCCATCGATAAGGGCGAATACAAAACCAGCTCCCAGGAAGTAGTAAAACATTGGATTAATATGCTCTACAAAGTTTTTAAAACCAGGCTCTTTAAGCCACAGTGCCGAAAAGGTAATTGCCAGGAACAGGACAAACGTACCCCAAACCACCAGTTTCAGCAGCTTGTTGCTGGGTGGTTTTTCGCCGCCGATTAAAATAGCTGTTACCTTGTTAAGTTCTTTCACTTTGTGAGCAAAGTCGCCAGAGAGGTTGTTGCGTACCTGGCTCATCTGCTGCAGGGTTATGTCAAGCTCTGCAGGTAGCGCTTCGTTTAAAACCTCTTTAAGGCGCTTGGCTACTGTGGGTGATTTCCCGTTTGTAGAAATGGCTAATTTTAAGTCGCCCTTTTGTACAATAGAGCCAAGATAAAAATCGCATAGCGCCGGCTTGTCAGCCACATTAATCAGCAACTTACGGTCATGTGCCGCTTGCCGCGCGTACTTGTTCAGGTCGGAATCGTTTGTAGCAGCAATTACAATATCGGCAGCTTCCAGGTCTGTTTCTTCAAAAGCCTTCTGTTTAAGCACTACTTGCGGGTGCCCGCCGGCTAATGCCTCTATTTGCGGCAGGAAAGTTTTAGATACGACAGTCACCGCTGCTGCGGGGCTGTTCTGCAGCAGGGCGGTTAGCTTTTCCAAGCCAACATTACCGCCGCCGACAAGCACCGTATGCAGGTTCTCCAGCTTTAAAAATACGGGGAAAAGTTCATTTCCACGCGTTTTTTCCGGCTGAGGCTCTGTTATATTATTCTTGTGCAACAATGTCATAAAACTCCCTGATGGGCTGAAATTTTGGGTGTAAAGAGACTACGTCACCAAACACGATCAAAGCAGGAGAGGAGATGTTGTTCTCTTCTGCGAGTTCGGCAATGGTATCTACAATGCCTACAACAACTTTCTCGTTTGCGGTAGAGCCGCTTTGTATTACGGCAGCAGGCAGCCTGTGCTTGCCTTTGTTACGGAATATCTCCGCTATTTCGGCAAGTTTATGAATACCCATCAGCACAACAACAGTTGCTTTGGTTTTGGCTGCTTCATACAGGTCGGCAGATACTTTTCCTTCTGAAGTGGTGCCGGTTACCACCCAAAAACTCTCGCTTAAACCACGATGGGTTACCGGGATACCCTGCAGGCCGGGTACACCAATAGAACTTGAGATGCCGGGGATAACTTCGGCGGGAATGCTGTAATCGGCAGCGTGGTCAAGCTCTTCGTAACCCCGGCCAAATACAAACGGATCGCCGCCTTTTAAACGTACAACGTGCCCATAGTTAAGGGCATAGTCTATCATTAGCTTGTTAATGTTCTCCTGTGAAAAAGAATGATCCCCCGAGCGTTTACCTACGTAAACCTTGGTAGCACCTTCGGGCGCAAACTCCAGCAGCTCTTCGTTCACCAGGGCATCATAAAGCACCACATCGGCAGCTTGTAAAGCTTTTATGCCTTTTATGGTGATCAGTTCGGCATCGCCGGGGCCAGCACCAACCAATGTGATCCGTGGTTCTTTTACCGTGTTCTTTGTTGTTGTAATGATCATGACTGTAACACCGCCTCTCTTTTTTCTTTAACCAATGCCAGGAACTGCGTTGCCTGTTGTTTATAGGCAGTTGCAAATTTTTCTGACGGTTCGTTCTTGTTTATTTGCAGCACCAGGTCCGTAAAGCTGCCGTTAAGGGTGAGCTCGCCTGTTTCTACGTAATTGTTATCAAATTCTTTTATAATGCCTGCCTGCGTGCTGCTGTTTACGCCTTTATCAAGCAATAAGGCTTTAGCGCAGCTGATCATGGTATTGTATGAGTGGTATATGGCATCGCTCCATAATCCCTTTTCGTATGAGCCGTTTGCCCACCCAAGTTTTTCATCTGCTTCGTACAGCAGCGTTGCGACCAGGTCTATTACCACACCGGCACACTCACCAACACCTATTGCTGTGGCAAAGGTTTCCTGGTGCCCCCAGTCTACAAACTCGTCATCTGTAAGGGTGGCCAGGTCGGCAAGTGGCTTTAACAGGCGGTAGAAGTAATCTTTTCCCTGCCTGTCGTAATAATCATTAAACCGTTCTTCCTCGTGAGATAAAGCTTTGTAGTCGTTCAGTACCGCTCTTAAAACATGTGTTGCACGTTTAGACGGTACTTTTATCACCCGTTCGGCGGCCCGGCCCACACCGTCGCCTACCGTACCACCGCCTAACATCACTTGTACAGAAGGGAGTACTTTAGCGCCGGCTTTTAACGAACTGCCGTGAAAGCCGATATGCGCTAGCCCATGTTGACCGCAACTGTTCATACAACCACTTATTTTAATCTTGATATCGCGGTTATAAATAAAATCTTCGTATTCGTTATAGATCACATCTTCCAGTACCCGCGCCATAGTCATGCTGTTGCTGATGCCCAGGTTGCAAGTATCAGTACCGGGACAGGTGGTTACGTCGGCAAGGCTGTCAAAACCCGGGGCGGCAAGGTCCAGCGCGTGCAGGCCTTCGTACAGGGCAGCCAACGCTTCTTTACGAACAAACTTGAGTAATAGGCCCTGGTTTTGTGTAATACGTATCTCGTCGCCGACATAAGGCTGTATAGCGGCAACTAACGCGCGTGCCTTATCTGACGGGATATCGCCAACGGGAACTTTTATGTACACCCCGTAAAAACCGGTTTGCTTTTGTTCGAAAACATTGGTTGCCAGCCATTGATCATAACGGAAAGGGTTAGCTATTTCTACCTGCGGATATGCTGTTGCTGTTGGCAGGGGTGCCTCTTCTATAGCATTACGGTTGATAGGGTAGGTTTTAACCTTTAATGCGGTACGTTCTTCTTTGGCCAGGCGCAGCACTTCATCTAAACCTAGTTTTTGAATAAGATACTTCATACGGGCCTTATTGCGATTATTGCGCTCTCCGTAGCGGTCGAACACACGGATGATAGCCTCTATAAACGGTATAAGTTGGGCTTCAGGTAAAAACTCTTCAACTATACTTGCCAGTAAGGGCTGCGCGCCTAAACCGCCACCTAGCATTACCTTAAAGCCCCTGTCGCCATTCTCTTTTAATTTGGGGATGAAGCCGAGGTCATGTATGTAAGAGAAAGCGGTATCGTCATCCGTTGACGAGAACGAGATCTTGAATTTGCGGCCCATTTCCTGGCAAACAGGATTTCGAAGAAAATACTCGAATGTTGCCTGTGCATACGGTGAAACATCAAATGGTTCTTTTGGGTCGATGCCGGCAGTAGGCGATGCAGTTACGTTGCGGACAGTATTACCACAGGCTTCGCGTAGAGTTATATCATCTTGTTCCAGTTCGGCCCATAACTGTGGGGTACGGTCCAGGCTTACATAATGTATCTGGATGTCCTGGCGGGTAGTTAGGTGCAGATTGCTGCTGCCGTATTCATCGGAGATGTCGGCTATTTTCAGCAACTGTTTGAAGGTCACCTTACCAAATGGCAGCTTTATACGCACCATTTGTACACCCGGCTGGCGCTGCCCGTAAACACCACGTGCAAGTCGAAGACTACGGAACTTCTCGTCGTGGATCTTCCCTTCACGGAAAGCACGTATTTTTCGCTCCAGGTCTATGATGTCCTGCTCTACTATCGGGTTCTCCAGTTCTGTCCTGAAGCTCTGCATATCGTTTTGGTTATATCTTAAAAAAAAGCCCCTTCTGCTGCGGCTGAAGAGGCTGATACATTTATTCTCAACTACTTACAACCGCTCGCCTTGGCTGTACATACAGCAAAACATCAGTTGGTTAAAGCAAATAGTTGCAGTGTTATTCATGTTATACTTCCAAATATATATATAGTATACGGGAATAGTAGAATTTATTTTAAAAAAGAAGAGAAGCTGACTTTCAGATCGAACTTCTCTTTCCTAAAAGATTAAGAAATGTACTCTATTCGTAAGTTACTTTCTTGAAATACCAGCCATCCGCATCTATAACCGGCATGGTTTTGCTGGTGATGATAATGCCTTTACTGCTCGCCGTAATGTGATGCACACCGCCATCGGTTGTAACATCAAGAGGGAGATCCATATTGATGTTAGAAAGCTTGATCAAATATTGGTTGTCGCGTCGTCCGGTGGTAACGCTTATCTCAAGCTTATTGGTAGTACGCAGGTACATGTCAAACAAAGGCTTTAACGATTTACCGTAAGCTTTGCTGAAGAACTCTTCTACACCATCTGTATTGTTGAGGTTATTATAGGTGTGTTCCGGCGATGTAGCAAAGCTTTTCAAAGTAGGGAAGAAAAGGCTGTCGCCCATAACATAATTAAGCGTGTGCATAAAAAAGGCCCCCTTGGTATAAATGTCATTATTGTATGCCGACTCTTCATCAATGTCTTTACCTAATACCAATGGCTGCTTGTTCTGGATGCCTTTACCTGATTTTTTAAAGTAGTCTATATAAGCTGGTTTACCGGCAAACTCCAGGGTAAAAAGCGCATCAGAGTAGCTATCTATTCCCTCGTGTATCCAGTAGTCGGCCCAGTCAATAGCGGTAACTTTGTTTCCCCACCATTCGTGACCGAACTCGTGGTGCAGCAGCCAGTCGTAATCTTGGTTGCCTACTTTTACATACCTGAACTTGTTGCCGTAAGCCACCATGCTTTGGTGCTCCATACCTAAGTGTGGCGTTTCTACCAGCCCGACTTTTTCTTTAGCCCAAGGGTATTCGCCAAAGTACTTCTCCTTTTCGTGGATGGTTACCTCGAAGATGTCCATCAGCTTATCAGCTTTTTCGGCATGCTCGTTAAGTACGTAGAACCACATTGGTACCGTGTTGCCGGCGATGCTTTTGTAACTGCGTTTTACCAGTTTGTAGTCGCCTACGTTAAAAAGAATGCTGTAGTTGTTGATGGTGTATTTGGTGCGCCAATGAAAAGTAGCCTTATTGCCACTGGTTGACTGTTTCACCAGCAATCCCGGACCGGCAACCACCAGACCCTTAGGCACAGTAATAATGAGATCGGCACCTTCATTTGGCTCGTCGGAGGGGTGATCTTTGCACGGGTAATAGATCTTGCCGCCAGTGCCCTCGGCAGTAACTGCCAGCCAATCGTGGCCAGTGCTATCGCGAGTGAAGGTAAAGCCATCGTCCCAGGGCGGACGAACGGCAATATGTGGCTTGCCGCCATAAACCACCTTAACGGCGTACTTACCAGCGGGTAGTTCTTTAGTTGTATTGATGTTGATGAGGTTGTTCTTATAAACAAATGGCTCGCTCGTGCCATTAACGGACACGCTTTTTACATTAAGTGAGTCGAGCAGATCGAACAACAATGTGCGCGTAGGTTTCGCAGTGATAATGTCAATAGTGGTGTAACCATCTATTGTCTTTTGCTCAAAATTTACGTCCAGCGCTATGGTATAATGGCGCACATCCATGTTGGCCTGTTCGGGCTTGAGCTTACCGCCGGAGGTTGTTTTAGTTTGCGCGGAGACGGTAAAACAGAAGACAGAAAGAAGTAAAGCGGTAACGCATTTAAGACAGTTTCTTTGCATACTTATTTAATCTAATATTCCCTCACCAGCAAGCCATCCGCAAAATCGCGGAGGTATTGTTTGCTGTCTTCCGGCAGGTTTATTTTCTCGAGTGCCGTAAAAGCTTTTTCGGCATAGGCCTGCATTTCTGCTTCGGCGTGGCGCCTTACATCAACCTTGTTATAAATGGCCGTTACTGCAGCTACTTTTTCAGCTGCATCAAACTGAGCAGTGGCAAGCCAGGTATTAAGTTCATCACTGCCTGATAATTCCTGAGCTTTAAGTAGCAAATATGTTTTTTTATTGGAGATGATGTCTCCGCCAACCTGTTTGCCAAATTTCTCTGGGTCACCATAAACGTCCAGTATGTCGTCCTGCAACTGAAACGCGATGCCAAGGTTAACGCCAAAGTCGGATAACAAGTCAGCATCCGTTTGATCAGCATTACCAATAAGCGCGCCTATCTTTAAAGCGCCGCCCAATACCACAGCTGTTTTCAGGCGGATCATGTTAATGTACTCCGCAATGGTAATGTTATTGCTGGTCTCGAACGTCATGTCCAACTGCTGGCCTTCACATACGCCTACAGCAGTATCATTAAAAATGTCCAGTACCTGGTGAAGGAGATCGTTACGTACCTGCATCATCAGCTTATAACCTTCAATCAGCATTACGTCCCCGCTGAGGATCGCCACGTTGTTGTTCCATTTTTCATGGACGGTAGCACGGCCACGGCGTTTTGGCGCATTGTCCATAATGTCGTCATGCATCAACGTAAAGTTGTGGAACACCTCGATGGCAAGGGCAGGAGGAAGGGCAGCTTCTACATCGCCGCCAAACAGGTCGCAAGCCATCAGCAGCAGGGCAGGTCGCATACGTTTGCCGCCTATTGCTAAAATGTATTTTATCGGCTCGTAAAGCTCAGCCGGATAAACCGGGTAAGCCAGCTTCTCTACAGATGTGGCTATGAGCGCTTGCAGGTTTTCGAGTTTTCTCATTTGAAATATTACACCGGCGCAGCGTTAAGCGTCGGTGTTTGCTCTTTATGGTGAGCAACAAACCATTGTTGTTGAAGCTGCTAAATAACTAATTAATCCTGTACTAAACTAAAATCAATCTGTTTCTTGGTAAGGTCTACCTGTTTAACGCGGATCTTTACCTCGTCGCCTAACTGGTACACCTTCTTTTTGCGCTGACCAATAATGGCATAGTTCTTTTCGTCCAGGGTGTAAAAGTCGTCGCTGATGTCGCGCAGGCGAATCATGCCTTCGCACTTATTTTCAATGATCTCCACATACATACCCCATTCAGTAACACCGGAGATGATGCCTGTGAAAACGTTGCCCACTTGATCGCGCAGGTACTCAGCCTGTTTGTATTTTACTGAAGAGCGTTCTGCATCTGCAGCTTTTTTCTCCATAGCCGAACTGTGCTTGCACAATTCCTCGTAATGGTCTGCATTGGCGCTTTGTCCCCCATTAAGGTAGTGGAACAATAGGCGGTGCACCATTACATCGGGATATCTACGAATAGGTGAGGTAAAGTGTGTGTAGTGGCTGAAAGCCAGTCCATAATGGCTTGTGCTTTGCGTAGTGTAAATTGCCTTTGCCATTGACCGGATAGCCAGGTGGGTAAGTACGTTCTGCTCTTTTTTGCCTTCCACATCTTCCATCAGGTGATTAAGTGATCTGGCTATTTCTTTGTCCGATTTTGTATTTATCTTATAACCAAACCTTGCAGCAAACTGCGCGAAATTAGCCAATGCGTCGGGTTTTGGGGAGTCGTGCCCCCGATAAACAAAGGTGTATTTATGTTTGCCTTTACCCATTTTGCTTACAAACTCGGCCACTTTGCGGTTGGCTAAAAGCATAAAGTCTTCTATCAGCTTATGGGCGTCCTTACGCTCTTTTACGTACACGCCTGTTGGCTTGCCGGTTTCGTCAAGCTTAAACTTAACTTCAGTTGTTTCGAAGTTGATGGCACCAGCTTTAAATTTCCGCTCACGGAGCTTGTAAGCCAAGGCGTTAAGCTTTTCAATTTCTTCAACGTAGTCGCCCGTCTTTGTCTCAATTACCTCCTGCACTTCCTCATAGCTAAAGCGCCTGTCCGAGTGAATAACAGTTTTGCCAAACCATTCGGTAATAACATTGGCGTTTTCATCCAGTTCAAATACCGCAGCAAAACATAGTTTATCTTCTTTTGGCCGCAACGAGCATAAGCCGTTACTAAGCCTTTCAGGCAGCATCGGTATCACACGATCTACCAGGTAAACCGATGTTCCGCGTTCGTATGCTTCCCTGTCCAGTGCTGAGTCGGGTATGATGTAGTGCGCAACGTCGGCAATGTGTACACCTACCTCATAATTGCCGTTCTCCAGTTTTTTGAACGACAGCGCGTCGTCAAAATCTTTGGCATCTACCGGGTCTATAGTAAAGGTAAGCACATCCCGAAAATCGCGGCGTTTGGCAACTTCATCTGCACTTATCACGTCAGATATTTCATCCGCATCTTTTTCAACATCAGCAGGGAAGGAAAGGGGAAAGCCATACTCTGCCAGTATAGCGTTCATCTCTGTATCGTTCTCGCCCTGGTTGCCTAAAATATGCTTTATACGCCCAACAGGGTTTTTAGCGCCAGCAGGCCAGTCGGTAATTTCGGCAACTGCCTTTATACCGTTTACTGCCCCGTTAAGATCTGTAAGCGGTATAAAAATATCATGCATCATCTTCCGGTCGTCGGGGATAAAAAATGCAAAGTGTTCCGACAGTTTTACGATGCCGGTAAACTCCATTTTGTTGCGCTTTAGTATCTCTACTACTTCGCCTTCCTGGCGTTTTCCCTTGCTTTTTGCATAAACGTAAACCTTCACCCGGTCGCCATTTAGGGCGTTGCGAAGTTTACGCGGAGCAACATATATGTCGGTTTCGGCAGGGTCATCTGTTACGATAAACGCCGAGCCGTCATTGGTGAGATCAACCTTACCCTCTACAAAGGTTTTGAGTTCAAGTAATTGAAACTTGCCTGGAGAGGCTTCTTTCATGACACCTTTAAAGGTTTCGTCATTCAAAATATCGAGTATAACGCGGCGCGCATCAGGGTCGCGTACGTTCAGTTTAGATGAAACTTGTTTGTAATTCAACGGGGTATTCCCATTTTCTTCGAATACGTCCAGCACCATTTGGGTAAGTACCTGATCAATGGACGATGCGTGTTTTTTCTTTTTAGACATAAATAAATGTAACGCGTTAAAGATACGGAAAGATGATTGGTTTTGTTTGTAGTTGATTTATGTAGATAAAAACTCGTGGTAGAGTATATCGTGGTTTTATGTACATTTAGTCAGTTAATAAACATAAACCTTCACGAAATAAATGAATGCTCATCTATACCGGTTATTGCTTTTACCAGCAGGTATTATTTTGTTGTTAAGTTGTAGAGAGAAGCCAAGGTTGCCAACTGAATCAACAAAAACATCAGCCTCGATAGAAGCGCTTGTTAGCCGTGGTGAAAGGTTGGAGAATGCTGATGCAGATTCTTTGTTAGAAATTTCAAAAAAATTGCTCGCCTTAGGACAACAAAATGGCATCGGAAAGGCTAAGGTTTATGGCAGGTTGTTTAAAGCTCACTATTTATGGATGGCCAGCCGCCATCCGCAAGCGATGGACGAGGCAATTAAATGCCTTGCGGATGTAGAACGGTACAATATAAAAGCTGTTTATCCCGAACTGTATGGATTGATAAGTAACCTTCATAAAGAGAATGCCAACTATAAAATGGCTTTAGTAGCGCAACAGAAAGGTTTGCATTGGGCAGTTGTAAATGCAGATACAGCCAAGATAATTGGATTACTGAGCCTGAAAGCTATGTTGATACATAACAAGCGTAAAGTATTTCTTGTAGATACCGTGTTTGCAGATACGTCTTTAAATGTACAGTTAAGAGCACTTAAGATAGCCGAGTCAAGCCCCAAATATGAGGTGAAGCGAATCCCGTTGTATGATAACGTTGGGCAGTATTACCTTGATAAAAATGTTTACGACAAAGCGATCTTATACGCCGGTAAAGGCATCCAACTTTCAACTAAACACAACCAGCAGCGCTCGCTTACTTATGGTTACTGTTGGCTTGGGCAAGCATTGTTTTATAAAGGCGACCGGGAAAAAGGCCTCAGCTATGTAAATAAAGCGCTTGCAATTGCCCGAAATCTGAATGAACCTTACAGGGAAATGGAGCTTTACAAGCACCTTTATGACTGCTATTACTCTGTAAATGATTATAAAACGGCATTAGCTTACATCAGGCGATCGCAAAATATGCGTGATTCTTTGCAGGTAAGGAAAAACGAAGTGCAGCTAAGTGAGTTGCAGATTAAATATGAATCTGCTAAGAAAGATGAAGCTTTGGCGTTAATGGATAAAAAACAAGCAATAAAAAACAGGCAGTTAGTAGTTACGGTAGCAGGCTGTGTACTATTTATTGTTTTTACAATTATTATGTTCCTGCAGTATAGGCTTATTAGTAAAAACAACCGTTTAACAGTTTTAAGCAATGAAAAGAAAGACAAAGCACTTGCTAACATTGCTTTTATTCAGTCGCACGAATTGCGTAAGCCTCTGGCATCCATTATGGGGTTAATTAGTGTAATAGAAATAAGTGATCACATTGTTGATAAGGAAACGCTCGAAAAATTAGGTAAAGCAGGTGAACAACTCGATCAATCCATACGAGAAATTATAACACATGTAGAGGAGGAAGCAAAGGCGTAAAATTTTATTGCTGAGCCTTGCACCATGCCAATATTTTTAGATAAAAATCAGTAACAGGTATACTCTTATCAGTTGGTGAAGGTTCAGCAGCGCGCGGTTAAATGCCTTTAACTTACCAATTTGTGCTTGTTTACACTCATGTCTTCGCGCAAATCAATAACAACTTCAGCCTTTGCTTTGTCCTAAGTATCTGCTACTTCTAAGCGGAAAACCAATCGGTAAGATAAAGCAGTACAGCATGAATCAACATTAATTTTGAAATGCATTAGCCCACAACAGTTATACATTCTTCCTCAATCAACGGTTCGCCGCGATATTTACGCAAGAGTTGCGCCGTTGCAACAACATCCTTTTGGCAGTAGGTACATATACGTGGCAGGTCCTTTTCCACCCAGTATACGTGTCCTACCTGGCTGCCGTCAATGTCGTCCTTAGGGGTGGGGATATCAAAGATAGCGGTAAGCAGGCTTAATGAGGTATAGCTCTTGTAATCGCCAAACTTCCACAATTCCATGGTATCTAAATGATTTATTTCCCAAGGCTTTTTGCCGGCTATTTGCAGGTGAGGTGGAAACTGTACGCCATTTATCAGCATTCGGCGGCATATATACGGGAAATCAAACTCTTTACCGTTGTGCGCGCAAAGTATAATGCTTGCAGGCTGGCTGCTAAGCATCCGGCTAAAATCTTCAAGTAGTTCTTTCTCGTCGTCACCGGCGTAAGACTTTACCCGCAAGCCTGTCTTTTTACCGTTTAAAAATATACCTACAGATATACAAACGATTTTCCCGAACTCGGCCCATATGCCGGCACGTTCGTAGAAGGTTTCTGCGGGTTCTTCTTTGCGCTGGTACTGTGTCTTTGCATCCCACAAGTGCTGTAGGTGTTCAGGTACCATATCGTGACTAGGGTACTGAGGTACTGTTTCAATATCCAGCACCATCATGTTGCCAAGGTCGTATTGTTCAAGCATGCACTAAAATAGGCTATTTATTTTTATCGAGCACTTCAAAGTTAAGCTGCAAGGTGTTGCCATCTGCATCAACCAGCGTTAACTTGTGCCTGCCCGGAGAAGGGTTAAGTGCAACCTGGTGGAACGCAGTTGTTTCAGCCACGTACTTACCGTCGAGATGCCAAAAGATTTTGATGCCCGTTTGCCGGTGCGCCGCATTAAATATTACCCTGCCCCGTTTACCATCTGCCTCCACCGGAACATATATTTTTGCATTCTCTTTTGGGTAAATCAACTCCATCAGGTTGCCGTAATCTCCTTCACCACAGCCAGCCTTAAAAGGTGGTAAAACATGGTACTGGTAGTTTTTTGCTTTATAGTAATATTCCATTGATGGCGGCAATACAAACCAGGGGCGATTCACAATATTGTCAGGCAGTTCGCAATTGCCATTTACCTGCCATTGCAGGTCGGGTGAAAGGTGTACCAGCTTGTGCCACGGGCATACCGGTGCCTTTAACCCTCCGCGGGGTACATATTGCTCAACCGTGTTGTTGCAGTATTGTCCTGCTCTAAAACCGCTCTCTTTACATATGCTGATCTTTACCATTTCGCCAATTGGTATTTCAAACCAGTCGCGGGCTGCAGGCAAGAGCCTGAATATTTCAAAGAGGGCGGGAGCTGCCGTGTTTATTCCGGTTAAACCCGGACGACCTTCGCCATCAGTATTACCCACCCAAACCCCTACCACGTATTTTGGCGTAATGCCAATTGCCCAGCCATCACGAAAGCCAAAGCTGGTGCCTGTTTTCCATGCTATGCGCTGTGTAGAACTAAACTGCTGCCAAAGCATTTCTTCGCCGGGACGCATCACTTCTTCCATGGCTTGTAGCGTATAGTATATGGAGCCTGCATCCAGTAAACCGCTTTTCTCCAAATTCTTCTCCGCTGCCGGTCTTGGCGAGTAAACAGGCTGATGATAGTCGTCAGAATCGTACTTGCCACCGTTGTTGTTATAGTGGTTAAGCACCCGGGCCATGCCTGCGTAAATACCTGAAAGCTCCCATAACGTGTTCTCGCCGCCACCCAAAATCAGCGATAAACCGTAATGATCTGCCGGCTGTTTTAGCGTTGTAACTCCCGCTTTTTTCAACACATCATAAAAGCGCTCATACTTATATTGCTGCAGCATTTTTACGGCAGGTACATTGAGGGAACGCGCTAGGGCCGTTGAGGCGGGCACTGCACCGTCGTAACCGAGATCGAAGTTTTCCGGATGGTACCCTGCAATTTGCGTAGGTACATCGGCAATCAGGCTGTTTGGAAGTATAAAACCATCGTGCAGCATAGAGGCATACAACAGTGGCTTTAGCGTGCTGCCTGGACTGCGTGGCGCGTCTATTACGTCTACATTGCTTTCCATTTCAGGGTCTTCGCGGTGAGCTACGTTACCTGCATAGGCTAGGGTAGCACCTGTCTCTACGTCTAAAACTATGACAGCAATGTTATTAATACTATTAGCTTTTAGTACCTGGTGATGCTGCTCCAATATGTCTGTAACCTGATGCTGCAGGTTGGTCCTAAGTGTTGTAGTGATACGTGTTGTTCCCTCAGGATTAGCTTTGTGATCGTTCTTAAAACGTTGCAGCAGGTGTGGGGCCATTTGCGGCAGTGCTACAGGTTTTTCCGGCACTGGTTCAAACTCGGCAAGCTTTGCTGTAGTGCTGTCTATTACACCCTGCTTGTAAAGCCTGTTTAGCAGCAGGTTTCTTTTTCTCAGCAGGATTTGGCGGTTCTTGCCCGGATGTACCAGTGACGGTGAATTAGGAAGTACCGCCAAAGCCGCCATTTCTCCCCATGAAAGTTTATCCGGGCTTCGCCCGAAGTAGCGCCACGATGCAGCATCAAGCCCGATTACGTTGCTTCCGAACGGCGCATTGCTGGCGTACATGGCTAAAATCTCGTTTTTGCTGTAGCCAAGCTCTAACCGCGTAGCCATAAAAATCTCACCTACTTTATTTAGTACAGTTCGCTTGTGGTGTGTGGCCAGGCGTGCTACCTGCATGGTAAGTGTACTGCCGCCGCTGGTCACCTTTCCTCGTTTGATAGCCTGCCTTACAGCCCGGCCGAAAGCCAGAGGGTCGAACCCTAAATGGTGCATAAAGCGCTTGTCTTCAAAGGCGATAATGCATTGTTTAAATTTTTGGGGCACACTGTCATTATACGGAAACCGCCATTGCCCGTCTGATGCTATAGAAGCGCCAAGCAGTTCACCTTTGTCATCATCAATTACAAATGAAGTAGGACTGTTAAATAGCGGACGAGGCAAACAAAAGGCAAACCATACCCCAAGCGCCAGTAAAATGGTGCTGATAATAATTACTTTTGGCTTTTTAAAATAGCGCTTTATTCGGGGGATAACGGGTAGCATTATAAAAGCCCTAAGGTTAAATCGGGTATGAAAATAGGCAAATTAATTGATGGATATATTCCGGTTTAAACAATTCGGTATAAACCAGGCCGGCTGTGCCATGAAGGTAAACACCGACGGAGTTTTACTGGGAGCCATAGCAGGAGAGGGTACGCCCGAAAGCATCTTAGACATTGGTACGGGTACCGGTGTCGTTGCTTTGATGCTGGCGCAACGGTTTCCTACTGCGAGGGTTGATGCCGTTGATATTGATGTATCGGCAGCTAAAACAGCGGGGGAAAACTTCGAAAAGTCTGATTTCAGGGATCGACTTAGCATATTCCCGATGAGTTTTGAGGAGCATTTAAACAGTGATAATCAAACCAGATATGATCTGATTGTTTCTAACCCTCCTTTTTTTCTGAATTCACTAGCGTCCAAAGGAGCTCAAAAGAGCATGGCGAGGCATACCGATGAAGGTTTTTTTGAAAAGTTGGTTAGTAGCGTGGCGGATCACCTAACGCAGGATGGAAGCTGTACAATGGTGCTGCCGCCAGAGATTGCTGACCTGGTGAATGACCTGTTCCTGGCAAAGGGTTTGCACCTGCAAGCGATTACCTACATCAGCTCATTCCCGCAGTCGCAACCGCATCGTGAGATAGTTACGTTTGGCAAACTAACCAATGTAGTAACAGAGGCTGAACTCACAATATACGAACAGCAGAAGGTTTATTCGACAGAATACCGGGACACGTTGAAAAATTTTCTGACAATATTTTAATTATTCACAAATGCGGATAGGCCTTACATCAGACACCCACAATTATTTGGATGAAGCGGTGTATAAACATTTTGAATCATGCGACGAGATATGGCATGCGGGCGATTTTGGATCGTTGCAATTAGCCGATCAACTAGCTGCTTTTAAACCGCTAAAAGGTGTATATGGCAATATAGACAGTGCCGACCTGCGGCAGGTTTATCCGGAAAACCTGCGCTTTAAATGTGAGAATGTAGATGTATGGATGACGCATATTGGGGGGTATCCTGATAGGTACGCGCCTGCTGTTAAAAAGGACATCTACCTTAACCCGCCGCAATTATTCATTAGCGGGCACTCGCATATTTTAAAGGTGATCTATGATAAAAAGATCAGCTGCCTGCACCTGAACCCTGGTGCAGCAGGTAAACAAGGCTGGCATAAGGTGCGAACCTTAATGCGCTTTAATATCAATGAAGATAAAATAACCGGCTTGGAAGTTATTGAACTAGGCGGAAAGTAGGCTATCGGTTCTCCATTTCAAATACCGAGTCGATTAGCAGGTCCTTTTGTTTGCCTGCAGCTACTGCAAGCTGATCGCAGCGTTCGTTTTCCGGATGCCCATTATGGCCGCGCACCCATACAAATTTTACGTTGTGCAATTTGGCTACAGAAAGGTACCTAAGCCACAAATCTTTGTTTTTCTTGCCGGCAAACCCTTTAGCCAGCCAGCCATTTACCCATCGTTTTTCAATGGCATCAATAACGTATTTAGAATCGGAGAAGATGGTTACATTTTGATTAGGGCTCTTCAGCGCTTCCAGCCCGGTGATCACTGCCAGCAGTTCCATACGGTTGTTGGTGGTTTTACGGAACCCCGCGCTCAATTCTTTATAGTGGTTGCCAGATCTTAAGATCACGCCGTAACCACCCGGACCCGGGTTCCCGCTTGATGCACCGTCTGTATAGATCTCGATCATTCCTAAATATTGTTAAACAAAAAAGTCCCGGCAAAACTACCAGGACTTTAAGGGTAAATGATGGGGCTCGAACCCACGACCCTCGGTACCACAAACCGATGCTCTAACCAACTGAGCTACATCTACCGTGTTGGGATTGCAAAAATAGAAATTTACAAATGCTTTGCAAAGGCTTTTTTAAAATAACAGTAACTATCATTTGCAGAATTAGTTACAACACGGTTTACGCCTGTTGTTGTGAATTATACAGGAAAATGCCCCCGACTATTAGTGCTACAGCTAGCAATATAGCCAGTACGATCTTTATAATGCTTAAAGGACGTTCGCCAATTACCTCACCAGTGCTGGCATTTATTTTAAACTGAAAGATCTTTTCCTTGTACTTATAAGCACTCATCCATACAGGCAGCATGGTATACTTTATACCTTTATTATTGTATTTGCTGTCGGTGCTGTCAACACGCTGCTCGTCGCCACCGATGTCATCCCGTACAGCATCCAAAATGCGTGGGTGAATGGCCTCAGTCATTTTAATAAAACCTTCCTGCGGGGTTACCTGGTAAGTTTCGGAGCGGAAACCACTCATGTAACGTTCATCAAACTTTACCAGCATGCCAAAGTTCCAGGGGCCAAGATCAACCAAAGTCTTTTCCGGTAACGACCGGCTTGCCGGGATTGTCTCATCCTTAAACGTACAGTAAACAGTTCCCGACGCGTAAGACCATCTGGTATGCCTTACCTGCCTGGTACGTGTTTCAGTTTTACCGTTTACTGTTTCGGTGTAAGTTTCAGTTGTATAGTAGTAGTCGCCACGTTCGCCGGTGTAACGGGTTACAGTATCGGCATCATAAGCCCAATGCGGTATGTAAATGCCCTTTAAACGGGCGTTACTTTGCACAAGCTTTTTCTTCAGATCATTTGGCGACCACCATAAGCTGCGGATCCACTTCTTAAAAAGGTCTATAGCTTCCTTCTCCGTTACATGAAAGGGGAGAACGTAATGGGGTGTAACATATTCTTGTCCTGCTGCAATGTCCAGCACCAGCGGGGCAGTACAAAACGCGCAGGTATCTGCTGTAACAAACTCGTCCAGCAAACTTTGCGAACCGCAGCCGTTGCATTTTACCACTTTTAAGTGGCCAGTATGTTTACCGGTACTTATGCTCGCAACATACTCATCGTAGTCATAACTTATAATCTGTTGTTCATCATCTTTTTCGATGATATTGCTTTCGCCACAGTAATCGCACTTGAGTTCATGTGTGCCAGGTGCAAAATGAAGCAGTGCACCGCAATTTTTGCAGCTAAGGGAATTATTTATAGCTGATGGTATTTCCAGTTTGTCCATGTATAATGCAATGCAGTTTATAACGGAAATGGAGGTGGCTGGCTGTTCATTAACTCTGCAATTTCAGCCACGTTTGAAGCTTTTGCCCAGGCTGACATGCCTTTGGTCCACACTAATGTCTCGCCGGTAAGCGTATGCTGGCTCACCAGGTTTTCCAAAACCGCCAGAGTGTGTGGCCCATCCTGCTTACCATCTTTAACAATAAAGTACTGTGTAGATGCTTGCAATGGTGGAGGCATATCTCCTGTGTTCACTTCAGTGGTATTCGGGTCGTACTGGCCCTGTTTAAACACGTTTCCTATCTGACCCATCATGGCTGCGCCCACTCCAAGCCCCATACCCGCAGCACCCAGGTTGCCTCCGATGCTGTTCTCTGCAGACTTCTCAATGGCGTTAGCGGCCTGGTATTGCGCGTAAGCGCCTAAATTGCCGATTATCCCCATGCTGCTGCGTTTATCCAGTACTTGCTCCACTTCAGGTGGCATAGATATATTCTCTACCAGCATTTTGGTGAGACTAAGGCCCAGTTCAGTAAAGTCCGGCTTTATATTAGTAGCAATTAATCCGCTCACTTCGTCGTAGTTCGCGGCAAGGTCAAGTATGCTTATTTTTGAAGCGGCAACTGCATCCATACCGCGTGATACCACAACGTTTCGCAACTGCTCGTGTATGTCATCTACAACAAACTCCGGGTTGGTTGCAGATATTTGCTTAAGAAAGGTTTTCGCGTCATCTACCTTAAAGTTGAACGAACCGTAAGCGCGTAACCTTACCGGCCCAAACTCGGCATCGCGTATCATCACGGGATTTTTAGTACCCCATTTTTGGTTAGTGAATTGCCTGGTGCTAACAAAATATACATCAGCCTTAAAAGGGCTTTTAAAGCCATATGGCCAGCTCATAAGGGTAGTGAGCAGCGGCATGTTCTCGGTATCAAGCGTGTAAAGCCCGGGGGTAAATACGTCTACTATTTGCCCCTCATTCATGAAAACTGCCACTTGAGATTCACGAACGGTGAGTTTTGCACCCATTTTAATGGCGTTACCTTCTCGTGGAAACTTCCAAACTAAAGTGTTTTGCGTGGAATCTACCCATTCAATTACATCAATAAACTCGTTTAATAATCGGCTTAACAATCCCATTTTTATAAATCTATTTGTTCTTAAATATGATTAAAATACCACTTTATTGTTACTGTTTTTTCAATTTAATCTGAAAAGCTTTTAACGACGACAATATAACAAGGATATAGGTTGAGAACATTTCGTTTTAAGAGATGTATTTAATTAAAATATATCGATGTCAACAATCCAAATTCTTGAACGTACCCTCTTAAGTGATCAAAAATACCGTTTGGAGCGTGTGTTGTTTGAAAAACCTAGCCTGAAAGGAGAGATGCACCACCAAGAAAACGAGGTGTACTTTCGGCCAGACGCTGTCACCGTGCTTCTTGTTGATGAAGAAGAGCAAAAGTTTTTGTTTACCAAGCAGTTTAGGCTGCCAACTTTTCTAAATGGTAGCGAAACTGGCTACCTTCTGGAGTCTTGCGCCGGGCTTATAGATGAGGGTGAAACACCTGAACAAGCTGCATACCGAGAAGTAAAAGAAGAAACAGGGTATGATATAAAGGAGCTTACCCGCTATACAGGCGTCTACTCTTCGGCAGGTGGTATTACGGAATATATCTATCTCTTCACGGCCATTTACAACAGCAATGGCGAAAAGGAACAAGGTGGCGGGCTGGAGAATGAAGGGGAAGATATTGAGATTGTAGAAATGAGTTTTAACGACGCTAAAACTAAACTTTTCGCGGGCGAGTTCAGGGATGCAAAAACAATGATGCTGCTACAGCACTATTTTTTAACAAGGGGTCTGGCAAACTAAAATTTCCACTTGTTGTTAATTAACTAAATTATAAACGATGAATAATTTCTTCAGAGGCATAATAGCAGCTTACGGTGCAAAAAAATTAGGCGGCGGGTGTTTTTCTACCGTTATCATATTTATTTTAATATGGGTTGCGCTGGGTAAATGTAACCAGCAGTCACGTGCGCAAACCTTACCTATGCCTGTTAAAACTGTAGTGTGTAAATAAACAGATAGCTATCTACCGTTATTTAAAATAAATAGCTATCTATTCATTATGGCGTTTACTTTATTGACACTGATATCCATAAGGTTCGGTTTAGATACAGTCCTGTTGATCAAACCACAGCCTCCTAAAATTTCGTCTAAAAAACATCATTTGTAAGTATGTTAATTTAAACGATAGTTGCACTTGGTTAAATGCATAATATAGCTTAGTTTAGAACATCCAAATCTAAACCTGTCGAATCAAGTATTATGCCTAAGCCTATGGGGTTATCGTTAACTCTTATTGATGAGAAATTACTTCAATTACTGATATCACGTGTTGAGGGTTACGCCATTTTTATGATGGATGTAAACGGATGCATTCTTACCTGGAATCAGGGCGCGGAAAAAATAAAGGGCTACAATGCTGATGAAGCAATTGGCAGTCACATATCGATGTTCTATACAGACGAGGACCGTAGAAAGAACATTCCCGGGAAAAACCTTAACGCAACGCTCAAAAACACCACTTTCGAAACAGAGGGTTGGCGTCTAAAAAAGGATGGATCTAAATTTTGGGCCAATGTGGTATTTACCGCATTATATGATGATAACGGCTATTTGGCGGGGTTTGCCAAAGTAACCCGCGATGTTACTGCCAAGAAACTTAATGACGACCAGAGGGCACTCATAAATGCTGAGTTGGAACGACGTGTAGACATAAAGACCGAAAAAGTTGTTGCTACAGAGAGACGGTTTAGGAAACTGATTGAGAATAGCACGGATGGTATTTCGTTATTTGACAGTCACTTCAACTTGTTTTATCGGAGTTTATCTGCAATGCGGATTACTGGGTGGGGAAATGAAGAACGTACTCTAAAACCAATAGAAGATTTTGTACATCAGGAAGATATTGCAAGTGTTAGAGAGGCATTTAACAATGTTCTTCAACAACCGGACTTGACGGTAATAAGCACATATAGAGCCAGGCACAAGCAAGGGCATTATTTTTGGGTAGAATGCATGTACACCAACAAGTTGAACGACCCTGATATAAATGCCGTAGTATGTAACTTTAGAGATGTTACGAAAAAGGTGGAAGCCGAAGAGCAGATCAAAGAGCAGAACAAACAAATCGAGGATATACTTCATAGCATCACCGATGGCTTTATTGCTGTGGATAAGAACTTTAATTATACTTACGCTAATAGAAAGATAGGTGAAATGCTGGGCTGTGAACCCGCTTCATTGATAGGTAAGAACATGTGGGACTTATACCCTGATGCAGTTGGATCAGATACCTATAAAGCTTTCTATGAGGCGTTGAATAAGCAGTGTTATGTGGTTAAGGAAGATTACTATCCACCTTTAAAACTGTGGCAGGAGAACCATGTTTACCCATCAGCAACCGGCCTGTCTATTTTTATACGAGACATTTCTAAACGCAAGAAGGCAGAAGCCTCGTTACTACGATCAGAATCGAACTTACGGTCAGTTTTCGAAAATACAGACCTTGCTATAATTTTGTTCGATATGGAAGCGAAGTTGCTCTCATTTAACAACAATGCAAGAGAACTCTCAAAAATTTACTTCAAAAGAGAGCTTGAAATTGGGCAATCAGCTTTTTACTACAGTCCGCCTGAACGGCTAACAGACATAAAGCACATAATGAAGCAACTGCGCAATCAACAGGCAATAACTTATGAAGTCCCTTACTCGTTAGGCGATAACAACACAGCATGGTATGAAGCGCGTTGGGTAAGCGTGTTGAATAAGGAAGATGAGCCCGTAGGGATAATCCTGACCATGAAAAATATTACTGACAAAAAGCAGGCAGACCTGGAACGTGATCGCATGACAGCCGACCTTATTCAACGTAACAAAGACCTGGAGCAGTTTACCTATATTGTATCTCATAACTTGAGAGCGCCGGTAGCCAACATTAAAGGATTAACGGATTTGCTGCAGTTAGAAGCCGAGGAGAGTGATAAGGAATGTGCCGCCGAGCTAAAAGCTCTGTCGGCGTCGGTTTACAACCTGGACAAAGTTATTATCGACCTGAATAATATTCTGCAAACCGGTAATGCGTCTAACGACACCTTGGAAGCAGTATCCTTACCGATGCTGGTGGACGAAGTTAAAGATGTTAATGGCCAATTAATCAGCAAAAACAATGCTACTATAAATTGCGATTTTAATAGCATAAGCCAGTTAAGTAGTTTGAAAAGTTACCTGTACAGTATATTTCAAAATTTGATTATTAACAGTATCAAGTATTCGTTACCAGGTTTAGATCCTATAATAAATATAACCTCTAAACTGGAGAACAACAAGGTTTGTATAGTTTTTAAGGATAACGGCAGGGGTATAGATATGGAGCGTAACGGCCAAAACATTTTTGGTTTATACAAACGCTTTGACCTGAGTGTTGAAGGTAAGGGTATGGGGTTGTTTATGGTAAAAATGCAAACTGAGAGGTTGGGTGGAAAAATAAGCGTAAGCAGCAAGCTAAACCATGGCGCGGAATTTAAACTCGAGTTTCCGTTAAACAGCTAGAGATTAGCTTTATTGAGTAGGAGCTACTTGCTCCTCGGTTTTGTTCGTAATTGTAGTTATTACGCTATCCAATTCCCTTGCTGAGGTGGCTATTTTATCCAGCAGGTCTGTCTTATCCAGTTCATCTGCATTGTAGTTTTTAAATAACTCAATAAGGCCCAGAATTCGGGCTAATGGTGCTCTGACGACATGTGACTGTATCCACGAAATATCCTGTAAGTGCTTGTGCTGTGTTTCTATTGCATTTATTTGCACCTTAAGTTGTTCTTCGGCCAGTTTCGCTTCAGTGATGTCCAGGCATGCGCCTATCATCTTCAGCGGGTTACCTTGTTCATCAGTTTGAACTTTCCCCCAACTCTTCAGATATCTGATTTCGCCGTTGGGTCTTACTATACGTTCTTCAAAAACCGAGTCTTTTTGGGTGTGCAGTACGCTGGTAATAAGGTTGTAAACACGTTCTCTGTCATCCCGGTGCAGCAAATCAAGATATCCCTCAAATGTCGCCTTGAATGTTTGTTTATTGAGGCCATAGATGTTGTATAACGTCTCGCTCCAGGTTACAATATTTTGGTTAATGTCCCATTGCCAATTACCAAAATTTGCCAGTTCCTGTCCTTGCGTCATCAACAACGAGGCTTCCTCTAAGTTCTGTTGGACGCTTTCTTGCGCGGCTTTAATAGCTATCGTTTCTGTTTCCTCTGTAACGGTATGAATGATATAAGCTACTTCGCCGGTCGCGTCCATTATAGGTAAGTTTGCGGCTTTAAAATACCTGATGTGTGGTTCTCCGGAAATTAAATTTTTGAAGTTGTAACTATTTATCCCAGTTTCAGTAGCTTCTTTGGTTGATAATACCCTTTGCAAGGCGCAAAGATCATCACTCATGTCTTTTCCCTCAAAATTGATGAAGTATTCAAAAAAACTTTGTCCCACAAGGTCTTCTTTCGAAAGATTTAATCCTTTTAAATAAGCATCGTTAACTTCAGCAATGGTAAATACCGGCTCATTAGGCAAAAGGATTAAGCATGGTAACGGAATAAGCGAAAAAATAGAGTTTAGGGCGGAGTGACTGAGCATCGGTTATTCTATTACTTGTTCAATTTCAACATGGTACAACCGGGGAACATAATACCTTCATAAATATAAACTAATTAGCTACCGCTTGCATTTATAGTTGTTAATATTTGAAAATTAGATGTTTTAGATAATGCGAATGTTCTAATAGTTAAAATACGTGCGGTACGGTTATTGTACAAAAGATTATGTAAATAATTGTTAACTAAACTTATTGTTATGAAAGCTCAGGATATTACGAATAACAACAATGGACAGGGCAGTACCAAGGCCGATCGTGCATTTACAGATCAAAAGCAAAAACAGCAACAAACCGGCATTAGCAACGGAGGCGCACAACGGTCGGATCAAACTTCCAGCAGAGACGGAGCTCATCAGCCGCAACGTAAAAAATAACAAAACAAGGCCCCTGAATGGGGCTTTTTAGTTTGTATGATGTTATGTTTGTAGTAACGTAACTTAATGTATCAACGCGACATCATCTTTTCTGCCATACTGATTGGAGCTACGACTGCTGTCTACAAAACCCGTAAGCTCACGCTTGCCGGTAGTTTTACCGGAGCCACGGTAGCAATATGTTTGTATTTAGGTTTCTTGGTTCCTGGTGTCAGTATTCTTGCTGTGTTTTTTGTTATGGCGACAGTTGCAACCTCATGGCAGAAAAGGAAAAAGGCGGCTGCGATTAAAGATACACATCAGGAAAAAAGAGACGCATACCAGGTAGTGGCAAACGGAGGCGTTGCTGCAATAATGGGCTTGTTTAACCTGTTTGTACCATCTCTTACTCCGTATTTTGTTATCATGGCGGCTGCAATGGCATCGGCAACAGCGGATACGTTATCGTCTGAATTAGGCACCGTTTACGGAAAGCGGTTTTATAACGTTATTACGTTCAAGCCCGACGAAAGGGGCAGAGATGGAGTAATAAGTTTAGAGGGTACCCTTATAGGTGTTGCCGGAGCGGCTGCCATCGCGGTTGTTTTTGCTAGTTACGGTGGGGCAGCAGCGCACGCAATAGTTATTGTTATTGCAGGTACTGCAGGTAACCTTATGAACTCTTTATTGGGAGCTGCGCTTGAACGTAAAGGCTATCTCAGCAACAATATGGTAAATTTCCTGAATACCGCCTTTGCGGCCTTTATAGCGTGGTTGTTGGTGATTATTTAATTACTACCTGCGCGGTGTTCCTGTTGGTTTGCTTCATCAACACTGTTTTACCGCTGGTAATTTCCAACAAAGAACTATCGGTATAATGCCTTAGTGTGATCAGCGTAAGCTCGTCATTGTACTTTACTTTGAAGGATTGTTTAAGTGTTGCCAATAGCTTTGTGAATCTATCTAGTGAATAGTCTATACATGCAGTGAAACTCAAAGCAGAAGTCTGCATCAGGTTTACTTTAACTTGATTTTCGGCAAAAACTCCAAAGATCTCGCTTAGATGTACCTCAGATATAAACGAATAATCGTTTGTAGATATGGATAGCAATACCTGCTTTTGCTTAACTATTATTACTGGCTTGGTAAATGCATTTACAGCGCCTTCCCTTATAATAGTACCTGGAGCCGAAGGATCACTAAATGGCTTTACCAGCAGCGGTATTTTAGCATTCTGCAGTGGCTTTATTGTTTTTGGATGGATAACGCTGGCACCGTAGTAGGTCATCTCTATCGCTTCCTGGTAGCTTAACTCATCAAACTTTATAGTATCAGTAAAATATTTAGGGTCGGCATTGAGGATACCGGGTACGTCTTTCCAAGTGGTTACAGATTCTGCACCCAGGCAGTTGGCGAAAATAGATGCCGTGTAGTCAGAACCTTCACGGCCCAATGTTGTGGTGAAGTTTTCTGATGTGCCGCCTAAAAAACCTTGAGTAACCACAATGCTTTTCTCCAGTAAAGCAGGTACGTCTTTTTGTATGCTTTCACGTGTCTTATCCCAGTCTACAACACCTTCACGATAAGTATTATCAGTATGGATGTAACTGCGTACATCCAGACATTTGCTTGCAATGCCTTCCTGGTTGAACCAGGCATTTACGATGCGGGTAGAAACCAATTCGCCGATAGAAACGATTTGATCATATATAAAATCAAAGTCGTCGTGCGGTTCATCTTCAATGGCCCAATCTATCTCAACAAAAGTATTCGCTACTTCGTCATAAACCGAATGCCCAGGTGCGAAAAGTGAAGATAATATGCTATAATGGTATTCTTTGATCTCATCAAAGATCTGATTCAAGTCGTCTTGTTGATTTACGTAAGCGGTTGTAAGCCGTTCTAACGCATTGGTGGTTTTGCCCATAGCGGATACAACCACAAGTATTTTATTGCCGGCATAGCTGTTTACCACTTTGCCCAGGTTTATAACACCGGCAGCATCCTTTACCGACGCGCCCCCGAATTTAAATACCAACATCGTTCTTTATGTATCTAGCTATGACAGATTTAGGTATTATCAGCTCTTTTATCTTGTCGTAAGGAATTAGCAACTCTGTTTGCCCCGCTGCGTAAGGCTTAATTTCGTATTCGTTATACATGAACCGAATGCCAACCGGCGTAAGTGAGAAGTTATTGTTGAGCGCGAACCTATCGTCCTTGAAAAAGTAATCTCTTGCGAGTGAAGAGGTATCCTTTAGCTTTTCGTCTTTTCTGAAGATGCTGTCGGCCACATGGGTCAGCTTATCCTGGTAGCCATCTACCAGTATGTCCTTTAGTAATATTTCGCTTTTTGTTTTAGGATTCCAGTTGATAAAACCAATGTAGGTGCCGCCGTGTGCGCCACCTTGGAAGATGCTGCCCGTAAGCTGCAGAGCCAGCAATGCCGAATCCTGTTGCACTAGGTTAACATTTATATCAAGCCTGTAAATTACATTAGACTTGTTTTTCGGTGCAACATCGTTCATGTATAATTGCAGGAAATTTTTTGTCAATGCATGTAAAGAGGTAGCTGCGTTTTCGCCAACCATAAACATCTTGGCGCCCTTTGCCTCTATGGTGTCATTCAACAATGGGGCATTCTTGAAAAAAGGGTATTTCACATTCACCACCGTGCATGCACTATCTGCCTTGTTACCGCAGTCGGTCGCCCGCTCATGAATAGTCTTGTATGTATAAGTGAGGGTGTCTTTAAAAATATCCGGCCGATCTCGCCGGCGTTCAGTTCCAAACTGACACGATGAAAAAACAATCAACAATGTACACACCCAAAACAATATTCTCATTACATCAAATTTAAAACCTGCTCTTTAGAAAGCGATGCGTTTAGCCATCCGGCTTCTATACTCGCTTCGTATTTTCGGTAAAAATTAATAGCCGGTTCGTTCCAGTCAAGCACCTGCCAAACCATACCGTTAAAGCCCAGTTCGCGGGTTTCCTGTATCAGCCGGTCAAACAGTAGCTTGCCAAAACCCTTGCTGCGGTAAGCCTCCGTTATGATCAGGTCTTCAAGATACAAACGCTGGCCCTTCCAGGTAGAAAAGCGAATGTAATACATCGCAAATCCAACTATTATCCCGTCCACTTCTACAACAAAAGCTTTCCAAACAGGTTTGCTGCCAAAACCGGCTTCTTCAAATTCCTGCAGTGTAATGGTAACTTCTTCAGGCGCGCGTTCAAACAGTGCCAGTTCATGTACAAGTTCAAGCAATCGCGGGCAATCTTCTTTAACCGCTATGCGGAGAGGGCTGGTTTTTTGTTCACTCATGATATGATAATATCAATTAATTATTTTTCCAGTGCTTTATTACGCGGCTTCCAAATATGGTACTTCCTAACCTCACCAGGTTACTGCCTTGCTCAATGGCTAACTTGTAATCAGACGACATGCCCATCGACACAATATTAAACGAATCTTCCTTGCGGAAAAAACTAACCTTAACACCGTCAAAAAAAGTCTTCAACTCGTAGTATTCTTCCTTTATCTGCCGCTCTGCGTCTGTATTAGTGGCTATTCCCATTAGCCCACGTATACGCACATTGGTTAATGCAGCAAATTCTTCACTCCGCAGCAGTTCTATAGCTTCGTCAAAACCCAGGCCATACTTGGTTTCTTCATCGGCGATGTATATCTGCAGCAAGCAATCTATCACACGTTTATGTTTAAGGGCATGTTTATTAATCTCCTGTAGCAGCTTAATGCTGTCTACAGATTCAATCATACTTATAAAAGATGCTATGTACTTTACCTTGTTGGTTTGCAGATGACCTATCAAATGCCATTCTATATCCTTCGGCAAAGCTTCATACTTTTCGGTAAGTTCCTGCACTGTGTTCTCACCAAACAGGCGTTGCCCTGCATTGTAGGCCTCCAGGATATCTTCATTGGGCTTTGTTTTTGATACAGCCAGTAACGTAACACCAATGCCGTCCGTTTCTTTTTTTAAGGCGCGGATATTATCTGTAATGCTCATTTATGCGTATTTTTGTACTTTATAAACGCCGCTAAATTACGTAATGCATAAACATATCATTGTGTTTTTTTCAGTATTGGTATTTTTGAGTGCCTGTAAAGAAGATACCCCAACAGGAATACTTTCAGAAAACCGGATGGTAAATGTACTTACCGACATGCACATTGCCGATGGCAGCCTTTATGTAGTGCCGCAAATTCCTGATAGCTTGTACAAGTATGGTGCGGAAAAGTATAGCGCGTTATTTAAAAAACACCACATTACCAGTGGACAATTCACCGCAAGCCTTCGCTACTATAGTAAGCAACCTGTACAATTAACAGAGATGTACGATAAAATTGCTGCTAACGTTAAGGCCAAGGTAGATTCGTTAACGAAAAGCAACAACTCAAAAGTAAAAAATGCTCTACCCGCCCAATAGTGCCGATAAACTGGGTTTTACTGAAATAAAGGAACTGATAAAAACACACTGCCTCAGCGTTATGGGGCAGCAAATGGTTGATAAGATTGGTGTAATGACCAATTACGACCAGGTAGTGAAATTCCTGAACCAGGCAAACGAATTTAAGAACATACTGCAGAACGATGACGCGCTGCCAATAAACCACTTTTACGATATTAAGTCGCTGGCCAATAAGGCCAGGATAGAAGGCGCTTTCCTATCCGAGGAGGAATTCTTCCAGGTACAGGCATCATTAACTACAGTGTTTGGTGTCATAGCTTACTTCAATGAGCGTGTCGGGGTATACCCTAATCTGGAGGCGTTGTTTGAACATCTGCCGATAGAAAAGGCTATCATCAGGAAAATAGACCAGGTAATTGATCCGAAAGGCAAAATACGCCATAATGCTTCACGCGAGTTGCTGGAGATAACTAGTGGTATCGCGAAAGCCGAACAGGAGGCACGCCGTAAAATAGACCAGATATTTAAGAATGCCGCGGCCAACAACTGGACAGCAGACGGCTCGCTGACTATACGCGACGGCAGATTATGTATACCTATGCTTGCCGAAAATAAGCGCAAGGTGAAGGGCTTTGTTCATGACGAATCTGCTTCCGGGCAAACAGTTTACCTGGAACCCGAAGAGGTTTTTACCCTTAACAATCGTATACGAGACCTGGAATTTGACCGCCGCAGGGAGATCATCAAAATATTTACGGCTCTTACAGATGAACTGCGGCCGTATGTTCCACTGCTGTTATCTTATCATGGTTTACTTACTAAATTAGACTTTGTACGGGCAAAGGCATTATTCGCCATTGACATCGAAGCTGAAATGCCCAAGGTAGTGAACGAAGCAAAGCTGAAGTTGTTTAACGCCCGGCACCCGCTGCTGTATCTTAACTTTAAAAAGGAACAGAAGACTGTAGTGCCGCTTAACATGTCAATAGACGACGGCACACGTATAATAGTTGTTTCGGGGCCTAATGCGGGCGGAAAATCAGTGTGTATGAAAACAGTTGGCTTACTGCAAATGATGGTACAGGCAGGGTTACTTATACCTGCAAGCGCAGACAGTGTTGCAGGTGTTTTTAAGCAGCTGTTTGTTGACATAGGCGATGATCAGTCGATAGAGAGTGACCTGAGTACCTACAGTGCGCATCTTTCCAAAATGAAGAACTTTGTAGAGAATGCCAACGGCAAAACTATGGTACTCATAGACGAATTTGGTACGGGTACCGACCCACAGTTTGGCGGCCCCATTGCTGAAGCGGTATTAGAAGCCCTGAACCATAAAAAGGTAAGGGGAATGGTAACAACTCACTACTCTAACTTGAAAATATTTGCCAGCAATACCGAAGGTATTGAGAATGCCTCTATGCTGTTTAATAATACGGAAATGCAGCCGCTGTACATGCTGGAAGTAGGTAAACCAGGCAGTTCTTATGCATTTGAGATTGCCCAAAAGATTGGCCTGCCGCAAAACGTATTAAACCTTGCACGAAACAAGATAAGCGCCGGTCAAAAAAAAGTAGACAGCCTGCTGGTTGATCTTGAGCGTGAGAAGAAGGAAATTATTGATACGAAACAAAAGCTTAACAAACAACAGCAGCGTGTTAATACGCTGCTTGCAGAGAACGAGGAACTGAAAACTTTTTTGGATGAGAACCGGAAGAACCTCATTCGTGAAGCTAAGCAGGAGGCAAAAGATATCATTTTAAATGCTAACCGTTTAGTTGAGAATACTATCGCTGAGATAAAAAGCAGTAATGCCGATAAGGAGGTTACCAAAGCCCTGCGTGATACCCTGAATGTTGAGGTAAAGAAGAACACGATAAAAGCGGAGCAGCCAAAGACTGTAGTAAAGGTAGATGAAGAAATAAAGCCGGGTGACTGGGTGAAATTGATAGACAGTGACACCACGGGCCAGGTGATGGAAGTTATTAAAGACAATGTGGTGCTGGCTATGGGCGAGTTACGCACCGTGGTTAAAAAGAAGCGGGTAGAAAAAGTTTCCAGATCTGCAGTGCCGAAAGAGCAGCGACGGAGCAGTAATGTTTCTACCGGGGATATAGCGAGTTTTAGCCCCGAAATAGATGTGCGCGGCATGCGCACAGAAGATGCGCTGCATGCAATTGAAAAGTTGTTTGACAGGGCATTGATGATGGGCTACGGCAACTTAAAAATACTACATGGCAAGGGCGACGGTATCCTGCGAAAAATGATACGCCAATACCTTAAAAAATACGAACAGGTAGACAGGATGGAGGACGAGCACCCGGACAGGGGTGGAGACGGTATTACTTACGTTTACTTAAAGTAAATGGTATTATTACAAACAAGAAAGGCCACAAATACCGTGGCCTTTCTTGTTTGTAAAGGGTTCTTTATTTCCTTACTATTTTCAAGATGTCATTACCAAAGGCAAACACCATCAGGGATATAAGCAGTACAAATCCAACAATTTGCGCCCGCTCCAGGAACTTATCACTAAGTGGTTTACCCTTTACAATTTCTATAAGCAGGAACACCGTATGCCCACCGTCTAATCCCGGAATAGGCAGCAGGTTTGTTAAGGCAAGTACCATGGAAAGAAAGCCTACAAGGCTCCAAAAGCGTAGCCAGTCTACATGATTGCCAAATTTTTGCGCAATGCCTATAGGGCTCGAAATGGCTTTAGTGGCCTTTACCTGGCCAGCGAAGATCTTACCTATCCCTTTAGCATTGTCCCTGAACATTCCCCATGCCCGGGATGCGCCAACTGGTAAAGATTCTACAAAGCCGTAAGATATATGTTTAATACCCGGCTCGTTAACTTTCGGCCTGAAACCCAAAACAGCTTTATTGTTTACCATTGCCGATACTTTCTGTACGCTGTCAGCACGTTTTATGGTAAGTTCTACTTTCTTGTTTTTATTTGCCCTAAGCTGATCTTGCAATTGGTCAAAAAAGGTAACAGCAACGCCATTTACGGCCAAAATACTGTCTCCATGTTGCAAGCCGGCAGCCTGCGCGCCGCTTTTTGGCGCGACGGAGTCTATACTGAACTTGCTACGGGGTAACGGACTGATGAATTCATCTAAGCCAAGGTCAGACAGGTCGTTCAAAATTGTAGATGGAACAGTGAGCATTTTTGTGTCTGCACCTCTAACAACAGTAAGCTGAGTTTTGTCCAGTAAAACCTTTGAACTGATCACGTCTTCAAAGCGTTCTACAGGTTTGCCGTTTATAGCTACAATTTTATCGCCTGCCTGCAAGCCCATCTTTTTACCTATTACACCTGGCACAATACCATACTTGATATTGGCTACTGGTGTATAGCTTTCGCCGTACTTCATGGTAAGTATCCAAAAAATAAAGATGCCTACTATTATGTTGACTATAATGCCACCAAGCATTACAATCAGGCGCTGCCAGGCTGGTTTAGAGCGGAACTCCCATGGCTGCGGAGGACCGGACAACTGATCGGTATCCATTGACTCGTCAATCATTCCGGCTATTTTAACATAACCGCCTAATGGGAGCCAGCCAATTCCATATTCAACACCTTTATAATTAAACTTAAAAAGGCTTACACCCCAGGCATCAAAAAATAGGTAGAACTTCTCAACTTTTATATTGAAGGCGCGGGCAGCAATAAAGTGACCAAATTCGTGAAGTATAACCAGTATAGAAAGACCAAGTATTAATTGGCCAGACATTATCAAAACATCCATTCGTTATTTTATTCTAAGATCGTATAGCCTTTAACGGCATTTTGGTAATTAAATTTTCCGCAAATATGCGTGTTTCTTTATCGGTATTCAAATAGTCATCCAGGGTAGGCTCGGCAAGGTAGCTTATCTCCTGCATGCAGCTTTCAATTATATCGCTCATATCCAGAAAGCCGGTCTTATTTGCCAGGAATGCAGCTACTGCAACCTCGTTAGCCGCGTTGATGATACATGGCATATTGCCGCCGCGCTCCAGTGCTTTGTAAGCTAGCTCTAAGTTTCTGAAAGTTGCCGTATCTGGCTGCTCAAAACTTAGGTTTGGGTAAGATGTAAAGTTAAAACGGGCGAAGCTGCTTTTGATTCTCTGCGGATAGGAGAGCGCGTACTGTATAGGCAGCTTCATATCTGGTAAGCCCATTTGCGCCTTTATGGACCCATCTCCAAACTGAACCATAGAATGAATGATAGATTGCGGATGTACAATCACATCTATTTGGTCTGCCCGAAGATTGAACAACCATTTCGCTTCTATTACCTCAAGTCCTTTATTCATCAACGAAGCAGAATCAATCGTGATTTTGGCACCCATCACCCAATTAGGATGTTTAAGCGCGTTTTCTCGTGTTACCGTAGAAAGAAACTCACGATCTTTGCCCCTGAATGGCCCTCCAGATGCGGTAAGTATAATTTTTTCTACAGAATTCTGTTCTTCTCCGGCGAGGCACTGGAATATGGCAGAGTGTTCGCTGTCTACCGGCAATATTTTTACATTATGTTCTTGAGCAAGAGCTGTAATAAGTTCTCCCGCAACAACAAGAGTTTCTTTATTTGCAAGAGCTATGTCCTTCCCGGCTTTTATGGCGTTAATAGTGGGCTCCAGCCCCGAAAACCCCACCATAGCCGTAAGTACAATATCTATTTCGGGGTGGGTAACCAAGTCCTTAATAGCGTCATAGCCAGCCATCACCTTTATAGGGAGGTGTATAAGCGCATCACGTACCTGCTGGTACTTACTTTTATCGCATATAACAGCATACTTCGGCTTAAATTCAAGTGCTTGCTCTATTAACGCTTCAGCATTTACATTCACAGTTAGTAAAAACACGTTGAAAAGCGCAGGATTTTGGCGAATAACATCAAGCGTTTGTGTACCTATGCTGCCCGACGAACCAAGAACGGCTATTTGTTTAATTATACTCAAGTTTAATTTAGATGTGTGTTATTGTTTTACCAGCTGACTGGATTTAAATACGTTTGTCCACTTAAAAACAAATACAGTCGGAATCCATTTAGCTTTTACTGCTACGAAGCTAACATATAAAGTTCTATCGCCTTGTATAGCGTAGTAAAGTTGTGATTCAGGAGCGGGCGAATTTTTGAATGAAGGCGATTCGATTTTAAATATCGTCCACTGCCGTCCCGCTTTTACACCGTTTTCTAAAACGGTAAGTTTTGCCAGCGGTGCGTTTTTTTGAGTAGTCGTAAAAAGCATCGGCGGTACTTTTGATATAGACGGCACTCGCATGTTTTTATAGGACATCATGGTGGCCATTATAGTCCAACTGTTCAGCGTCTCAGCACCGGGAATAAGCTCTATCATATTAGCCGCCGACGTTTGCTGATTAGAGGCCACTTTCCATTTGTATTCACCTGGCCATGCTATCTTAAGATTTTCTGTTCCCTGTCCGTTAGCCATCATAAATGATAGCAGCAAGAGTGTTAACACCGAAAATAGCTTTTTCATCTCGTTTGGTTTACAACATACTGCTTTAACTCGTCCGCTATCTTCCTGTCGTTTGATAGCCTGGGTACCTTGTTTTGGCCTCCAAGTTTACCTTGGCCACGCATGTAGTTTATAAAAGCGTCTTTTTTTAAACTATTGACTACTAAAGGCCTTAAAATGTTACCCTCAATAAGGTCCGTGTAGTAAATATTTTTTTTCTGAAGTGCCTTATCTACCTTCAAAGCAAAGTCTGCCAGGTTATTAGGCTCTTTTCCAAACTCTACAAACCATTCGTGAAAAGGCAGCTCGCCACTTGCGGGTGTTACCTGTGGCGCTATGGTAAATTCAATAACATCAACACCTTCTTCAGCGGCAACGCTCATTAAAGCTTGTTCAACTTCTTCGCCTATTACATGCTCTCCAAAAGCAGAAATGTAATGTTTTATGCGCCCGGTCACTACTATGCGATACGGGTTCTTACTAACAAACTTTACGGTGTCTCCTAAACTATAACCCCAAAGCCCTGCGCTTGTGTTTAGTATCAGCGCATAATTTTTATCCAGCTCAACATCTTTCAAATTGATGCGGATAGGGTCTTCATTGTAATACTCCTCGCTCGGAATAAATTCATAGAAAATACCTGCATCAACCATTAACAGCAAGCCCTTTTCAGTACGGGTATCCTGAAACGCGATAAATCCTTCAGATGCAGGATAGGTTTCTATACTGTCGATACCAAAGCCAATAGTTTCTTCCATACGAGCGCGGTATGGCTCAAAGTTTACACCGCCATGTACGTAGAGCTTAAAGTTGGGGAAAATGTCTTTTATCTTTTTACCACCGTTTACGGCAGATAGCTTGTCAAAATACATTTGGCACCATGGCGGTATTCCGGAGATCAGGCGCATGTCTTCGTTTTGGGTCTCCTGCACAATTGCGTCCACTTTTTCTTCCCAGTCTTCTATGGAATTAGTATTGTAGGAGGGAAGCCTGTTTTTTTGCAAATACCCGGGAACGTGGTGCGCTACAATGCCTGAGAGCCTCCCAGTTTGGATACCTGCTTTCTCGGCAAGTACCGGACTGCCTTGCAAAAATATCATCTTACCACCTACAAACTCTGCATTGCCTGTTTCATGGATGTAGCTTAGTAAAGCGTTACGTGCAGCCTTAATGTGTTCGGGCATGCTTTCCTTAGAGATAGGAATATATTTTACACCAGAGGTAGTTCCCGATGTTTTTGCGAGGTAAGCCGGTTTGCCCGGCCACATAACATCCTTTTCACCTTGAACAACACGATCTATATACAACCTCAACTCTTCGTAATCACGTACAGGAACTTTCTTTTTGAAGTCTTCGTAGCTTTCGATTGAAGAGAAATCATGATCCTTCCCAAAGATTGTATTCTTAGCCGCAAAAATGAGATCACTAAATGTTTTCTGCTGCAGAGAAACCCCGTTTTGGCGAATGTGGTTCAGTTCACGGTTTACCCACCAGGCAAATACTTTACTCAATGATGCTTTTAACCCCATGTTAGTTGGTTTCGGCAATATCGTCGTCTACATCCTGGTGGCTGTAGATAAGTTTACGATAGGTGACGGCGAGTATTATATTTACAAAAGGATAGGTAAACACAATTGTAATAGAGATAAGCGGAAAATATTGTGACAGCCAGGCTGGTATTGCTATAAAGATAATAATGCTAAGTAGTATTAGTACTACTTTCAAAATATAGCCTTTAGTCAGGTCAAAGCTTTGTTTAATAGACTCGATAGGGCCGGACGCGTCATCAACGATAAACGTGTTGAAAAACATGATGCGAAGAGCAAAGTACAGACCTACGAGCGTTAGCACGTCGGTGATCACCAACCTTAAAATTGAATCGTCTTCAAGATAATCCAAACCAATATTTACATTGGTAATAATGAAAGCCAATATAAAGATAACTCCCAGGTAGCTTAGTACCATCTTAAATGTGGGAACAATTTGCTTAAACTCGAACTCGTAATATTCATTATCAATCACGGTAAATATTAGTTTGTAAAGTCCCAGGGTGGTAAAAGCTTGCACAAAAATACCTATGAACGATACTATCATCGTACCTGCAAAATCTTTTTCAGATGGAGAGTAGGTAAAAGAGATGATCACGCCAATAACGATCAGCAACAGAAAAGAAAGGATCGAATAAATAATTATAACCGCAAAGTTCTTTTTAAGAAGATCCCAGGAAGTCTTAAGGGTTTCCCCAACGGAAAATGGATGGTACATACTACTCTTATGATCTTTTTAACACCACACGCTTCCAGTAATCCTGCATAAATCCTAACCCGTAGGCAGTCAGTTGTGTGAAGGCAGCTATCACGCTCAAAAATGCAATTTTAAGCGATTTGTTTTTCCACCAGGCATGAAAAAATATTAACAAAATAATCGATATCAACACGGCATTACACAACACTGCTATTTGCCATCGTAAAAGGTTGGCTACAAGCGTGAATATAATTCCAAGCGTAAAAAGTGCCGGAAAAAAGTGCACGGCTTTTAGCTCCGAGGGGAAAAATTTATAAATGTTTATCCTTGCTCTGCCAAAAAAATGCAATTGCTTGTAAAACTTTAAGAAATCTGTACGGCGCTTATGATAAACAATAGCTTCAGGTATAAGCCCAATTTTAAACCCAAGTGAATGCACCCTGATGCTATACTCAATATCTTCTCCGAGCCGGGTAATTATGAACCCGCCGGCTTTTTCCCAAACCTGCCTGGATATACCCATATTAAAGCTGCGCGGATGAAATTGCCCGATAGCCTTTTTACTTCCACGTATACCGCCGGTAGTAAAAGGAGAGGTCATGCTGTAACTTATCGCTTTTTGAATAGGGGTAAAAGATTCATGAGCTCCGTCCGGCCCACCGTACGCATCAAGCCAATTAGTGCTTAACCAGTCATTTACAATTTGCAGGTAATCAGCAGGTATCAGGCAATCTGAATCAAAGATGATAAAGTAATCTCCTTTTGCCCTTTCGAAGCCAAAGTTGCGGGTGAACCCTTGTCCTTCGTTTGCCTTTTCGAAATACCGGATATCAAGTTTGTCTTGATAGCCGCTAACAATATTATCAGCTTTGTTAGTAGAGCCATCCTCTATTACCAATACCTCGAAGTGCTTGTACGTTTGCTGTACAAGTGTTGCAAGCAGCTCATCAATCTCCTGCGGTCGGTTATAAAGAGGTATTATTATCGAAAAAAACATTAAAACTGTTTAGTGAACACAGGTAAATGATGGTTTAGCAAGGTAGTAATGATCAAACCGTTTCTTCGATTTGGTACCTGTTCCTTTCGGGCGCGTTTCTTGATACCAGTTCGGCAACAAAGCCGGTAAGGAAGAGCTGCGAACCAAGAACAATTGCAACCAAGGCTAGATAAAATAAGGGATTGTCTGTAATATCGCGGTAATGTTCGTGTTTTGCTATCAGGTATAGCTTTTCACCCATTATCCATAACGCCAATACAGTGCCTGCAAAAAAGCTCAGTGTACCCATAGTGCCAAAAAAATGCATTGGCCGTTTGCCAAATTTGCCCACGAAAAAAATTGAGAGCAAGTCAAGAAAGCCGTTAATGAACCGGCTCCAGCCAAATTTGGTCTTACCGTATTTACGCGCGCGGTGTTCAACAACCTGTTCGCCAATTTTTGTAAACCCGGCCCACTTTGCTAACACCGGAATGTAGCGGTGCATTTCGCCATATACTTCTATATTCTTGACAACAGTTTTTCTGTAAGCCTTAAGTCCGCAATTGAAGTCGTGCAAGTTATTTATACCGCTCATCTTGCGTGTGGCGGCATTGAAAAGTTTTGTAGGTATGGTTTTACTTAGCGGATCGTATCGTTTGGCCTTCCAACCAGAAACCAGGTCGTACTTATCTTCCGTAATCCGGCGGTACAAGCCGGGTATCTCATCGGGACTATCCTGCAGGTCGGCATCCATAGTTATGATGACTTCTCCACGCGCAGCTTCAAACCCGGTGTTCAGGGCTGCAGACTTACCATAGTTACGCCTGAACTTAATACCATAGATGAAGGGATTGCTCTCTTTTAAACGGCAAATCATGTCCCAGGAGCCATCGCGGCTACCATCATCCACCAAAATTATCTCATATGTATAATTGTTATCGTTCATTACCCGGCTTATCCACGAGGTAAGCTCAGGTAACGATTCTACTTCATCATACAACGGTACTACTACAGATATATCCATTTATAAGCAACCTTGTGTAAGGCAAGCTACAAAAATAGAAAAAAGCAGCAACGGTTTAAAAAACATTGTTGCAGGGCAATGGGTAGCGAGGTTTGCGTTAAAATATTTTTTGGTATAACAAGTTATTTATACTTTTATGTATTGATTAAACCCTATTCACAATGCTCCCGATAACTCCATCACAGTGCTGCATAAGTGCTACCCTTAGGCCCTTCCCGCCTGAGAGAAATTCTACAATAGGCTCTTATCTTCAATAATCGGCGATGTGAAAAGAATCATCTTTGTACTGTGCCTCTTCTACAGCGGATCGCTACTTGCCCAAAAACAAGGGAACATCTGGTATTTTGGATACGGCGCAGGATTAAATTTCAATACATCTCCGCCTACCGCTTTAACAGACAGTAAGATGTCGGCCTTTGAGGGATGTTCAAGTATTGCTGATGCTGAGGGTGCTTTACTTTTTTATACCGACGGCATTACCGTATATAACAGGCAAGACACAATGAAAAATGGGAATTACTTGTTTGGCAATCCTTCGTCAACACAATCAGGAGTTATCGTCCCCCAACCTGGAAGCTCCAGCATCTATTATGTATTTACTATACTTCAGGAAGGACGATCAATGTATTACTCAATTGTTGATATGTCCAAAAATTCAGGCCTGGGCGAAGTTATTGAAAAAAACAAATTATTGATTGAGAAATCTACTGAGAAGATTACCGCTGTAAAGCACCAAAATAACCAGGATATATGGGTGTTAACACATGAATATCAATCTAATAAGTTCTTATGTTATCTTATAACCAAAGACGGGCTACAGCCGTCACCTGTGGCGTCTTCCGTAGGGACCTATATGGCAGATGATTATCTGGGAACGATAGGATACATGAAAGCGTCGCCAAAGGGTGATAAATTAGCAGCAGCTATGGATTATAGTACAAATCTTGTTGAGATTTACGATTTTGATAAAGTAACTGGAAAAATTACAAACCCGCAAACGATTACCGGTTTTCAGGGCTTTGGCCCATATGGTGTAGAGTTTTCTCCCAACGGACAATTTTTGTATATAGGTGAAGAAGGATCAAATATTTATCAGGTGAAAATGCCTGCATCTAGCGGCACAATAGCAACTAAGGGTGTAAAAATAGGGACCGCATCGAGATTAGGTGCTTTGCAACTTGCAAGTGACGGCAAAATATATGTGGCAGAACCCGGAGGTCAGTATCTTCATTCTATAGAGCAGCCGAATTTGGAGGGACTCAATTGTAATTTTAAAAATAGCACAATTTATTTGGGAGGAAAGAGCAGCTCGTTTGGTCTGCCAAATTTTATCCAAAGCTATTTTGCAGAGGTAGCATTTTCATCTGTAGGAACATGTATAGGCGAAGTAACTAATTTTAAGATGAATACCTCGTTGGAGAACATCCAAAGCATGAAATGGAATTTCGGTGATCCAAGCTCGCCGGATAATACATCAACTACAGCAACGCCAAGTCATAAATACGCCACTGTAGGTACTTATCCTGTAACGCTGGAAGTTTTACATGATGGGGAAACAACAAAGTTTACTAAAGATGTTGTAATAGCGCCTTTACCCCAAGTAGATCTGGGTAAGGATGTTACACTTTTCTACGGGCAAACACTACAGCTTGACGCAGGCAATCCCGGCAGTACTTACAAATGGAATAATGGCACAGCGCAACAAACACTATTAGTGACAGCACCTGGCACCTACAGTGTAGACGTTACAAGTTCTGCCGGTTGTAGTTCAAGCGGATCCATAAACATTAAATATGACCAGGTAATCGATGTATCGTTACGTACAGACACCGTGATATGCAAAGACGAAACTATAACGCTTGACGTAAAATTACCCGGCGCAACATACCTATGGTCTAACGGTAGTACGGCATCTTCCATTAGCCTGACCCAGCCGGGCACATATTCGGTAACTATTACCAACGCTTATCAAAATCGTACAAAAACGCTGTCAATCAAGGTTGCAGAATACCAATTTGCGCCTGTTACCGTAACCAGTAACACAGTTCTTTGCGAATGGGGCAGCACATCTATCACAGTAAAGGGAGCTAAAGCGAAAGAAAAATACAGGTGGTTTGATGCTAACAAGAATTTTGTTGAAGAAAACTCAGGTACGCTGTTTACCGGTATTATCCGTAGGGATACGACATTGTATGCTCAGCTTACCAACGGTAAATGCGAGAGTACGTTGTATCCAGTCACGTTAACTTTTGATAAACCACTTGCTACTATTTACAACAAAGATACCATTGTGACCTTAGGCGATGTGGTTAAACTTAAAGGTACAGGGTCAAAGTATTTCCGCTGGGTGCCAGACACCTATCTTGATAATGCAAACATAGCTGCACCAACCAGTACCCCTGATGATGATATAACTTACCAGCTAATTGTGTCTAATGACAACGGATGCTCTGATACATCCACTGTGACCATACTTGTTAAAAAGCAAGTGGTAATACCAAACACTTTTACCCCTAATGGTGATGGTATAAACGATGTGTGGAACATCAAATATGTAGACAGACTATTGGGTAATCACCTTTACATCTATAACCGAAACGGCTCTATTATAAAAGACATAAAATATTACACAGGCGGTTGGGACGGAACCAACAACAGCGGTAAGCCTCTTCCTGCAGGTGTTTACTATTATGTTATACAACTAGATGAAAAGAATAAACAATCTGGCTACGTCACAATCATCCGGTAGCATCTTGTTTTATTTTACTAAAAACGATAGATTAGCTTTATATCACTCATCAACTATGAAAATTATTTCACTGGCACTTTCTGTGCTCCTTGCGGCAGGCTCCTACACGCTTCATGCGCAGGATACTACATCAACCAAATCAAAGTACGATCAGCACAAAGTATTTAACCCCCTTTTTTATTTTGGAAAAGGCACAGAGTTCCGCTCTGCATCTGGTGCACCCGGCGTTAAATATTGGCAAAACCGCGCCGATTATAAAATTGACGCCAAATTGGATACGGCTGCGCACCGTATTACGGGCAGCACGATAATCACCTACACAAACAACAGTCCTGATCCATTGAGCTTTTTATGGCTGCAGTTGGATCAGAATATTTATAAAGAGGATTCCCGCGGGCAAGCAACAACTGTTGTTGGCGGCGGCCGCTTTGCAAATACTGGCTTTACTAAGGGTTACGAGATAAAATCGGTAACGGTCATAAAGAACGGCAAAGCCGAAACGCCTGTTTACCGCGTTACAGATACCCGTATGCAAATACGCCTGAAAGATACGCTGCGGTCATCAGGAGCTAAGCTTCAGATAAAGATAGAGTATGCTTATACCGTGCCTGAATACGGCACCGACCGCACCGGACGCTTAAAAACACCGCAGGGTTGGATATACGATATAGCGCAATGGTACCCCCGCATGGAAGTTTATGATGATGTGAGCGGATGGAACACCATACCTTACATGGGCTCATCTGAGTTTTACCTGGAGTATGGTAATTTCGACTATACCATTACAGCGCCGGCAAGCCTGGTTATTGTAGGCTCAGGTGAATTAATTAACCCTAACGAAGTGCTTACCGCAACAGAACTTAAGCGCCTTGCACAAGCGCGCACAAGTGATAAAACAGTCATGATAAAAGACTCGGCAGATGTGGTAGGTGGTAATGCTTACCTAAAAAAGCCTACACTTACCTGGCATTTTGTGTGTAAAAACTCACGTGATGTTGCCTGGGCAGCTTCAAAAGCCTTTGTATGGGACGCCGCACGCATTAATCTTTCAAATGGTAAAAAAGCTTTGGCGCAATCGGTATATCCTATATCAAGCGGTGGTAAAGGTGCTTATGGCCGTTCTACCGAATACGTAAAAGCTGCAATTGAGCTTTACTCGGGCAAATGGTTTGAATATACTTACCCGGTTGCCACCAATGTTGGCGGTCCGGTTAGTGGTATGGAGTACCCGGGAATTGTGTTCTGCAGCCATGAGAGTGAAGGAGGTGGATTATGGGACGTTACTAACCACGAATTTGGCCACAACTGGTTCCCGATGATAGTAGGCTCTAACGAACGTAAGTATGCCTGGATGGATGAGGGTTTTAATACCTTTATAAATAAGGTAGACACCAAACAATTTAACAGCGGAGAGTACTACCACCCGGATGAGGTACAAGCCGGGGCACCAAGCATGTTCAGCGCCAATGCAGACGCTATTATGAATACACCGGATGTTATCCAGTCATCCTACCTGGGCTACGCCGCGTATGAGAAGCCAGCTGCCGGTCTAATGATTTTACGGGAGCAGATATTGGGAGAAGAGCGGTTTGACTATGCATTTAAAACATACATCAAGCGCTGGGCGTTTAAACATCCAACACCTTGGGATTTTTTCCGTAGCATGGATAATGCGGCAGGAGAGGACCTGAGCTGGTTTTGGAACGAATGGTTCCTGAATACCTGGACGCTGGATCAGTCTGTAAAAAGCATTGCGTATACAAAGAATGATCCATCACAAGGCTCGCTTATCACTATTGAGAACCTGGGAGAAATGGCCTTACCTGCTATAGTCTACGTGAAGGAAGAAAACGGAAAAAGCAGTACCGTTAAGTTGCCAGCAGAAATATGGCAGCGCGGACCAGAATGGACCTTCGCTTATAAATCCACTTCGAAAATTTCTTATGTAACATTAGACCCGGAAGGTGTACTGCCCGATGTTAATCCGGAAAATAACTCATTAAGCGGTCAGGAAGTTGCCAAAGGCGTAACGGCACAAACTGTTATACAGAACTACATTAGCGCCGTAGGAGGAGAGGGAAGGCTTAAAGATGTAAAAGACCTGACCATAACCGGCGAAGCAACTCTACAGGGTGTGGCGTTGAAATTAACAACTAAATACAAGCAGCCTGATAAGTTCAATATGAATTTGATTGCGCCGTCTTACAACAACTTTGTGGTGTCGAATATTGTTATCAATGCCGACAGCGTACGTATGGTGCAGTTTAACCGCCCATCCGATGTATCAAAAGAGGCAAAAGGCGTCCGTAACAGGTATAGGTTATTTCCTGAGCTGGAGTATGGTAAAACCGGGTATACTTTGACACTGGCACCTAACTTACAGGTTGTGCATGATAAACTTGCTTACATGGTCACCATAACCAACCCTGAAGGTGTGCGTGTTAAGCACTGGTACGATATGAAAACAGGTTTAAAAATTAAGCGTGTAACAGATAGCGCCGGAAGTTCACCGACTGAATACGACGACTATAAAGGAATTCCAACAGGGATAAAAATTCCTTTTAGCGAAAAGACCAGCATAGGCGGCGCAGCTACTGCAATTAAGATAACTGACGCAACTGTAAATTCCGGGATTTCGGATGCGGATTTCAAGTAAACAATTAACACCATAAAAGGAAGAGGCCAAAGTGAATACTTTGGCCTCTTCCTTTTAGAGGATATTCAGCTTACGCCAGCCCCAACACCCCGCTTGTTCTTGCTCTCGTTGCATCAGCTAAAGCTTCGTCTTTGCTTAACGATTGCCCTAAGGATGGTATCATTTGCTTTAACTTATTCTGCCATTCACTAGTGCCGGATTGTGTTTTGAAACACCTGCTGATCAGATCGATCATAATAGGCACTGAGGTAGATGCTCCCGGCGATGCGCCAAGCAAAGCAGATATACTGCCGTCTGCGGCAGTAACTACTTCTGTGCCAAATTCCAGCACGCCGGTGTGTTCCTGGTCTTTCTTGATTATTTGCACGCGCTGGCCTGCCACTTCCAGTTGCCAGTCCTCAGCTTTGGCTTCAGGGAAGTATTCTTTCAAAGCATCCAACCTATCTGCAGGCGATTGCATTACCTGGCCAATAAGGTACTTTGTAAGCGGCCAGTTATCTCTACCAACAGCCAGCAGCGGTAGTATGTTATTGGGTTTTATAGAACCAAAGAGATCCAGAAGCGATCCTTTCTTTAAGAATCTTGTTGAAAAACCTGCATAAGGGCCAAAAAGCAGTTCTTTTTTACCACCTATGTTCCGCGTATCCAAATGCGGTACAGACATCGGCGGAGCACCCACAGATGCTTTACCGTAAACCTTAGCCCAATGTTTTTCAACTATTGCTGGGTTGTTGCAAACCAGCCATTGCCCGCTTACCGGGAAACCACCAAAACCTTTGCTCTCTGCAATGCCCGATTTTTGCAATAGTGGCAAAGCGCCACCACCCGCACCTACAAAAACAAATTTGGTATTTAGCTTGCGTTTTTTGCCCGTAACCTTATCGGTAACGGTAATGCGCCATGTATTGTCGCTATTTCGTTTAATGTCGTTTACGTCGTGATTAACGCTCAGGCCAACATTTGCTTGTTTACTTAGGTTGGCAAAAAGGCTGCGGCTCAACGCGCCAAAGTTTACGTCGGTGCCTATGTCCATGTAAGTGCCGGCAACTTTTTGGCTGGCATCACGACCTTCCATTACCAGCGGCATCCACTTTTTTAGCTGCTCATGATCTTCTGAGTACAGCATGTCTTTAAAAAAATGGTGCTTAGTTAATAAGCGATGGCGTTCTTTAAGGAACTTTACATTTTCTTCGCCCCATACAAAGCTTATATGCGGCACTTTGCTGATAAAACTCTCCGGGTTGCCTACTTGCCCTTTTTCTACAAGGTGCGCCCAAAACTCTTTACTTATTTCAAATTGCTCGGCTATTTGGATGGCCTTGTTTGTAGTGATTGTTCCGTCTTTTTTTTGCGGCGTGTAGTTAAGTTCACAAAAAGCGGAGTGTCCAGTACCCGCGTTGTTCATCGCGTCAGAACTTTCGGCGGCAATGGTGTCCAGCCTTTCAAAAATCTCAATAGAAATATCCGGCTGCAGCTCTTTTAGCATTACACCAAGTGTGGCGCTCATAATGCCTGCGCCAATTAAAACTACATCAACCACCGAATTAGATACTGTACTGCCGTTACTCATGATATTACCGAATGCCAAAGATACATTCAAACAAATAGCCTGCCGATAAAAGCCGCTTTTGAAATGTTAAATGATAAAAATTTTACACTGATAGACTGTACAAAGGTTTTATCCTACAGCAAAGTGTAAATCGGACAATATTAATAAATTTCGGGCTAAAAATATTTACAAAAACGTTTAAACAGCTATTTGTTACGATAGTGCCATTCACACAAAAGTTCTTTTTACAGGTTAAGTATAAAAACGATTGTAAAATGAGCAGATTATCTTTTGGAGTACTTATGGCTTTATTAGGTTTCGGAGTGTTGTCATGCAACAACAATAAGCCGAAGCCGGTGTCTGACACAGTAGGGCGGACAGCCGTTATGTTGAACGGAAAGAAAGACAGCGTTATTAATAACCCCCAAAAGAATTACGGCAACGCCACAATTGCAGAGCCCTGCGTTAAATGCCTGCTGCAGGTGATCCAGGCTGATGACAATTATAAGAAGAGTACATTAAACATACCCGACGTGAAATACATTGTGAACTACGTTAAGACCGCCATGCCCGAAGATACAGTGTCGGAGGTTAAAGCAACAAACGCCTTACGGGTTGACGTTATAAACAAAAGCGGGCAACCTCAAAAGCTCTCTGCATTTTTATATGATAACAGTAAGGCCAAGCTATATTTCCTGTCAGGCAAAAGCAAAAATGAGCTAAAGGTTGACAGTGTTGGATTAATGAAGATCAGGAACAGCTGTTACTGGGGCGTAGCTTCCGGGAAGTAAAGTTTAGCGCTGGATAAGTTTAATGAAAGCGGTAGCCGTAAAGGTTGCCGCTTTTTGCTTTTCTACGATATATCTAAATTCAGACCTAAAATCTATAAAATTGATATGTAATTAATCGATTTTAGAATTAAACTTGAAATTTATTACTGATTTTTATAAAATTTATAAACAATACTATGAATTTTATAAAAATAATTTAAATTCGCCATATAATTTAGAAGTACAAACTCTGCGATAACTATAAATTAAACTTAAAATTACAAAACACATTAAAATGGCAACAAAACTCGAGTACATCTGGCTTGACGGCTACAAACCAACTCAAAGCCTGCGTAGTAAAACAAAAATTGTTAAAGAATTTAGTGGCAAGGTAGAAGATCTGGATAACTGGAGCTTCGATGGTTCTTCAACCGAGCAGGCACCAGGTGGTTCGTCAGATTGTATTTTGAAACCAGTTTTTGTTGTTCCTGATCCGGCAAGAAAATCAGCTTACCTGGTAATGTGCGAAGTGCTAGATTCTACCGGCAAGCCACACGAGTCTAACGGCCGTGCGCTTATCGAAGATGATGATAACGATTTCTGGTTTGGTTTTGAGCAGGAGTACTTCCTGTGGGATCCTGAAACCAACAAACCGCTTGGTTTCCCGGCAGGTGGTTACCCAGGTCCGCAAGGCCCTTACTATTGTTCAGTAGGCGCTAAAAATGCTTACGGACGCGAAATTGTTGAAGAACACCTGGATGTTTGTTTAGAAGCAGGCCTTAACGTTGAAGGTATCAATGCAGAAGTTGCTGCCGGACAATGGGAGTTCCAGATATTTGCAAAAGGCGCAAAAGAAGCAGGCGACCAGATTTGGGTTGCACGTTACTTGCTTGAGCGTATAGGCGAAAAGTACGGAGTAGCAATAAACTGGCATTGCAAGCCGCTTGGCCAGCTTGACTGGAATGGCTCTGGTATGCACGCCAACTTCTCTAACACACTGTTGCGTACTGCTAACAGCGAAGAGAAATTCAAGGCAGTTTGCGAATCATTCCGCCCTGCAGTTGCTGAGTGTATTGCTGTGTATGGTGCAGATAACGATCAGCGCTTGACCGGTAAACACGAAACCGCTTCAATTCACGACTTTAGCTACGGCGTATCTGACCGTGGTGCTTCTATCCGTATCCCGCTTTATGCTGTTGACCATAACTGGAGCGGCTACCTGGAAGATCGTCGTCCTAACTCTGCTGCCGATCCATACAAAGTTGCAGCAGTTATTATCAAAACAGTTAAATCTGCAAAAGTTTAAATACCCCTAGTTCTATCTTTATCCCCCGGCTTAACTACCCGGGGGATTTTTTTTGTGATAATATTCCAAATAGTCTCCGCCTTCTACCAATACCAGGTTTTCTACCGGCAGATTATACTGGTACACCCATGATTCTAAATAGCCCTGTGCAGTAAGTATGCTGGTTCTTGTTCTGATGTAAAGGTTTGGCTGCTGCTCATCTGGTCCATAGCCTTCGTAAGCGTCAATCTCGGCCATTATCAGCGGGCTTTCTATAACGTAAATGCTGCCATGTACGTAACCAGCATTATCATCTAATATAAGCCCGGGGTATTCACCAACGTCGTAAAGCAATCCTTTTACTTTCCCCTTGCTTACGGGTAAGCAATGCTTGCGCAGATACTGTCCAAAAGCGTTATGCTGCTGCAGAAGTGTGCCGTAAACAAATAGATAATCTTTTTGCATCAGTATAAATAATCTTGAACCGGAATCAATGATTACATGAATGATCAGAAACCTGGTAAATCCTTTGATTATGAAAAATCAAGTTCAAATAATAGAAATTCCTGTTACGCAGTAGTAAAACAAATCATCATTTATAAAATTACTAACTTGCATTCATTAATAAACCACCATGAACCGCGAACAAGTAATAAGCTATATAAAAGACAACAACATTCAGAAAGTTAAATTTGCTTTCGCAGATATAGACGGCGTTTTACGTGGAAAGGTTATCAGCACTAAAAAGTTTCTTGAAGGACTAAAAACCGGTTACGGTTTTTGCGATGTTGTGTTCGGATGGGATAGCAACGATGTGGTTTACGATAATGTAGATATCACCGGCTGGCACAGCGGTTACCCGGATAGGTTATGTTTTATTGACCTGGACACTATGCGTAATGTGCCCTGGCAAGACGATATTCCCTTTTTTCTTGCTGATTACAGTGGCCCTAACGGGTTAACTGTTCCGGCGGACCCGCGAAGCTTGTTAAAAAAGGTAGCTGAAGAATTTAAAGCAATGGGCTACCATGCGGAGTTTGCTCAGGAGTTTGAGTGGTTTAATTTTAAGGAGACACCGCAAACGCTTCAACAAAAAGGGTTTGCCAACATAGAGCCACTAACACCGGGTATGTTTGGCTACTCGATACTGCGAACTTCTCAAAATGATGCTTTTTATGCCGATCTCTTTAATTTATTAACTCGTTTTAATATACCTGTGGAAGGCCTGCATACCGAGACCGGCCCGGGTGTATATGAAGCAGCAATTGAACATTGCGAAGTGTTGCAAGCAGCTGATAACGCGGTTCTTTTCAAAACAGCTGTAAAGGAGATCGCTGCCAAACACGGCATAACTGCTACCTTTATGGCTAAGTGGAACCAGGAACTACCAGGCTGCAGTGGCCACATTCACCAAAGCCTTTGGACAGAAGAAAACGGCGAAAACCTGTTTTATGATGGCACAGACGCGAATAAGATGAGCGAACTGCATAAGCAGTATTTAGCCGGGCAATTATACTGCCTGCCACACCTGCTGCCCATGTATGCGCCTACCATTAACAGCTACAAGCGGCTTGTAGAAGGGGCGTGGGCACCAACCACCATTACCTGGGGAGTAGAAAACCGCACCACTGCCCTGCGCGTGATAAATACATCTGTGGGTTCAACCCGTTTGGAAACGCGCATTCCCGGGTCAGACACCAACCCGTACCTGGCTATAGCCGCTGCATTGGCTTCAGGCTTATACGGCATAAAAAACAAGCTCAAGCTTGATATACCCCAAACTATCGGCAACGGCTATCAGGATAAAACGCATGGAACGTTGCACAGCAACCTTTTTGATGCTGCAACAGCAATGCAAAATTCTTCGGTAGCAAAAGAGCTGTTTGGAGAAGGCTTTGTTCAGCACTTTACCCAAACCCGCTTGTGGGAACACCGCCAATATGCCAAAAGTGTAAGCGACTGGGAACTGAAACGTTATTTCGAGATCATTTGATAGGAGCAGCTTGCGCTTGCTCAAGAAACTTATTACAGTTATTTTGCAGTATGTTAAAACGTTACCTTTTATTTCTACTACTAGCGGCTGGTACTGCCTGCAAAGCAGATACAGTTGTGCCGTTTAATGACCCTAATATACACTACATGGGGCGCATCGGCATGACGGCAGATGCTGCGAAACTTACCTGGACGGCATCATCTGTAGTAATTAACTTCACAGGAACCGGTGCTAAAGCTACCCTGAGCGACGACACTGGTTTTGATTTTGTTACGGTAGTGGTAGATGGTAAGGTGATGACCACCCTGCAACCAAAAAAATACATGCAGGAGTTTGTGTTAGCAAGCGGACTGAATGAGGGTAAACACAAGCTGGAGCTTTTTAAGCGCACTGAGTATGACATGGGCACGCTGATGTTTTACAAGTTTACGCTTGATGGAGACGGCAAGATATTGCCGCCACCTGCTTATAAACACCGGATAGAATTTTACGGGAACTCAATTACTTGCGGTTATGCTATTGAAGACAAAGAAGGAAAGGACAGGGGGACCTACGAGTTTGAAAATGGTTATAAAAGCTACGCAAATATTACAGCGCGGCACTTTAATGCCGATAACTACTGCATAGCTAAAAGTGGGATAGGGGTAGTGATCAGTTGGTTTGATTACGTTATGCCCGATATTTACGACCGTGTGGCGGCGCATGACTCCACCGCAAAATGGGACTTTACCAAGTACACCCCTGAAGTTGTAGTTGTAAACCTTTTCCAGAACGACTCCTGGTTAGTGCTAAAGCCAGAACATGAGCAGTTTAAAAAACTGTTTGGCGACACACCACCCACAGCAGAGTTCATTGTAAAAAGATACCAGGAGTTTATTGGTAAGATCCGGTCTAAGTACCCGTCGGCCAAAATTATTTGTGCCCTGGGAAGTATGGATGCAACAAAAAAAGATTCTCCATGGCCTGGATATATAGAAAAAGCCGTAGGTAACATGAAGGATAAGAACATCTACACGCATTTCTTTCCATATAAGAACACCCCTGGGCACCCAAGCGAAAAAGAACAGCAGGAGATGGCCGATAGCCTGATAGGGTTTATTACCAAAAAAATGAAGTGGTAAGCCCAATGCGCTGCTATCGCTTGTTGGTTTTTACTTGTGTAGCGTTATTGTTAACCTCGCAATTTTCCTGTACGCCAAAGCCTACGATTAATTTTAACGATCCCCAC